>CAJXMI010000001.1 GCA_913056145.1 uncultured Spiribacter sp.
CCAGGTGCCGCGGGGGGAACAGGGTATCGGCGGGCAGCGGACCGGTCAGCGCCAGGCCCTCGGCGCGCAGCCGCGTGAGCACGGGCTCGATGATGTCGATTTCCTCGCGGCCAAGATGGCCGCCCTCGCCGGCATGCGGATTGAGCCCGGCGACGAGGATGCGCGGCCGGGCCAGTCCATAGGCGCGGCGCAGGTCGGCATCCAGAATGCGCAGTACGGTCTCGAGGCGGTCGGCGGTGATGGCGTCGGGGACGTCACGGAGCGGGAGATGGGTGGTGACCAGGGCCACCCGCAGGGTGCTGCCTGCTGCAAGCATCATCACGGGCATCGGCGTGCCCGTCAGCGCGGCGAGAAACTCGGTGTGGCCGCTAAAGGCATGGCCGGCGTCGTTGATGACGCCCTTGTGCACCGGTCCGGTCACCATGGCCGCGAATGTGCCATCAAGGCAACCCTGGGCGGCCTTGCGCAGGGTCGTGAGGACATGCCCGGCGTTGCGGGTATCGAGCACACCGGGGGTGACTGCCGTGTCGAGGGGGACAGGCAGCACCTCGAGGGTGCCGGGTGCGGGTGCACCGCCGGCGGCATCGTACGCGAGCGGCCGGGCTCCGGCCTGGCGCAGGAGGGCCGGATCGGTAATGGCAACGAGGCGTGCCTGCGGAAACCGCCCGCTCAGCCCGGCGACCAGCTCGGGGCCAATGCCGGCCGGCTCACCTGGGGTAATGGCGATACAGGGCCGTTGTGTCATCTGCCGTTGCCGAGGCGGGACTCCACGTAGGCTTCCTCGCGCAGCTCGCGCAGCCAGAGTTCGATTTCCTCCTCGGCCTTGCGCTCGCGAATGGCGCGAATGGCCTGTTCGCGGGCGATTTCCTCGCTGGCATCGCGCTCGCGGCGCTCAAGCACCTCGGCGATGTGCCAGCCGGCCGCGGAGCGGAATGGCTCGCTCAGCGTGCCTGCGGGCAGCTCACTCACCGCCGCACGGAAGCCCTCGGGCAGGCTGCCCGTGCTGACCCAGCCAAGATCGCCGCCGCTGGTGGCACTGTTGGCATCGTCGGAGTTGGCCCGCGCCAGTTCGGCAAAGTCCGCACCCCGCATCAGGCGGTTTCGGAGGGACTCGAGGCGCAGACGGGCATCCTCGGCGGTCACCACCTCGTTGGTCTGGATGAGGATATGGCGGATCTTTGCCTGCTCGATCAGGCGTGCATCGGGATCCCGGATCTCGCTGACGCGATAGATCTGGAAGCCGGCCGGCGTACGCAGCGGAGCGGTGTATTGGCCGGCATCAAGCGCGCGAATGGCATCGGCCGCGGCGGCAGGCAGTTCGGCGCTGGCGCGCCAGCCAATCGCGCCGCCCTCGAGCGCGTTCCGGGCGTCGGAAACGGCCGCGGCCACGCGGGCGAACGACTCGCCGTTATCAAGCCGGGCAGCGACGGCGCGCGCCTCTTCGCGAGCCGCTTCAATGGCATCCGCCGAGGCGGCCTCGGGGATGCTGACCAGGATCTGCCCCAGTCGGTATTCGCGGTTCTGGCCCTGGTTGCGTGCCAGAAACTGCTCGATCTCCTGGTCGGTGACATCCACCCGCCGCTGCATTTCCTGCTCGCGCAGCCGGCTCAGCACGATCTCGCGCCGGATCTGTTCGCGAAAGCCGGCCATGTCGAGGCCCTGCGCGAGCAGGGCATCCCGCAGGCCGGCCAGGCTGAGTCGATTGTTATCGGCAATCCGGCGCACGGCCCGGTCCAGCGTGGCCGAATCCACCCGGATGCCCCGCTGCTCGGCGACGTTGAGCTGCAGGGTCTGCATGATGAGCCGCTCAAGCACCTGGCGGCGCAGTTCCGGGTCGGGTGGTATGCGCACATTGCGCTGCTGGAGCTCAAGGCGAACCGAGGCAAGCTCGGCCTCGAGCTCGGAGGCAAGCACCACATCGTCATTGACCAGGGCAACGATGCGCTCGAGTGGCACTTCATCGGCGCTGGCCGTGGCGAGAGTCCATGTAAGAAGGAGTGAGGCGATCAGGGTTCGGATCATGGGTGTTAGCGCCCCGGGTTGTAACCGTCAATTTCTGTATCGAGGAATCCCTGGATTCTATCACCGATGCCGCCCAGCCCGCGGAGCTCGATCTCGAGCATGATCTCGCGCTCGAGCTCGGCGGCATCCAGACTGGCGTTGCGCTGCAGGGTCTCGCGGCTGACCAGTCGCAGGGCATGGCAGCATCCGCTTTGCTGGATGCCCAGAAAGCGTTCGCGGGTCTCGCTGGCCTCGAGATCCTCGACCAGGCCGGCAAACACGCGCCAGCCCCGGGCAACCGGCAGGGTGAGGGAGGTGCTTGCCTGCTCGAGCGTGCTCTCGCCGTCCACCTCGCGCTGGCGCAGGGCCAGGTTGACCAGTGTGTCATTGGCGCCGCGCCAGCCGGCTTCGGCCAGCAGGCTGGTGTTGCCGCTGTTCTCCGGATCCCAGCGGTAGTCGGCCCGGGCCGAGAAGCCGGCCGGCAGTGACAGGCGCAGCTCGGTAATGACATCGGAGCGGTCGCGCTCGGTCTCGCCGGCCGGTGCAACGCTCCGGTCCTGGGTGTAGAACACCTGCCCGGCCGAGGCGCGCAGGTATTCGCGGCCGCTGACCGAGTCGATGAAGCGGCTTGTCACTCCCAGCGTGACGCGCTCGCCATCCTCGATGCGGTCAACGCCGGTAAAGCCGTTCTCGCGAAACATCGAGCTGTAGGTGAGCGTGGGCGCACTGCTGTCGAAATCGGGCAGGTCGGCCTGGTCGCGGCTGGGCGCGCGGCGGTAGAACAGACGCGGCTCGAGAGTCTGGTAGACGCCCTCGAAGAGTGTGCTTGGACGCTCGAGAAACACCCCGGCATCCAGGCTGTAGATTGGCATGCTGCGATCGGGCGTTGAGCTGTCGCCCGGCAGATCACCCGTGAGGTCGTACTCGGTATAGCGCCAGCTCACGGCGGGTTCAATGAAATAGCCAAGCCGTCGCCAGGGCAGGGACAAGCGGGGGGCAAGGTCGGTGCGCCGGCCCTGGGTGCGTGCGGCATCGGGATGCGTGAACTCCACGGTCTCGGCGGCAACCGACCAGCGCAGCGGTCCGGCCCCGGCGAGCGGCGAATAGTCAAGCTGCAGCCGGGGCTCGCGGGCCAGCGGCTGACTGCTCTCGGTGGCGTCGGGGTCGACCCGTTGCCAATACTGGGTGTCGATCGAGACGCTGAACGGGCCGTCGTCCCAGCTCAGCCGGGCATCGCTTTCGAGGAAGCGTGCCGAGCGGTAGTTGAATTCATCGCCAAAGTCATCGCTGTACGACGGATCGCTGGTGCGCTGCTGGTGCAGCTCACCGCGCAGGGCGTCGCCGATGCGGAGCTGGTGTTCCTGGTCGAGCGCCCAGCGATCGTCGCCATAGCGATCATCATCGGGGAGGTAGCTCACCTTGACATCACCCTCGAGCCAGCGCTCGAGGTAGCGGAACTCGACATCGGTGAGAAGCCCGCGCTTCCAGTACGAGGTGGGTGTGATCGTGGCGTCGTAGTTGGGCGCGATGTTCCAGTACCACGGCAGCGAAACCGTGGTGCCGTTGTTGGTGGACTGGCCGATGGTGGGTGCCAGAAAGCCGCTCAGCCGTTCGTCGCCCACCGGAAACTGCAGATAGGGTGCATAGAACACGGGCAGATCGTGGATTGAGAGCACCGCATTCCAGGCCCGCCCCTGGCGGCTCGTATTGTCGATCGTGGCGGTCGTGGCGCTCAGCTGCCAGACCTCCGCGCCGGGCATGCAGGTGCTGAGGGTAACGCCGCGATAGCGACTGAGGCTGGCGTCCTGGCGGATGATGGTCTCCGCCGAGCCCTGCAGGTGTCCGGCGGCGATACGGTAGTCGCGTACGCCCTCGAAGCGGCCACGATTGTCATCCAGCCAGTAGCTTGCCCGGCGTCCTTCAATTAACAGACCGGTCTCGCGCAGCCGAGCCCCCTGTTCGATAACCACCTGGCCACTGCCGGTGTCGTAGCTGAGCTGCTCGCCGCTCAGCGTCTGATCGGCGCGGGTAAGGGTGGCGTTGCCCCGGAACTGGTACATCGGCGGGTTTCCGCGCATTTCGCCCTGATCGGCGCGGATGCGTATGCCGGTGCCCGAGGCATCCCGGGCGCCCGGCTGCGCCGCGATGGGCGGCAGCAGGGGCGCGCCACAGAGGGCCCAGCGGTCCTCGGTTTGGGTGGCGGCGGGCGGCGCGGCCAGCAGTGCCGCCAGCGCGATGGCCGAGGTAATCGGGCGACGATGGGCAGAAATGACGCTGACTCCGTAATTGCGCACCAAATCGTAATGCCGGAAAGGTTACCCTATGCAGCGGCCGAGGGGCACCGGGGAGTGCGGATGGGTACAACGGCAGACAAGCGACAGCACCAGGTAGCGGCCTGGCTGACCCGTCAGGGCCTGGATCCGGCCGGGCTGACACCCCTCGCCGCCGATGCCGGCACTCGGCGGTATTTTCGTCTGGCAACGCCAGATGGCCCGCGAGTCATCATGGACGCCCCGGAGCAACCCCTGGCGTGCCAGGCCTATCTGCGAATCGGCGGGTTGCTGGGGACGGCCGGTGTGCACGTCCCGGCGGTGACGGCCGCCGACCCCGATGCCGGGGTGATGGTGCTGGAGGACCTGGGTGACAACAGCTATCTGGACGCGCTGGCGGGTGCCACTGCCACTGCCGATGCCGATGCCTTAATGGAGGCTGCGCTGGAGGCGTTGGTGCGCTTGCAGGCGGCAACCCGGCCGGATGTGCTGCCAGTTTACGACGCGGCGCGACTGCAAGCCGAGCTGGCTTTGTTTCCGGCCTGGTATGTACGCCGCCATCTGGGCGTCCAGCCTGATTCGGCCTGGATGGCCGCCTGGCAGCGCAGCTGTCGCCTTTTGGTCGCCGCGGCGCTGGAGCAGCCCCGGGTCTGGGTACACCGCGACTTCATGGCGCGCAATCTGCTGGTGGCCACGCCCAACCCCGGTGTTATCGATTTTCAGGATGCGCTGCTGGGCCCGGTCACTTACGATTTGGTCAGCCTGCTGCGGGATGCCTTTATCGACTTCCCGCCCGCCGCCGAGGCGCGCTGGTGCGCGCGCTATGCCGAATACGCGCAGGATGCCGGCATTGCGCTGCCCGCGCAGCTTGCGGCGGCCGTCGACTGGATGGGGGCACAGCGCCACCTCAAGGTACTGGGCATATTCGCCCGGTTGCGCTATCGCGACGGCAAGCCACGTTATCTGGCGGACGCGCCGCGTTTTCTGGCGTATCTGGAGCGTGAACTCGCGCCGTACCCGGCCCTTGCCGAGTTGCGTGAACTGCTGGCGGCGCTGCCGCGTCCGGAGTCGGCGCAGTGAATGCGATGATTCTGGCGGCGGGTCGGGGCGAGCGCATGCGCCCGCTCACCGATCACTGCCCCAAGCCCCTTCTCGCCGTGGGCGGACAGACCCTGATCGGGCGGCATCTCGAGCGACTGGCTGCAGCCGGGTGCAAGCAGGTGGTGGTCAACGTGGCCTGGCTGGGTCATCGGTTACGCGAATACCTGGGCGATGGCTCGCACTGGGGGCTTCGCGTGGTGATCTCGGACGAGGGCGCGGAGGCGCTCGAGACCGCGGGTGGCATCGTCAATGCGCTGCCGCTGCTTGGCCCGCAGCCGTTCTGGGTGGTCAACGGTGATATCTGGACGGATTTCGACCTTGCCTCGTTGCCGGCCGAGCCCGAGGGCCTGGGGCATTTGGTACTGGTCGATAATCCCGCCCATCACCCCGAGGGTGACTTTCGCCTGGCGGGCGACCGCGTCGAAAACCCCAAGGGCGAGCCGGCGCTTACCTTTGCCGGGATTGCCTGCTACCGCCCCGAGCTGTTTGCCGGCCAGACGGCGGCCATTGCCCCCCTGGGTCCGGTGCTTCGGCGCGCCGCCGAGCGCAGGCAGGTGACCGGCAGCTACCACCATGGCGTCTGGTTTGACGTGGGAACACCGCGGCGCCTGGCGGCCGCCGATGTGGCGGTCAAGGGCCTCCAAGACGCTGGATCAGACGCTCACTGAGCTCGGCCCAGGCGGTATCAAGCGATACCTCGACGCCCAGGCCGGCCAGATCGATAACCGGCATTCCGGCATAGCCGCAGGGATTGATGCGGTTAAAGGGTGACAGGTCCATCCCGACATTCACCGCCAGCCCGTGGTAACTGCGGCCACGCCGGATCCGCAGGCCCAATGCGGCAATTTTGGCCTCACCAACGTACACGCCGGGGGCATCCGCGCGGGCTGCCGCCGCGATGCCAAGGCTTGCGAGCCAGTCCACCACGATGGCCTCGAGCAGGGACACAAGGCTGCGCGCACCAAGGCCGTGGCGGCGCAGGTCGAGCAACGGGTAGAGCACGGCCTGCCCCGGGCCGTGATAGGTGACCTGGCCGCCGCGGTCGGTGTGCACCAGCGGGATGTCGCCCGCCTCGAGTACATGGTCCTCCCGGCCCGCCTGACCCAGGGTGAATACGGGGGGGTGTTCAACCTGCCAGATCGCATCGGCCGTATCGGCGGTTCGGGCGTCGGTATAGGCCCGCATTGCCGCCCAGACGGCTTCGTAGTCGGCCCGCCCCCAGGCGCGGAGGCGCACGGGCGGGGGGGTCACAGGGTAGCCAGGACGCCGTCGTGAGCCTTGAGATCGGCGTAGATGGCGTCGAGCTGACCGCGGCCCTCGGCCGTAATGGTGACCGTTACCGAGACGAAGCGCCCGTGGCGGCTGTGACTGGTGCGCAGCGCATCCGCCGGGGTATCTGGCGCATGCCGGGTCACGATATGCCATACCGCATCGGCCAGCGTCCCGTTGCTGGGCCCCATTGCCTTGACCGGAAACTCGCAGGGGAAGGTCAGGCCCTCGGCCTGCTTGGTCAATTCATCCATAGCAACACACTGTCGGCAATGCGGCCGAAGATGCCGGCTTCGGCAATCGTCTCGAGGGCAATGACATCACGCGTGGCAATGGTCTCGCCATCGAGTGATACGGTGATCTGGCCCAGTGCCTGCCCGGCCTCCACGGGTGCCTCGATCCGCTCGCTGAAGGTCAGGCTGGCATCGAGCCGCTCATAGGCGCGGCTGGGTATCGTCACCCGCAGATCCTCGGCCAGGCCGAGCGGCAGCTGATCGGCTTCCCCCTTCCAGATGCGCGGCGATTCAATGGCCTCGCCGCCCGCATACAGGCGATGTGTTTCGAAGAAGCGATAGCCGTAGTTCAGCATGGCCTTGGTCTGCTGGACACGGGCAGCAGGGGTGTCGGCACCCAGAATGACCGAGATAAGCCGCATGCCATCGCGCTCGCCCGAGGTGGCCAGGCAGTAGCCGGCGGATTCGGTGTACCCCGTCTTGACGCCATCCACGCTGGGATCCTGCCAGAGCATGCGGTTGCGGTTGTATTGCTGGATGTCATTCCAGGTAAACGAGCGCTCGGAGTAGTAGCCATAGAATGGGGGAAAGCGCTGGATCAGCGCTCGCACCAGGCGGGCCGTATCGGCCGCACTCGAGTAGTGCTCAGGGTGGGGCAGGCCCGCGGCATTGGTGTAGTGCGTGTTCACCATGCCCAGTTCGGCGGCATACTGATTCATGAGCGCGGCGAAGGTTTCCTCGGACCCGGCGATATGCTCGGCAAGCGCCACACTGGCGTCGTTGCCCGACTGCACGATCATCCCGCGCAACAGGTTCTCGACCGATACCCGGCTGCCCACTTCGATGAACATCCGCGAGCCGGGAGCACGCCAGGCCCGCTCGCTTACTACTACCTGATCGTCGAGCGCAAGATTGCCGGATTCGAGCTCGCTGAAGACCACAAACGCGGTCATGACCTTGGTGAGGCTGGCCGGATCGCGGCGTTCCTCGCTGGCGCGCTCCGCCAACACCTGGCCGGTGTGATGGTCGAGGAGCACGTAACTCGAGGCGCCAATGCTCGGAGGGGCGGGAATCGGCATGGGCGGGTTCTGCGCCCCTGCGCTCAGGGAGAAAAGGGCGAGCAGCAGGAAGGCGATGGCAAGGAATCTGGGCATGCTGGGCGGTCTCATTCGGTAACGGTGGGCTCGTCCATAATAATGACATGCCCGGTCGCAAAATTGGCAGCTCGTAAACCGGCGCTGGCAGCATCAACCGCTTCGGCGCTGGCGAGCGGGCCAAGCCGGACGCGGTGCAGGCCATCACGGCCTGCCTGAATCCGTACCGGCTGCCGGACACCGGCGCCAGTCAGACGCTCGAGAAAACGCCTTGCATTGTCGGCGTTGCCGAAGGCGGCCACCTGCAGCCAGTACTGCGGCGCGGGTTCCGGGGTATCGGCCGAGGGCGCCGGGCTGGCGCTGCCGGCCGCCACATCGCGTACCCGCGGGCGGCTGTCCCCCGGCGTCACCGTGCGGATTTCGACCGGAGCCGTGCCGGCTCCCAACATGCCAAGCTTGGCCGCTGCGGCATAGGACAGGTCGATAATGCGGTTATCAGCGAACGGGCCGCGGTCGTTTACCTTGACCACAATGCGGCGGTTGTTGCCCAGATGCCGAACCTCGACCCAGGTGGGCAGCGGCAGGTGCTTGTGCGCGGCCGTCATGGCGTACATGTCGTAGGGCTCGCCGCTTGATGTGCGCCGACCGTGGAACTTGCTGCCATACCATGAGGCAATGCCACGCTCCTGGTGGCCGGTGGCGCTGGCCATGACCCGATAGGTCTGCCCGAAGACCTCGTAGGAGTCGGGGTTGCCGTAGCGGCTGCGCGGCGCGTCACGCGGGACGGCATCGGGGATGGCTGCCGGGTTGTCGATGACCCGGCCCGGGCCATCAGCGGGCTCGGGTAGCATGCTGGTGCAGCCGCCGAGCAGTCCCAGCAGGGCCACCAGGGCAAGGCGTTGCATGCGCCCCGTCACGGCATGGCCCCGTCAATGGCTCCAGCCAGTTGATGCACCGCCATGGCATAGAGGGGGCTGTGATTGTAGCGGGTAATGACATAGAAGTTGCGCAGCGTGACCCAGTGCTCGTGACGGGCGCCGGCGTCGAGCTGGAGTAGGCGGGCCTCTGCCTCGGAGGGAAGGGGCGTGTCGGGGCGAACGCCGGCAGCCGTGAGCTCGTGGACGCGATGGCGCGGCTCGAGCGAGGTGTAGCGGAAAGGCGCCGGCAGCTCGGCAGCGACCCGGGCTGGCACGGCCACGGGCGCCCCCGGTTCCCAGCCGTGGCGGGCAAAATAATTGCCTACGCTGCCAATGGCATCCGCGGTGTTGGTGAAAAGGTCGCGCTGCCCGTCGTCGTCAAAATCCACGGCATAGGCGCGATAACTGCTGCTGATGAATTGCGGTATGCCCATCGCCCCGGCATAGGAGCCGAGCGGCTCGCGCGGGTCGAGGTTTTCCTCGGCAGCCAGCACCAGGAAGGCCTCGAGCTCGCTGCGAAAGAAGTCGGCCCGTGGCGGATAGCCGAACCCAAGCGTGCGCAGGGCATCGATAACCCGATGGCGCCCGCGGTAGCGCCCATAGAATGTCTCGACGCCGATGATGGCGGTAATGACTGCGGGTGGGACGCCGTAGCGCGCCTCCGCCGCGGCCAGGGTATCGGCATGCCGCTGCCGGAACGCCACGCCATCGCGAATGCGCGCCTCGGTCAGAAAGATTTCGCGATAACGGTGCCAGGGCAGTGCCTCGGCAGGCCGGCTGATCGCCTCGATAATGTCGGGCTGATGGCGGGCATCATCAATGAGCAGGCGCTCAATGGCCTCGCCATCAAGGTCATGCCGGGCGGCCACCGTCTGCGCGAACGCCCGGAGATCCTCACCGCGCGTGGGATCATCCGCGGCAAACGAGGTGCAGCCGGTCGTGACCAGCAGACTGACCAGGAGGAGGGCGGCAAGGCGCTTGGGGCTATGAGGTTGACTGTTCACGCAGACCACATGCGGCGGTGGGAGTGGATGGACATGAGAATACCGAACCCCGCCAGAAGGGTCACTATTGATGAGCCGCCATAGCTGATGAGGGGCAGCGGCAGGCCCACCACCGGCAGCAATCCGGCCACCATGCCCATGTTGACGAAGGTATAGACAAAAAACGTCAAGGCAAGCCCGCCGGCCAGCAGGCGCGAGAAGTTGTCCTGCGCCTCGCGTGCAATCCACAGCGCTCGGGCAATAATGGCGGCATAGAGCGTGACCACCGCGATCACGCCCAGCAGGCCGAACTCCTCGGCCAGAACGGCAAAAACGAAGTCGGTATGGCGCTCGGGAATGAATTCCAGGTGCGCCTGGGTGCCGTTGAGCCAGCCCTTGCCAAAGATTCCGCCCGAGCCGATGGCGATCTGCGCCTGGATGATGTTGTATCCCGCACCCAGCGGGTCTCGCTCGGGGTCGAGGAAGGTGAGGACGCGCTGACGCTGATAGTCCTGCATGCCAAACACCCAGAGCAGCGGGGTCGCGGCGGCCACCACGGCGCCGAGCGCCAGGATGATGCGCCAGCCAATCCCGGCCAGAAACACCACGCCGAGTCCTGCCGCCGCCACCAGCAGGGCCGTGCCCAGATCGGGCTGGAGGCCGATCATTGCAGCGGGCGCTGCAATCAGACTCAGGGCGACGATCGCCCGGCCAAATGTGATGGGCAGGGGGGCCCGCGAGAGCATCCACGCGACCATCATGGGCAGGGCAAGCTTCATGAGCTCGGAGGGCTGAAAGCCAAAGACCCCCAGGTCCAGCCAGCGGCGGGCACCGCCGCCCGACTCGCCGGCTATGAAGACGGCTGCAAGCAACACCAGCCCGCCCGCATAGGCCCAGGGCGCAAGGGGCGCCAGCCGCCATGGGGGAACCTGGGCAAGCCCCAGCATCAGCACCAGGCCTGCGGTCAAGCGCAGCAGATGGCTTTGCACCGGATCGATGCGATTGCCGAATGCGCTGTAGAGCACGATAACGCCGATGCCCGCCAGCAATGCCAACAGCCCGAACAGGGGTGCATCAACGCGCAAAACCCGCTGCAGCAGGCTGCCGGAGGCGCGCCGCGCTGCCTCATTGACGCCATCTCGGGCCCAGTTCACGGCATCCTCAACGGGTTGTGCTCAGCCATGCCTGGATGACCTCCCGAGCGATCGGCGCTGCTGTTGTCGAGCCGCTCCCGCCATTTTCGACCAGAACGGCAAGCGCGATACGCGGTGACGCCACGGGCGCAAAGGCCGCAAACAGCGCGTGGTCATGAAAGCGCTGGTCAAGCTCGTCCTCGTCATATTCCTCATCCTGGCCGATGCCGATGACCTGGGCGGTTCCGGTCTTGCCGGCAATCCGGTAGTCGAGGCCCTCACCAATGGCGCGCGCGGTGCCCCGCGGACCGTGCACAACCTCCACCATGCTCTCGACCGTGATGTCCCAGAGCGCGTTCTCAATGGTGTCCAGCGGTTCGATGGTAGCTGGCGCGGCATCGGCAGTGGCCAGAAGGTGGGGCCGCACCGGCTGCCCGCGATTGGCGATCATGGCGGTTGACGTAGCCAGCTGAATGGGCGTGGCCAGGGTAAAACCCTGGCCGATACCGGTGTTGATGGTCTCGCCGGTGTACCACGGCTCGCCCAGGTTCTGGCGCTTCCACTCGCGCGAGGGCATGATGCCCGTGCGCTCGCCGGGCAGGTCCACGCCGGTGTCACTGCCGTAGCCAAAGCGGGTCATCCACTCGTGCAGGCGATCAATGCCGAATTCATGCGCCAGCTCGTAATAATAGATATCACACGACTGCGCGACAGACTGGATGAAATCAACGTGGCCGTGGCCCTCGGGTTTCCAGTCACGCCAGGTGCGCGAGACGTTGGGCAGATTGAAGCGGCCGTTGCAAAAGATGGTTTCGTCGGGATCGATGAGGCCATCGGCGGCACCGGCCAGAGCCAGAAAGGGTTTGACAATGGACCCGGGCGGGTAGCGCCCACGGATGGCCCGGTTGAACAGGGGCTGGGTGGCATCATTGCTTAGTGCCCGAAACGCCTCCCGGTCAAGCCCGCTGGCAAGGGCATTGGGGTCGAAGCCGGGTTGGCTTGCCAGCGCCAGTATCCCCCCGGTGCGCGGGTCGAGCGCCACGATGGCGCCGCGGTAATCGCCCAGCGCGGCCTCGGCAATGCGCTGGAGTTCGATGTCGAGGGTGAGTTGCAGGTCCTCTCCCGGGGTAGGCGGCTCGCGGTCGAGGACGCTGAGTGGCCGCCCCAGGGCATTGGTCTCGATACGCTCGACACCAAGCAGGCCCTGCAGACGCTCCTCGTAGAATGCCTCGACCCCCGATTTGCCGGTAAAGCTGCTGCTGCGATAGCGCCGGCGATCGCCGCGCCGCAGTTCATCCTGGTTGATCCTTCCGACATAACCGATGGCGTGGGCGCCCGTCTTGCCATAGGGATAGTGCCGCACCAGATGCGGTTTGACCTCCACGCCGCGAAAGCGATGGCGGTTGACAGTGAGTTCGGCCACCGCCTCCTCGGATAGCTGCAGGCGAAGGGGGATTTCCTGAAAGCTCCGTGCGCGCTGCCGAGCCTTCATGAAGGCGTCCCGCTCGCCGTCGGTCAGATCGATCAGCCGGTCCAGCTCATCGAGCAGCACCGCCATGTCGGGGGCCTGTTCGGGGATGATCGTGAGGCTGAAGGCCGGCCGATTCTCGGCGAGGATGCGGCCGGCACGATCGCGGATCAATCCGCGCGTGGGGTCGATCGGCGCCAGGCGGACCCGGTTGTCATGCGAGCGCGAGGCGAAGTAGTCGTACTGCGCGACCTGAAGATAGCCCACGCGAGCCACGATGGCCGTGAACAGCAGCAGCATGATCAGCGCCGCGACGCCCAGGCGGCCACGGACCACGCGGCGCTCGCTGGTTCGATCACGTAGCAGCTCCAGGCTCACCCTAGTTCACCTGGTAGTGGCGGCGCAGAAAGCGCAGCAGCGGAAACACCAACGGCCAGATAAGCGTGCCCGTGAAGGCGGGCATCCAATAGCGCCAGTCGACACCGCCAGCGCCCATGAGCTCGCGTATCCACAGCAGTACCAGGCTGACCAGCAACAGGAGGAGTAGCACCGGAATGGCCTGCTGCCAGATCGGGAAGTTGCGGATCCGGCGGTAGAGCTGGATGGTCAGATACGCGGCAAGCGCAAAGGCAAGCGCATGCGCGCCGAGGAGGGTGCCAAGCAGTACGTCCTGGAGCAGGCCAACCACCCAGGCCACCCCGACGCCCACCCGCGTGGGCAGTGCGAGGCTCCAGTAGAGCAATACCAGCAGCGTCCACGGGGGGCGAAAGGGCCCGGCTGCATCAGGCAGGGGGATGATCGTCAGAACGAGTGCGGCGGCAATCGTGGCGGTGATGACCCCGCGGCCCTGGGCCCGGGGGCTGTTCATTCGGTTGCCTCCGCGGCGTTGTCCGCCGACGCTGCGGACTCGCCCTCAGCAGCGCCAGGGCCGCCCGCAGAGTCCTCGATGAGCAGGACCTCCTGGATGCGGCCCAGCGCGCCCAGGGGCTCTACCTCGATCCGTGAGAAGGGGCGCCCCGGGTCGACAACAACGGAGTGCACCTCGCCGACAGGATAGCCGGACGGAAAGCGCCCGCCCAGGCCC
This sequence comes from uncultured Spiribacter sp., assembly GCA_913056145.1. Taxonomy (GTDB): domain Bacteria; phylum Pseudomonadota; class Gammaproteobacteria; order Nitrococcales; family Nitrococcaceae; genus Spiribacter. The sequence continues at coordinate 13,554 of CAJXMI010000001.1, forward strand.
GAGGTCACGAGGAGATCGCCGGGGCGGATGTCGGCGTTGTTGGGCAGGCTTGCGATGGTCAGCGCATCAATGCGACCGGTGCCGAATGCGACGCTGCGCAGCCCCGTTCGATTGACCTGGACCGGGAGGCCATGGCTTGGGTCGCTGATCAGGCGCACCGTGGCGGTCAGCGGGCTCACGCGGTCGACCTGGCCAACAACGCCGCTGCCGTCAATGACGGGCTGGCCCCGGTGTACGCCCGCCTGCGAGCCCTTGTCGATCTGGATCAGATGGCTGAACGGATCAAGGTCAACCTGCACCAGGTCGGCGATGAGCACCGGACGCCCCAGGTCGTAGGAGGAGTCGAGGAGAGTGCGCAGGCGGATGTTTTCGACTTCGAGGGCATCAAGCCGCTGCAGGCGTGCCTCGTAGATGGCCTGACGGTCGCGCAACCGGCGGTTTTCATTGACCAGTTCGCGGCGGCTGGCAAGCTGGCGATCGGCCGAGTCGACAAGCTCTGTTGGCAGCGAGGCCGCCAGCCGGAGCGGGTGGACGGCGGTGGAGAGGGCGGCCCGTACCGGTTCAAGCAACCCGGCGCGGTGATCGGCGGTCATGAGCGCCACGGACAGGAGCACCAGCAGCACCAGGCGCGCTGTAATGGAGGGGCCCTGTAGAAATAGCGGCTTGATAGCGTGGAGTCCTCCCGCGTGTGGCTGTTATCCGCAAGGCTAGCCGGGGATTACTCGCTCGTGAAGAGGTCTGCGCCCTTTTCGTCCATGAGCTCAAGTGCGCGGCCACCGCCGCGGGCCACGCAGGTAAGCGGGTCTTCGGCGATCACGACGGGCAGCCCGGTTTCTTCCATGAGCAGCCGGTCGATGTTGCGCAGCAGTGCGCCGCCGCCGGTGAGCACGATGCCGCGTTCGGCCACATCGGCGCCCAGCTCGGGTGGTGTCTGCTCGAGCGCCGTCTTGACCGCTCCAACGATGCCCGAGAGTGGCTCCTGCAGCGCCTCGAGCATTTCATTGCTGTTGAGCGTAAAGCTGCGGGGAATACCCTGGGCAAGGTTACGGCCCTTGATTTCGAGTTCGCGGACCTCGCTGCCGGGGAAGGCCTGGCCGATTTCGTGTTTGATGCGCTCCGCTGTCGCCTCGCCGATCAGGATGCCGTAGTTGCGCCGGACGTAGTTGACGATGGCCTCGTCAAAGCGATCGCCGCCAATGCGCACCGACGCCGAATACACGATCCCGTTCAACGACAGAACCGCCACTTCGGACGTGCCGCCACCGATGTCGAGCACCATCGAGCCACGCGCCTCGCCCACCGGCATGTTGGCCCCAATGGCGGCCGCCATGGGCTCTTCGATGAGGTAGACCTCGCGCGCGCCCGCACCGGCGGCCGACTCGCGGATGGCGCGCCGCTCCACCTGTGTGGACCCGCAGGGCACGCACACCAGCACGCGTGGGCTTGGTCGGAAAAACCGCGCCTCGTGCACCTTTTTGATGAAGTACTGGAGCATCTTCTCGGTGACGGTGAAATCCGCGATCACGCCGTCCTTGAGTGGCCGGATGGCCTTGATGGTGCCCGGCGTGCGCCCCAGCATGAGCTTGGCCTCGCGCCCGACTGCCGCAATGGTCTTGGGCCCCCCGTCGCGGTCCTGGCGGATGGCAACCACCGACGGCTCGTCGAGCAGAATCGCCTGCCCGCGGGAGTAGATGAGGGTATTGGCGGTGCCCAGGTCGATGGACAGGTCGTTGGAGAAGATTCCCCGTATGCCCTTGAACATTGCGAAATTCCAGAACGGTTGGAAAAGACCGGCTAATCTACCAACCGCCGGGGGTTTGGGCAAGCCGTGTTCTATGCTAGTTTTGTCGCCTTGTGATGCGCTTTCCCGGAGGTTTCAGCCATGTCCATCGATGCCCGTGAGGTGGGTCAGATTGCCCATCTTGCCCGCCTTGCCATCAATGCTGCCGACAGCGAGGTGCATGCCCGAAATCTCAGCGACATTCTGGCGTTTGTCGAGCGCCTGTCGGGCATCGATACGGCGGGCATCGGGCCGCTGGCGCATCCGTTGGACATGACCCAGCGCCTGCGCCCCGACGAGGTGAGCGAGGGCGACCTGCGCGAGCGCTTCCAGGCGCTCGCACCGGCCACGGCCGAGGGCCACTACCTGGTGCCGCGCGTCATCGAATAACCCGGACCGCTCCGGACTCCACCCAGGATTGACACACCATGCATGACCGGACCATTGCCGAATTGGCGGCAGGCCTGTCGCGGGGCGACTTCTCGAGCGTCGAGCTGACGCGCTCGGTGCTTGCTGCCATCGACCAGGCGGGCGACCTGAACGCCTTCATAACCGTTACGCCCGAGCAGGCCCTTGTCGAGGCCGAGGCCGCCGATGCCCGTCGCGCGCGCGGTGACGCGGGCCCGCTGACGGGGGTGCCGATCGCGCACAAGGATATCTTCTGCACCGAGGGCGTGCGCACGAGTTGCGGCAGCCACATGCTGGATACGTTCGTGCCGCCCTACGATGCCTTCGTGGTCGAGCGTCTCCGCGCCGCCGGTGCGGTGATGGTGGGCAAGACCAACATGGACGAGTTTGCGATGGGCTCGTCCAACGAGACCAGCTGGTACGGGCCGGTGCGCAACCCCTGGGACAGCACCGCGGTGCCGGGTGGCTCATCCGGCGGTTCGGCCGCCGCGGTGGCTGCCCGCCTGGTGCCCGGTGCCACGGGCACTGACACCGGCGGCTCCATCCGCCAGCCCGCGGCGCTGACCGGCATCTGCGGCCTCAAGCCCACCTACGGCCGGGTATCGCGCTACGGCATGGTGGCGTTTGCCTCAAGCCTGGATCAGGCCGGGCCCATGGCCACTGACGCCCGCGACCTTGCCCTGATGCTCTCGGCCATGGCCGGTTTTGACCCGCGCGACTCCACCTGTGTGGAGCGGGGGGTGCCCGACTACGCCGCCGCCCTCGGGCAGCAGGATCTCGCCGGGTTGCGGATTGGCCTGCCGCGCGAGTATTTCTCGGCCGAGGGGGTCGATCCGGGGGTCACACGGGCCATTGAGGAGGCGGTGGAGGTCTTTCGCGCCGCGGGTGCCGAGATTCGCGACATCTCGCTGCCCAACACCGAGCTGGCGGTGCCCGTCTATTACGTGATCGCGCCCGCCGAGGCCTCCTCCAACCTGTCGCGCTTTGACGGCGTGCGCTACGGGCACCGCTGCAGCGACCCCGTCGATCTCGAGGATCTCTACAAGCGCAGCCGCGGCGAGGGATTTGGCGAAGAGGTCAAGCGCCGCATCATGGTGGGCACCTATGCCCTGTCGGCCGGTTATTACGACGCCTACTACCTCAAGGCGCAGCGGGTGCGGCGGATGATTCGCGACGACTTTGCGCGGGCGCTCGAAGAGGTGGACGTGATCGCCGCCCCCACGGCGCCATCGACCGCCTTTGCCCTGGGTTCCAAGGCCGATGACCCGGTCCAGATGTATCTATCCGACATCTTCACGATCGCGGTCAATCTTGCGGGCCTGCCGGCCCTGTCACTGCCTGCCGGCTTTAGCGGCGGCCGCCCGGTGGGGCTCCAGCTTATCGGTCACTACTTTGACGAGGCGCGCCTGCTGGGCGCCGCTCACGGCTATCAGCAGCACACCGACTGGCACAGCCGGCGGCCGGGTGCGGAGGGATAACGACGCATGCAGTGGGAAGCAGTCATCGGGCTCGAGCTGCATGCGCAGCTTGCCACCCGCACCAAGATTTTCTCCGGGGCATCGACCGCCTACGGGGCCGATGCCAATACGCAGGCCTGCGCCATCGACCTGGGCATGCCCGGGGTGCTGCCGGTGCTCAACGAGCGTGCCGTGCGCTTTGCCATTCGCCTGGGGCTTGCCCTCGATGCCGAGGTGGCCGGGCGTTCGGTGTTTGCGCGCAAGAACTACTTCTACCCCGACCTTCCCAAGGGATATCAAATCTCGCAGTACGAAATCCCGGTGGTGGGCACGGGACATCTTGATATCGACCTCGATGATGGCACCAGCAAGCGCATCGGCGTGACCCGTGCGCATCTCGAAGAGGACGCCGGCAAGAGCCTGCACGAGGGCTTTGGTGCCATGAGCGGCATCGATCTGAACCGGGCCGGGACACCGCTGCTCGAGATCGTCTCGGAGCCCGACCTGCGTTCGGCAAAAGAGGCCGTCGCCTACATGAAGAAGATGCACTCGCTGGTGCGCTATTTGCGGATCTGCGACGGCAATATGCAGGAAGGCAGCTTCCGCTGTGATGCCAACGTCTCGGTGCGGCCGCTGGGCCAGGACGAGTTCGGCACCCGCACCGAGATCAAGAACCTCAATTCATTCCGTTTTGTCGAGCGCGCCATCAACTATGAAATCGAGCGTCAGATCGAGCTGATTCAGGATGGCGGCAGCGTTACCCAGGAAACCCGCCTGTACGACCCCGATCGCGGTGAAACCCGCGCCATGCGCGGCAAGGAAGAGGCCAACGATTACCGCTATTTCCCCGATCCGGATCTGCTGCCCCTTGAAATCACGGCGGACCTCATCAACGAGGTCCGCGCCGAGTTGCCCGAACTTCCCGATGTTCGGCGTGCGCGTTTCGTGGCCGACTACGGGCTGCCCAACTACGACGCCGGTGTACTGACCGCGAGCCGCGAGCTGGCCGACTTCTTTGAGGCCGTGGCCGCCGGTTGCGACGATGCCAAACTGGCCGCCAACTGGGTCATGGGGGATTTTGCCGGGGCGCTCAACCGCGACAGCCTGGATCTGGCCACCAGCCCGGTGGATGCCGAGGCGCTTTCGGGGCTGCTGCGCCGCATCCTCGATGACACCATCTCGGGCAAGATTGCCAAGGAGGTCTTCGAGGCCATGTGGCAGGGCGAGGGCGATGCCGACACCATCATCAGCGACCGCGGCCTCACCCAGGTTACCGACGCCAGTGAGATCGAGGCGCTGGTGGACGCGGCCATTGCCGGCAACCCGCAGCAGCTTGAGCAGTACCGGGCGGGCAAGACCAAACTGATGGGCTTTTTTGTCGGCCAGGTCATGAAAGCCTCCGGCGGCAAGGCCAACCCCCAGCAGGTCAACGAGATTCTGCGCCGCCGGCTCGACGGCTGAATGGCATGAGCGATCGTTTGCACCGCTTTTTGTTTGAGCATGCCGACGTGCGCGGCGAGGTGGTTCAGCTCGACGGCGCCTTCACCGAAGTCGTGAGTCGGACACGGCACGAGCCCGCGGTCCAGCGCCTCATTGGCGAGGGGCTGGCGGCGGTGGCGCTCCTGTCGGCGACGCTCAAGTACCCGGGCTCACTGACACTCCAGCTCCAGTCGGACGGGCCCCTGGGCCTGCTGCTCGTGCAGGGGGGGACCGGCGGCGGGCTTCGCGCAATGGCGCGGGTGCGCGGCCCATTGCCCGACAGCAACGATCTGGCGGAACAGGCGCGGGGTGGCACGCTCGCGATCACGATTCAGCCTGAGGCCGACGGCGAGCAGTATCAGGGTGTGGTCGACCTGAGCGGCGGCAGCCTCGCCGCGGCGCTTGAGCATTATTTTCGCGAGTCCGAACAGTTGCCGACGCGGGTGTGGCTGTCAGCCGAGGAATCCCGGGCCGCGGGAATGCTCATCCAGCGCCTGCCGGGTCAGCAGGACGAGGCCGATGCAGACGCCTGGGCGCGGGCGGGGTATCTCGCGGCCACGGTGACTGGCAGCGAACTGCGTGAGCTGGCGCCGGGCGAGCTGATCCGCCGACTGTTTCACGAAGAGGACATCCGGCTGTTCGACCCCATGCCGTTCCGCTTCCAATGTCGCTGCTCCCGTGACCGGGTGACCGCGATGCTGCAGGGGCTGGGCGAGGCGGAAATGCGCGAGACCTTGGCGGAACAAGGCGAAGTGGAGGTGCACTGCGATTTCTGCAACGAGCCCTATCGCTTTGATGCCGTGGATATTGAAGCCCTGTTTGCCGATCCGGCCACCCGCGGCCCCGACAGCACTTCAGCCCACTAGGCTCAGGAGGCGAGGGCGCCGCAGACCGGGCAGTCGGGATCGCGCCGCAGGGTGAGCCGGCGCCAGTTCTGCCCCAGCGCGTCCATGACCAACAGGCGGCCATTCAGCGGCTGGCCGAGTCCGGTCAGCACCTTCACCGCCTCCACGGCCTGCAGACTCCCGATCACCCCCGGTAGCGGGCCCAGAACGCCCGTCTCGGCACAGCTCTGGGCCTCCTCCCCGGTGTCTGCATACACGCAGCGGTAGCAAGGCCCGTCGAGGTCGGGTCGAAACACGGCCAGCTGGCCGTCCATACCGATGACCGCTCCCGATACCAGTGGCCGCCTGGCGGCCACACAGGCCGCATTCACGGCGAAGCGCGTGGCAAAGTTGTCGCAGCCATCGATCACAATATCCACCTGCTTGACCAGTTCTCCCAGTCGCGCGGGGCCAAGGCGGGTATCGATGCAGTCCACCGTGATGTCGGGGTTGAGCGCGGCAATGCGGTCGCGTGCCGAGGTGGTCTTGGGTCGGCCAAGGTCGGCCGTCCCGTGCAGGATCTGGCGCTGCAGGTTGGTAAGCTCGACGCTGTCAAAGTCGGCCAGCAGCAAATGGCCCACACCGGCGGCCGCCAGATAGAGCGCGGCGGGCGAGCCGAGCCCACCGAGGCCCACGATCAGCGCCCGACTTGCCAGCAGCTTTTCCTGGCCCTCGAGGTCGAGGCCTGGAACCATGATCTGGCGGCTGTAGCGGATCAGTTGTTCGTCATTCATGCGCCGGCCTCGTGGTAGCCGCCGCTCACCCGCTCATGGCCGGCCAGGTCATGGCGGGTGGTAACGCCTTTGAAACCCGCCGCGCGCAGGGCCTCGCGCACGGACCCACCCTGCTGCCAGCCATGTTCGAGCCAGAGCCGTCCGCCCGCTGTCAGATGGGCGGGGGCGCTGTGGATGATGTGGTTGAGGGCCTCGAGGCCCGTGGGCCCGGACACCAGGGCGGCGCGCGGCTCAAAGCGCAGATCGCCGCTGTGCGGCTCGGGCTCGTTTGCCCCGATGTAGGGCGGATTGCTCACGATCAGATCGTAGCGCCGGCCCGCGACCGGCGTTAGCCAGTGGCCCTCCAGGAACTGAATATGGCTGGCATTGAGGGCTGTGGCGTTGGCGCGCGCGCAGGCCAGCGCAGCCGGGCTGGCGTCCACCGCATCGATCCGGGCCCTCGGCCAGGCCCGGGCCAGGGCAATGGCGATACAGCCGCTGCCACACCCCAGGTCGAGCACGTGCGAGGCCGGCGCCTCGAGCGCGGCCTCGACCAACTGTTCGGTGTCGGGCCGTGGAATGAGAACGGCCGGATCCAGGCGCAGATCAAAATCCATGAACCCACGTGTGCCGGTCAGATAGGCAACCGGCTCGCCGTTCAGGCGGCGCCGAAGGAGTGCCTCGAAGCGCTCTCGCGCCGGCGCCTCGAGTATGGCCTCGGGCCGGGCCCGAAACGCAGTGCGAGTGAGCCCGGTGGCAGCGCTTAGCAGGTGGTCGGTATCGGCCGCGGGCGTGGGGCTGATGCCACCGAGCTGCGCCATTGCATGGCGCCGCGCCGCCCCCAGGCTGAGGGCAGCGTTCACTTGAGGCCGGCAGCCCGCAGGTTGATGGCGCGATCCTCGAGCATGACCGGGATACCGTCATCAACGCGGTAGACACGCTCTTCGTTGGCCGTGATTAGGCCTTCCTCCAGCGGAGTGTCGACCTGCGTGTCGTCCTGGTAGTGCACATCGCCTGCCGAGATCCGGTCGTTGAGGCTGTGCAGCTCGCTCCGCTGCATGGCGCGGACCGGCTGTTTGGTGACTGGACAGCAGAGAACGTCGAGCAGCTTGCGATCGATGGCCATGGTGATTTCGCTCCTGTCACGATGGGCATAAAGGATAGCAGAGAGCGGCGCGCGCACGCCGGTTTCATGGCCATTTTACGACGGACTCGCTACCATTGGCCTGATAGCCAGTCCAGGAACGAAAGGCGGGGAACCAGCCATGACCGACCAGCCCATCGACAACCTCAACGTGGTGGCTCAGGAGCCACTGCCGCCCCCGGCCGAGCTGAAGGGGCGCCTGCCGCTCAGTGATGCGGCGCGGGCAACCGTTGAGAACGGCCGCCAGGTGGTGCAGGACATTCTGGACGGGCGCGACCCGCGCATGCTGGTCGTGGTCGGGCCGTGTTCGGTTCACGATGTCGAGGCGGCGCGTGACTACGCGGCGCGGCTCAAGGCACTGCACGATGAGCTGTCCGATCAGCTGTTCATCGTCATGCGCGTGTATTTCGAGAAGCCGCGGACCACTGTCGGCTGGAAGGGGCTTATCAACGACCCCTACATGGATGACAGCTTTGATATCGAGGAGGGGCTTACCCGGGCCCGCGCGCTGCTGCTGCATCTTGCCGATATCGGTCTGCCGGCCGGGACCGAGGCGCTCGACCCCATCACGCCGCAGTACCTGGGTGATCTGATCAGCTGGACCGCGATCGGCGCCCGGACCACCGAGTCGCAGACCCATCGCGAGATGGCAAGCGGCCTGTCCACGGCGGTCGGGTTCAAGAATGGTACCGATGGCAGCCTCGACGTTGCCATCAATGCGATGCGCTCGGCGGCGAATCCGCACAGCTTCCTCGGGATCACCCAGCAGGACGGGCGCTCCGCGATCATCCGCACCGCCGGCAACCGCTACGGGCATGTCGTGCTGCGTGGCGGCTCGCAGCCCAATTACGACTCGGTCAGCATCGCCCTGTGCGAAAAGGCGCTGGCCGACGCCGGGCTATCGACGCGTCTCATGGTTGACTGCAGCCACGCCAACTCCAGCAAAGACCCGGGGTTGCAGCCGCTGGTCATGGAAAACCTGGTCAATCAGGTGATCGAGGGCAATCGCTCCATCGTTGCAGTCATGATCGAGAGCAATATCGGCTTCGGCGCCCAGAAGCTCACCGGTGATCCGGCGGAGCTTGCCTACGGGGTGTCGATCACGGATGGCTGCATCGACTGGGAGACCACCGAGACCATGCTGCGGGACGTGGCCGCGAGGCTGGCGGCACCGCTGCTCGCACGGGTTGGCTGACAGCCCCGCCAAACTTCGGGGTTGACCGGACTGGCGTGGAAGAGTTGAATCAGCCCTCGACCTGATGGAGGTACACGATGACCGACAAGGCTTCCCTTCCCGTTAGAGGAATCCAGCCGTACCAGCCCGCCGAGGGTGAGGAGTACATGAACGAGGCGCAGCTGGAGCATTTCATGGCCATCCTTGAGGCCTGGAAAAAGCAGCTGCAGGAAGAGGTGGAGCGCACGGTCAGTCACATGCGTGACGACGCCAACCACTATGCGGATCCCGCCGACCGCGCGACGCAGGAGGAGGAGTTTGCACTCGAGCTCCGCACCCGGGACCGCGAGCGCAAGCTCATCCGCAAGATCGACCAGACCATGAACCGCATCCACAAGGACGATTACGGGTTCTGTGAGCAGTGCGGGGTCGAGATTGGTCTCCGCCGACTCGAGGCGCGCCCCACGGCCACGCTCTGCGTCGACTGCAAGACCCTTGAGGAGCTCAAGGAAAAGCAGCGCGTCGCCTGACGCGGCCGCGCTCAGGCGTCGGCCGCCAGGGCGGCCAGCTGGTCGGCCTGATACTCGCTCAGCAGCGGGTCGATGATTGGATCGAGATGCCCCATCAGCACCTCCTCGAGCTTGTAGAGCGTGAGGTTGATGCGGTGGTCGGTTACGCGGCCCTGCGGAAAGTTATAGGTCCGGATGCGCTCCGAGCGATCTCCGCTGCCCACCAGCAGGCGTCGCGTGGCGCTGCGCTCGCTGATTGCCGCCTCCCGTTCGGCGTCCATGAGCCGGGCCTGCAACAGCCCCAGCGCCTTGGCGCGGTTTTTGTGCTGTGAGCGCTCGTCCTGGCATTCCACCACGACGCCGGTGGGCAGATGCGTCACGCGGACGGCCGAATCGGTTTTGTTGACGTGCTGGCCACCGGCGCCCGACGCGCGAAAGGTGTCGATGCGCAGGTCGGCCGTGTTGACCTCGATTTCGTCCACCTCCGCCGCCTCGGGCAGAACCGCCACCGTGCAGGCCGAGGTATGAATCCGCCCCTGCGATTCAGTGGCCGGCACCCGCTGTACGCGGTGCGCGCCCGATTCAAATTTTAGCCGCGAGTACACCTGCTCGCCCGCTATGCGGGCGACCACCTCGCGATAGCCGCCCTGTTCGCCCTCGCTCTCGCTGATGATCTCGGTTCGCCAGCCACGGCTCTCGGCGTAGCGCAGGTACATTCGCAGCAGGTCGCCGGCAAACAGAGCCGCCTCGTCGCCTCCCGTGCCGGCACGAATCTCGAGGTAGGTGTTGCGGGCGTCGTTCGGGTCTTCCGGCAGCATGAGGATCTTGAGTTCACCCTCAAGCTCGGCAAGATGCTCACGCGCGCTGGCCGCCTCGTCTTCTCCCAGGTCGCGCAGGTCACTGTCGCTCCCGGCCAGCATTTCCTCGGCCGCGTCGAGGTCGGCCTCGGCTGTTTCAAAAGCGGCCATGGTCCGGATGAGCGGCTCGAGCCTGGCGTACTCGCGGGACAGGGCGGTAAAACGGCCCGTATCGGCGATGACCGCTGCATCGGCCAGCAGGCCCTCGATTTCCTGGTGGCGCTCAACGAGCTTTTCGAGCTTGCGGCGCAAATTGTCATTCATGGGGTGTGTCGTCTTCGCTGTCATCCATGCCCAGCAGGCGATGGCTTTGATAAATGATGTCGGGGTCGCCGCTGCGAGCGGCCTGGCGCAGGCCCATCGTGGGGGCGTGCAGGAGCTTCCGGGTCAGGCGGTGGGCCAGCTGCTCGATAACGTCGGCGGCATCATGGCCGGCGTCGAGCTGCCGTCTGGCCTGGGCCAGGGCCTCGTCGCGATCACGCTCGCCCGTCTGGCGAAACCGTCGAATGGCGCCCACGGCATCGAGCGTTCGCACCCAGTCCATGAACACATCGGCCTGCTCGGCAACGATGCCCTCGGCGTCGTCGGCCGCGGCTGCCCGGGATCGACGCCCCTGTTCTATAACGTCACGCAGGTCATCCACGGTGTACAAATAGACATCCGAGAGGCGCTCGACGCTTGCCTCAATGTCGCGCGGGACCGCCAGGTCCACCATGAAACAGGGCTGGTGGCGGCGTTTCCGCATGGCAGCCCGAACAGTCTCCCGGGTCAGGATGGCGCTGTCGCTTGCCGTGCAGCTCACGATAATGTCGGCCTGCGGCAGGGCCGTGGCGAGCTCTGCGAGCGGCAGTGCCTGTCCGCGGCACTGGGCCGCGATCCGCTCGGCGCGATCGAGGCTGCGGTTGGCAACGCTGATCCCCGTCATGCCCTGTTCCTGGAAATGCCGCGCCGTGAGCTCGATCATTTCACCGGCGCCGATCAAAAGCGCGTGCCGCGGGCCAAGATCGCCAAAGATCTGTCGGGCCAGGGTAACCGCCGCATAGGCCACGGATACCGGGTGGGCCCCGATCGCGGTCTCGGTGCGCACCCGCTTGGCCACTGAAAACGCATGCTGGAAGAGCCGCTGTAGAATCTGCCCGAGCAGACTGGCGCGTGCGGCGGAGTGATAGGCGATCTTTGCCTGTCCAAGAATCTGTGGCTCGCCGAGTACCAGCGAGTCGAGACCGGCGGCCACCCGAAGCAGGTGGCGCACGGCGGCATGGCCTTCGAGCTGATACAGATGCGGTGTGAGCCAGTCGCTATCCAGGGCCTGCTCGGTCTCGAGCCAGCGCTGCAGGATGGCCGGGGTGGCCTCCGGTGCCAGCACGGCGTAGACCTCGGTGCGGTTGCACGTCGACACCACGGCGGCTTCGCGCACGCCGGGGCGCTCGGCCAGCGCCGCAAGCGCGGGGTCAAGCCGCTCGGGTGCAAACACCACGCGTTCGCGAACCGCAAGAGGTGCTGACTTGTGATTGAGACCCAGACAGACGACAGGCATTGGGATCCGGTTGCTGAAACATGGCAGATTGTCGGGCAGCACTGCCTTCAGACCCGTATAGTAAGGCCTTCATGAGCAGTTTCGCTAACCGGCCGGCAAAAAACCCGGCGCTGCGGCCCCTGCACGCGGCGTGGGTGCCTGTGTTGCTACTGATTCTGGTTATTGCCGGTTGTGCACCCGGCCGCGCGCCGATGGGCATACCGGGGGAGCGTGCCGACACCCGCGTCGAGGCGGTCCCAATGGCGGCGGACAGCCGCCAGCAAAGTATTCTCACCGAGATCATCGCGGCCGAGCTGGCCGCGGCGCGGGGCCGTTTTGAGGCGGCCAGTGAGCGGTATGCGCAGGCCGCCCGGCAGTCGCGTGATCCGGCCGTTACAGCCCGGGCGCTCGAGCTTGCCATGCTGGCACAGCAGCCGGACCGGGCCCTCGCGCTTGCCGAGCGCTGGGTGGCCATTGCCCCGGAAAGCGTCGAGGCCGCGCAGGTGCTGGCGGTCATGCAGCTGCGTCGAGGTCGGCTGGAGGCTGCCCGGGACACCGTGCTGGCCGGCCTCCCCGTTGAGCGTCCCGCGCGGGAGGCGGCAATCGCGCGCCTTGGTGCGGTTTTGCTGGCGCAGTTTCCGGGCCGCGACGGCCTTGCGCTGATGCAGGCGGTTACCGATGCCCGTCCGGCTTCAGCGGCGGCCCAGTTGGCCCTGGCCCGGCTTGCCCTGGCCCGTGAGGCGCTGGGTCGCGCGCATGATGCCGTGGACCGTGCGCTTGCACAGCGGCCCGAGTGGACCGCCGCACGGTTGCTGCAGGCGGATATTCTGCTTGCCGAGGGTGAGGGGGATGCGGCCCTGGCCATTCTTGAGGGGCTGCTCGAGCAGGCGCCCGACAATCAGGCGCTGCGCAGCGAATATGCCGGGCTCCTGGCGCAGCTGGGGCGCGACGCCGAGGCACTCACTCAGTACCGTGCGTTGCTGGCGGCCGGTGAGACCGGCCGCCGGGCGCTGACTACCGGGGCGGTACTCGCCATTGAAGCGGAGGACTGGCAGCTGGCCGGCGAGCTGCTGGACAGGCTGCGCACGGCGCATCCCGACCTGGGGGTGCGGGCCTATCTGCTCGAGGCCGACATGCTTCGCAGCCAGCAGCGGTATACGCGCAGCATTGCGCTGTTCGACACGGCCCTCGAGACCTACCCCGGGAATGTGGATTTGCGCTATGGCCGTGCACTGAGCCGCATACTGGCGGGCAGGACCAAGGGTGGCGTAGCCGAGCTGCGCGGCCTGGTCGACGCTCAGCCCGACAATCCGCGCTACTTGAATGCATTGGGCTACACACTGGTCGACGAGACCGCGCAAATCGAGGAAGGGGCGGCGTTGATCCGTCGCGCCCATGAGCTGGCTCCGGATGATCCTGCGGTCATCGACAGCATGGGCTGGGCGGCCTATCGCCTCGGGCGGATGGAGGAGGCGCTCGAGTATCTGCGCGAGGCCCATGCGCGCAGTGACGGTGATGCCGAGATCGCCGCACATCTCGGCGAGGTGCTCTGGGTGCTGGGGCAAAAGCGCGAGGCACGCCAGGTCTGGGCGGCCGCGCGCGCCACCGCCCCTGATCACCCGGTGCTGCTGGAAACCCTGGAGCGCTTGCAGCCATGAGACGCGCGGCGCTACTCATGGCGGTCATGCTGCTGGGGCTGGCGGGTTGCGCCGTGCAGCCACCGGCACCTGATGCCGTGGGCGACTGGCAGGCCATCAATGCCTGGCAGGCACCGGCGGCGCCCGCGCACTGGCGGCTTGAGGGCCGGGTCTCGCTGCGCATCGATAACCGCGCTGCGACGGCCGGCATTCGCTGGCGCGAGACCGGATCGGGTTACCGCATCGACCTGCGGGGAGCGCTGGGTGCCGGGCGCTTGCGCGTGCTTGGAACCGGCGCTGGCGTCACGCTGATTACCGCCGATGGAAAGCGGCATGAGGCTGACAGCCCGGCGGAGCTGGTGCGTGCGGTTACCGGCTATGAACTCCCGGTGGCATTTCTGCGCTGGTGGGTTGTCGGCCAGCCGGTGCCCTGGCTGCCGGGCCGGGTGCGGGCGGATAACGCCGGCCGTGCGAGTCAGCTCGAACAGGCGGGATGGCAGATTCGTTATGGCGATGGCGTTGTCGCCGACGGGTATCCGCTGCCAGGTCGCATTGAGGTCCGTCGCGACGGTGTCGCGGTGCGAGTCGCCGTCCGCGATTGGATATCACTGCCGGAATGACGTGGTCATGTGACTGGCCCGCTCCGGCCAAGATCAATCGCTTTTTGCACATCGTGGGCCGCCGGGCGGACGGCTATCACTGCCTGCAGACGCTGTTCCAGTTTGTCGAGCCCGCGGACCGGCTGGATTTTGCCGTGACCGATGCGCCTGACATTGCGCGCGAGGGTGGCCTGGCAGATCTGGCACCCGAGGCGGACCTGGCGGTGCGCGCCGCCAGCGTGCTTCAACACGCAGCGGGCGTGCGCCGCGGCGTGCGGATCCGGCTTGAAAAGCGGATTCCGGCGGGCGGCGGCCTGGGTGGGGGCAGCTCGGATGCGGCCACCGTGCTGGTCGCCCTCAACAAGCTCTGGGCCTGCGGTCTAGATGCATCCCAGCTGGGCACACTGGCGGTGGAGCTGGGTGCGGACGTGCCCGTTTTTATCCGCGGGCGCGCGGCATGGGCCGAGGGGATTGGCGATGAACTCACCCCGGTGGTGGCGGACGAGCCCTGGTTGGTGCTGGCCGACCCCGGTGTTGCCGTTAATACGGGCGCGGTGTTTCGTGACGCCAAATTGACACGTCAGAGTGCCCATATAACAATACGCGACCTTGAAGCCGGGGCCGCAGGGAACGACTGCGAGGCAGTTGTGAGGCGAATGCATCCGGCGGTGGGACGGGCGCTCGATATCCTGGGGGAACACGGGCCAGTCAGGCTGACAGGCACCGGGGGGTGTCTGTTCGGCCGGTTCGACAGCCGGGCCGCCGCAAATGCAGCGGCAGCGGCAGTCGGCGCGCGTCTGCGGACCTGGGTATGCCAGGCCCGTAATCGCTCGCCACTGCTCGACCGCCTGCGGGCCGAATGACCTTGACAACTGGGGCGTAGCCAAGCGGTAAGGCACGGGGTTTTGATCCCCGGATGCGCAGGTTCGAATCCTGCCGCCCCAGCCATTTTTTTCAGCAGCGATCGCAGGGTGCCGCCGCGATGGAAAACGGAAGCATGATGGTGTTCTCGGGGAACGCCAACCCCGCGCTGGCCCGCGCCGTGGCCTCACACCTCAAGATCCGCCTGGGTGATGCCCTGGTAACGGGGTTCAGTGACGGCGAGGTGCAGGTCGAGATCAACGAGCATGTCCGCGGGCATGACGTGTTCATCATCCAGCCCACCTGCGCACCCACCAACGACAACCTGATGGAGCTGCTGGTTATCGCCGATGCGCTGCGGCGCTCGTCGGCGGCACGGATCACGGCCGTGATTCCCTACTACGGCTATGCGCGCCAGGACCGACGGCCGCGCTCGCAGCGCGTGCCCATCACCGCCAAGCTGGCGGCCGACATGATCACCACGGCCGGTATCAACCGCGTGGTCACCGTCGACCTGCATGCCGATCAGATCCAGGGCTTTTTCAACATACCGGTCGACAATGTCTATGCCTCGCCGGTGTTGCTGGGCGACATCTGGCGACAGACCCACCCCGAGAAAATCGTGGTCTCGCCCGATGTCGGCGGGGTCCTGCGGGCGCGGGCGGTGGCCCGGCGCCTCGACAATGCCGATCTGGCCATCATTGACAAGCGCCGTCCGCGTGCCAATGAGCTCGAGGTCATGAACATCATCGGCGATGTGCGGGACAAGACCTGCATCATTGTGGATGACATCATCGACACGGCCGGGACGCTATGCCAGGCCGCCATGGCACTCAAGGAGCGTGGCGCCGGCAAGGTGGTGGCCTACATCACGCATCCGGTGCTCTCTGGCCCGGCCATCGAGCGCCTTGATAACAGCCATCTGGACGAGCTGGTGGTCACCGACAGCATCCCGCTGTCCGAGCCGGCCCGCGCCTGTAGCCGAATTCGCCAGCTATCGCTGGCGGAAATGCTTGCCGAGACCATGCGGCGAGTAAACAACGACGAGTCGGTCAGCGAGTTGTTCGTCGACTGACGTCTGCACAGCCCCTGGTCGCGGGGGTAACAACGGAGAAGCAAACGCAATGAGTGTTGAACTGAAACTGGATGCCACTGTTCGCAGTGACCAGGGCAAGGGTGCGAGCCGCCGCCTGCGTCGTGCGAAGCAGATTCCCGGCATTCTCTATGGTGCCGGCAAACAACCGGCCTCGCTCACCTTTGACGAGGAGCAGGTCCTGCGCCTGATGCGCGAGGAGGCCTTCTTCTCGCAGATCCTCGACGTGAAGGTAAAGGGCAAGCGCACCGAAAAGGCGATTCTCAAGGACCTGCAGCGCCATCCCTTCAAGCCGCTGGTCACGCACATGGATCTGCTGCGGATCAAGGCCGGCGAGAAGATGCGCCAGAACGTCCCCATCCATTTCCTCAATCAGGAAGAGTCGAAGGGCGTCAAGCTGGGGAGCGGTGTCGTGCATCACGACGCCATCGAAGTCGAGGTGGAATGCCTGCCAGATGACCTGCCGGCGGCCATTGACATTGACATCATCGAGCTCGATGTGGGCAGTTCGCTGCATCTGTCGGACGTGACGCCGCCCGAGGGTGTGAGCTTCCCCGGTCTCGACCCCGAGACCGACCACGATCCGGTACTGGTCAGTATCCATGCCCCCCGCAAGGCCGTTGAAGAGGGCGAGGATGGCGAGGAGGCCGCAGGCGGCGAGGCTGATGGCTCTGCCGAGGGCGGCAACGGCGAAGAGGGCTGAGCCCCGCGGCCGGGCCGTCTGCTGTCATGCGCACCCCGCCGGTGCAACTGATCGTTGGCCTGGGCAACCCCGGGGCCAAATACACCGGAACCCGGCACAACGCCGGGTTCTGGTTTGTTGAGGCTCTGGCCGCCCGGGAACAGGTCGCGCTGCGCCCCGAGCGAAAGTTCTCCGGGGTGGCCGGGCGCTGGCGGGCCGGTTCCACTGATGTCCATCTGCTGTGTCCAACCACGTTCATGAACCACAGCGGTCGGGCGGTCGCCGCGTTGGCCAGTTTTCATCGGATTGATCCGGCCGCCATTCTTGTCGTGCACGACGAGATCGACCTGCCGCCGGGTGCCGTGCGGCTCAAGCGCGACGGCGGGCACGGGGGCCATAATGGTCTGCGCGATATCATCGCGGCGCTTGGCACCCGCGAGTTCGCCCGCCTGCGTCTGGGGGTCGGGCATCCGGGGACGAGCGACCAGGTAATCGGGTATGTCCTGCATGCGCCCGGTCGGGCCGAGCGCAAGCAGATTGACGCCGCCATCGACGACACGCTGCGGGCTGTCCCCGACCTGATCGCGGGTCAGTGGGATCGGGCCCAGCAGCAACTGCACACACGAGGCTGAGAGGCATCATGGGCTTTAAATGCGGGATTGTCGGGTTACCCAATGTCGGCAAATCCACCCTGTTCAATGCGCTCACGCGCAACGAGATTCCGGCCGAGAACTATCCGTTCTGCACCATCGACCCGAATGTCGGTATTGTGCCGGTGCCGGACCCGCGCCTGGATCAGCTGGCGGCGCTGGTCAAGCCCGAGAACGTGGTCCCCACGGCAATGGAGTTTGTCGATATTGCCGGGCTCGTGGCCGGTGCCTCGCGTGGTGAGGGTCTGGGCAACAAGTTTCTGGCCAATATCCGCGAGACCGACGCCATTGCCCATGTGGTCCGCTGCTTTGACAGCGAGGATGTGCACCATGTGGAGGGGCGGGTCGACCCCGTCGCCGACATCGAGACCATTAACACCGAGCTGTTACTGGCGGACATCGATACGGTTGAACGCGCGATCGAGCGTCATTCCCGGCGGGCCAAGTCGAACGACAAGGCGGCGATCGGCATGCGCGATGCGCTAAAGGCGATCGGTGCGCAGCTCGACGAGGGCGTGCCGGTGCGTGCCCAGACCCTTGACGATGCCGGTCACGAGGCGCTTGCCGAGCTGCACCTGCTTACCGCCAAGCCGGTGCTGTACGTGGCGAATGTCACTGAGGAAGGCTTTACCGACAATCCGCAGCTGGCCGCGGTCGAGGCACTTGCCGAGCGCGAGGCTGCGGGGGTCGTGGCACTCTGCGCCGCCATCGAGGCGGAGCTGTCGCAGCTTGAGGCCGACGAGCAGGCCGAGCTGCTGGCGGCCTACGGGCTCGAGGAGCCGGGCCTCAACCGTCTGATCCGGCACGGGTACTCCCTGCTCGACCTGCTCACGTTCTTTACCGCCGGCCCCAAAGAGGTGCGGGCCTGGACCGTATCGCGCGGAGCGACCGCGCCGCAGGCCGCCGGCCGCATCCATACCGATTTTGAGCGGGGCTTCATCCGCGCCGAGGTGATCGGGTTCGACGACTACACGGCGGCAGGCGGCGAGCAGGGTGCCAAGGAGGCCGGGCGCATGCGCCTGGAAGGCAAGGACTATGTGATGCAGGAGGGCGATGTCTGTCATTTTCGCTTCAACGTCTGAGCGATTTGACAGCGCCGCCCGCGCTCTGGATACTTCGCGGTCTTGTCGCGACGGCTACGTAGCTCAGCTGGTTAGAGCACATCACTCATAATGATGGGGTCGGTGGTTCGAATCCACCCGTAGCCACCACTTCCGACG
This sequence comes from uncultured Spiribacter sp., assembly GCA_913056145.1. Classification (GTDB taxonomy): domain Bacteria; phylum Pseudomonadota; class Gammaproteobacteria; order Nitrococcales; family Nitrococcaceae; genus Spiribacter. The sequence goes on from CAJXMI010000001.1 coordinate 32,217, forward strand.
GCCTACCAAAATCGGCTGAATTCCTTTGCAAGGCAGGCACTTGCACCGTTTTCTCGGGTCTTACTTCCGGTCCTTAAACAACCGGAGGGATTCCCATGCAACGCGGCATATTCGTTTCTTCCCTGGCCCTCGCTGGCCTCCTCGCTACCGCCCCGGTAGCGGCCCGATCCGTAATTCATGATGCCTATCTGGGCGCGGGCGTGATGCCCTGGTCGTATGAGGGCGCGGGCGAGCGCGAGGAAGCGCTCGGCGGGCGTCTCATGGGGGGCGTTATGTTCACGGAGTATCTGGGTGTCGAGGCCCATTTCGGCTGGCTTGGCGAGGCGGACACCGACAGCCAGCGCACGGTTGAGCTCGACTCGGTGGACAGCGTGCTGGTGCGCCTTAATCGACCGGTCTCGGAGCGGCTTGATCTGTATGCTCTGGCCGGTTACTCGTCGGTACGGATGGTGATTCGGCCGCGTTTTGCCTCCGACAACGATGAATCCCCCAACGCCTCGAGCGTGAGCCTGGGGCTGGGCGCGCAGTACCGGGTGCAGGATGATCTGTCGGTGGGGCTGGACGCGATCAGCTATGCAAGCGATCCCGGGTTCGACTTTCTGGCCCTGGGCGCCACGCTGCGCTGGCATTTCTGAACCACCGGCCAAAATCCGGCAAGGGCCTGGATTGTACTGCCCTCAGCGCCGTACGGTGACGTCTACAGTCATCTGATCACCCTGCTGAATGATCTCGACGCCCATGCGGGTGCCAGGACGCTGTTCAATCCGGGCCTGATTGCTGTCGCCATGCTGGACGATGCCCGCGGTCTGCGGGAGAAAGCCGAACTGCATGATGCGGGCAAGATTGCCAGTGCCGATCTGTTCGATCGACGCGTTGTGCTGGCGACCATGCTGCAGGACAAGGCCGCGATTGGTGTGACCGCGCTGGTGGATGGCTGCCATATGCCCAAAACCCTCCTGCTCGATCACGGCAAGATTACCCTCGCCTGCGGAAGGGCCTAGCAGATCGAGCTCGGGGGGTGCGAGGTCAGTAGTAGGCGGTCCGGCATGCGCGCTGGCAGCGAGGAGAAGCCCGAGCAGCATGAGCGCGCTGCAAAGACGGAATGGTTTGCTCATGACCGTGTCTCCATTGTCCCCGCGCGGGGTGCTGTCGCCCAGGTCCCGGGCGCGGGGTACTGTTCCTGAATGCGCAGCCGCTGGCCGTCCATTGCCTCAATGACGAGCTCCACCTCGACACGGCTCCCATCGCCGCTGCGCACGGCGATTCGGCCCAGTGGCGCGTTGTCGGGACCCAGACGCACATGACTGGCGCTGCGGCTGCGGCTGCGGCCGCTGTCGCTGATCGTATCCACCCGCATCGAGTAGCGTGCGCTGACCGGGGTCGCGGCACGGGCAAAGCCGCGAATGGTGACCGCATTGCCCTGCTGCTCAAAACTGACCCAGGCCCGAATGCCGTTGTCCGCCCGTTCCGCGCCCACGGGGAGCGCCAGAGCGGCCAACAGGCCCAATGCCGTGCCTGCAAGGCCCCGGCGCATCACCGCCCAGCGGTGGCTGCTATTGATCGTCATCGTGAATGCCCTCCAGGAAACGCAAAGGCCTGCCACCCTCGTGGATGACAGGCCAGGGTCGGGCCCTTAGCGGGCGCTCTGATCAACATAGGCCGTATTGGCGAAACCGGTCTGGTTTACCGTGGCCATGTTGCCGCGGTCACTCTGCTCCACGATGGCGACGTGGTAGGAACCGGCCTGATTGACATCCGCCATGTTTTCTCGGCCCGACTGAGCCACGTAGGCCTCGTTCCAGAAGCCGTCCTGGGTCACTTCCATGACGTTTTCACGGCCTTCCTGCGTGACCTCGCTCACGTTGAGCGTGCCCGCCTGGACAATGTCCATGACGTTGTCACGGCCGCGCTGCTCCAGATAGCCATAGTTCAGATCGCCGTCCTGGCTGAGCTCGATGCTCCCGCCATTGCCGCGCTGAACGATGTCGGTCACGTTGAAGTAGCCGTCCTGGCTGAGCTCGATGCTGCCCTGACGCCCCCGCTGATCGATCCAGGCATAGTGATCACTGCCCTCCTGATCAACGGTCATCGTGCCTTCGCGGCCACGCTGGATGGCATCCACACGCTGGTAGCTGCCGTCCTGGGTGATCGTGGCATTGCCGTCGCGGCCCCGGCGGTCGACATTGGCGTAGTTGGCCGTGCCGGACTGTTCCACCGTGACTTCGTTGCCGCGGCCTTCCTGGTCGATGTTGGCGTACTGGCCAAGGCCGCTCTGGGTCACCGTGGTCTGCAGCTCACGGCCGTCCTGCGAGACATCGGCGATGTTGAACTGATCGGACTGATTGATGGTGACTTCGTTGTTGAGAACGCCACCACTGCCGCCATTGCCATTGCCATTGCCATTGCCGTTGTTCTGGGCCACTGCCGTGCCCATGCCGAGCAACAGGGCAACGGATAGAGCGGATACCGTTTGTAACTTAATGGTCATCTCTGACTCCTTATCACTGAAGCGTTGATTGAGAACCGCGTCCTGGTGAGGACGCAAAATCAGTGTGCGTTGGAGTCGGAGAGGGCGGAATACGCAATGCGTGCCAAACTGCGCGCCGCAGATACTATTCCCGGGCGGTTTGTTCGGTAGCCTGCGCCGCCTGCTGCGCAAAGGCCTCGCGGTAGGCCGTTATGACGGGGGATTCGCGATCCGCCTGATCGCCAAGCCGCCAGTGATCCTGCTCAATGCCGCGCACGATCAGATGGATGAGCGCGGCATTGATGGCATCGTGGGTCGCCAGATAACGCGGCTCGTTGTAGGTATAGCCGCCCTCGGTCTCGAGCAGGCGCTGATTGCGCACAAACCGGAACAAGCCACCCTCGAGCTCGTAGGAGTAGATGGTTTTGGTTGTGGTGACGGCGGCCAGGATTTCCCCATTGGCGACATTGACGGCGCGCAGATTGACCGTGACCTGATCGATCACGTAGGCCTCGCTGCCACCCAGGCCAAAGTAGCGGGCGCCAAAGCCCCCGGTGCTGGTGTTGCTGTCATACCCGGTAATGCCACCCTCGAACATCACCCGGGCCTCCGAGAGGTTGGCCAGCCCGGCATTGTGCTGACGAGCCACTCGTCGCTCTGTCAGCAGATCCTGCAGGCCTTCGCGCTCCACCGGCTGAAACCATCCCGAGCGCAGCAGGGCCTCGGCCAGCAGACTGCCCCCACCCTGGGTAACGGCGGTGGAGAGGTTGCTGTTGGGCGACTCCCGATACTGTCCAGTAAGGTCGCGGAAGCCGTAGACCGCTGCCGGGATAACGCCGGCGGGGGCCGGCAGCGTCAGCAGATCGCCATAGGTGGGGGGTGCATCGGCAAGCGCGGCCGGATCCATGCTGTTCCAGTCCGGCGGCCGATCGGCCTCCAGCGTGGTGCAGCCCGCGAGGATGACAAGGAGCCCAACGGGAAGTAGCTGCCTTGCGCCGCGCATCATTGCAGACCTCCCAGATTGATCTCGGTCTGCTCACCGGTATTGGGGTCGAAGGCGATGATGCTCACACCGCCGTCGGGCGTCTCCTCAAGGCTGAGCTCCACGCCCGAAAAGCGCAGCGTGGCACTGCCGTCTTCGCTGTCCGGATCAAGAACGCCGGCGGCCTGGCGCGAGAGGTCGCGTACCAGCTGCGTGCGCAGATCATCCTCCAGGCGCTCAATGGCGGTCCGAGGTGGTCGCCGCGCGGCCGCCGCAGGGCTCCGTGTGGTGTCCTGCGCCGCTGCACGCTGAAACCGCTGTGACAGCAGGCCCGGATCGCTGCTCTGACTGGGTTGGTAGGTGAGCTCGGCCTGAGCGACAAGCGGTGCTGCCGCCAGCAGGAAGGTGAGGGCGCTCAAGGTACGTTGTGACATGTTTATTCCTCCAGTCCTTGTTGCCCCTCACCGTTGCCGCCGAGGGGACGCTGGTAGCGTTGGATAATCTGTGCAACGCGGGCCGCGGTGGCCTCGGCCACCTCCTCGGGCCCCGGGTTGCGTGGCCAGACACGAAGCCGCTGAATGACTTCATGCTGATAGCGGATAACCACTTCGGTGCCTTCGCTCATCCAGGGGCGCTCCTCTACCGTAATGACGCCGCGCGCCTCTATCGTCTGGTCGCGCCAGGCCCGGGCAAAGGCATCGTAAAAGCGATTGCCAAGGGCGGTGATCGTGCGTCGCACGACCAGGTTGTCCAGGCCATCGTTCTCGAGCGTGCCGCCGGGCAGTGACGGAGCCTCGAGCGGTGTTTCACGCTCCAGACCCGATGCCTCGCTGGCCGGCGCCGGGTTGCCCGACGCCGTCAGCAGAGTCAGCACGATCGTCACTGTCCGGCGAATCGGGTCGCCGGACCGGGCCATCACAGGAAGGTTTGGCCCAGGGTTCGCTGTGCCCACATGGCCGCAGCTACCCGGTTGGTGCAGCCAATCTTTCGATAGGCGTTATAGAGGTGGGTCTTGACTGTATGTGGGCTTACCGACAGTTGATCGGCGATATGGTCGTTACTCAGGCCGAGCGCGAGGGATCGCAACACGGCCATTTCCTTGCGCGTGAGGGCCTCGCCTGGCTGGGTCATGGCGCCGTTGTGTGGCGCGCCATCGCCATCAAGGCTCAGGACCTGGCGGATGCGGTTCATCAGATCATCAACCGGCTCGTCATCATGGAAAATGGCGGCGATATCCTTGCGTGAGGAAAAGCGCTCGGGGTCAACACTCGATGGCATGTTGAGCAGCACCATGGGGGCCGTCTGGCGGCCATCTGCCGGAGACGCCGCCAGGAGATCCGCCACGGCGCGGTCGCTGCTGCGGATGTCGAGCAGAATGAGCGTTGGCCGCTCGCATTCGGCCAGGGCGGCGAGCTGCGAGGGTGCGGCCAGACGGGCCCGGCAGACACCGGCCTCGCGCAGCCAGCGTTGCAGCAGCCGGTTCTGGATATTTGAATCGCATAGCAGCAGCGCCGAGGGTAGTCGGTTGAGGGGGGCGGTAGTTGCGGCCCTTATGCTGCCACTTCGCAGTGACTCCCCGTTAAGTTTCATCCCAATTCCATCTGCACGTTTTTCCATGATCAGCCTCTTGATCTAATTGAACGACGGGTAAAGGCTATTTTTTTATTATACCGCAGCGCAACGCAAATTAGCATGAGTTAAATTGATAGCTTGGCCTGAATCAATTTGAACGATGAAAAGTAATTAGAAATCTAATGCGATCCGATTAGTTCAGGTAGATCAGTTTGAATGGAGCAGGCCGAATGGAGTGGTCCAGACGAGGGGGCATAAGGCGAATGGCGGTGGGGTTTCCTTTTTTTTGTTAGAGTGTATCATTAGTCAATCAGGGAAGGCTTTCGATTTTCCATCGAAATCATTCAAATTTCGAAACGATTTGTTCTGTTTTAGATAAGAAAAAGCGTGGCAAGCCCCAGAAAGGCCATAAAGCCGACAACATCGGTAACGGTGGTCAGTACCACACCACCCGCAAGGGCAGGGTCAATGCCGATGCGCTTGAGAAGCAGCGGTACACCAACCCCTGACAGCGCGGCCATTGCCAGATTGATGACCATGGCCGCGGCGATGATGCCGCCAATGGCCGGCCGACCAAACCAGAGGATGGCCACCGCGGCCAGGACCGCGGCCCAGAGCAGGCCGTTCAGGGCGCCGATGCCGATTTCCTTTAACAGCAGGGCGCGCGCGTTACGGGATGCCACCTGGCCCAGTGCGAGGGCGCGGATTACCAGGGTCAGCGTCTGGGTGCCCGCGATCCCGCCCATGCTGGCAACCACCGGCATCAGGACGGCCAGCGCCACCACCTCCTGAATAGTGGCCTCGAACAGTCCGATGACGTAGGCGGCAAGTAGTGCAGTGACCAGGTTGACCCCCAGCCACAACGCCCGCCGCCGGGTGCTGGTCCAGATGGGTGCGAAGAGGTCTTCCTCCTCGCCCAGGCCGGCCATGGTCAGGATGGAGCGCTCGGCCTCCTCGCGAATGACATCCACCACGTCGTCGATGGTGATGCGGCCAATGAGGCGGCCGCGGCCGTCGAGTACCGGCGCCGAGATCAGATCGCGGTCCTCGAACATCTTGGCGACCTCACGGGCCGGTGTCTCGGCACCAATCGCCACCGCATCGGCATCAAGCAGGTCGTCGACGCGCCCGGCGGGGTCGCGGGTGAGCAGGTCGCTTACGCGCAGTACGCCCAGGAAATGATCGAAGCGGCTGACCACGAAGAGATGATCGGTGAGCTCGGGCATCTGTCCGCGCATCCGCAGATAGCGCAGGACCACATCGAGACTCACGTCGGGCCGCACGGTAACCGTGTCGGTATTCATGAGCCCGCCGGCGCTGTCCTCGGGATAGGCCAGAACGGCCTCGAGACGCTGCCGGTTCTGGTTGTCCATGGAGCGCAGGATCTCACCGGTCAGCGTGGCGGGAAGATCCTGCATGAAATCGGCCAGGTCATCCATGTCCATGCCCGAGGTGGCGGCCAGCAGTTCGCCGTCGTCCATTTCACGAATCAGGCCGCTGCGCACCTCGTCGTTTACCTGCAGCAGGACTTCGCCGCCATTGTCTTCGTCAACGAGTTCCCAAAGCAGCTTGCGCTCGGCGGCCGGAAACGATTCGAGGAGGTTGGCGATCTCCGCCGGGTGGAGGGCGTTCAGCATGCGCCTTGCCTCCGGCGCGGTCCCGCCCTCAAGAAGGCTCGATACGGTATCGGCCAGGCGGCCCTGCTTTTTATCCAGCTCTTCAGCCATGGCGCGCCCTTCCTGGCGGTTTAATCGGGTTCTCCGAAGCGCTCGGCCACCAGACTGGTCAGGGCCTCCAGGGCCGTTGTGGCATCGACACCCTCGGCGCTGACAGTGATGCGGGTGCCGCATGCCGCCGCCAGCATCATCAGGCCCATGATGCTCTTGCCGTTGGCTTCGCCGCCCGCTGATTGTACCCGGATGTCGGCGTCGTGCGCGCCTGCCACCTCGACAAACCGGGCGGCGGCGCGGGCATGCAGGCCCAGCCGGTTGACGATTTCGAGTTCACGCCGGGCTCGGGTCGGCTCAGCCATTGCCTGTGCCCGTTGAAGCAGCGGGTGCCTGCGCGATCAGGATGCCATCGCGTGCCGCCGAGAGGGCCTTGTCCACCAGCAGTTCGACCGGGAGATAGGCATAGTTCATCACCCGGAGCACCATCGGCAGGTTCACGCCGGTGATGACCGGATGACCGCGGGTTTCTGCGAGTCCCACCGCCAGGTTGCTGGGGGTGGCGCCATAGGCGTCGGTGAGGATGAGCACCCCGGCGCCCCGATCCAGACGTGCGAGCGCGTCAGCGGCACGGGCCCGTGAGGTACCGACGGACTCGTCGGCCCCGGGCGCGAGGCTGGCATGCGGCATGGGCAACGAGCCGAGGATGTCCTCCGCCGTGGCGATCAGGGCCTCACCCACCCCGGGGTGGGTGATCAGCAACAGACTCGGGTTCATGGCAGCTCCCGGTGGCGGGTATTGACGTTCCACTGACCGCCCCCGAGATGCCGGCCCAGTTCCTCGATCAGGTATACCGAGCGGTGCTGGCCCCCGGTACAACCAATGGCGATGGTCAGGTAGCTGCGGTTCTCGGCCTCGAAGACGGGTAGCCAGTCATCCAGAAAGCTGATCAGGCCCCGCAGATAGCGGGCGACCGCCGGGGTGCCGGCCAGGTAATCGGCCACAGCCTGATCCCGGCCGGTCAGTGGACGCAGCATCGGCTTCCAGTGCGGGTTGGGCAGGCAGCGGCTGTCAAAGACGAAGTCGGCGTCAGCCGGCGTTCCGTGCTTGAAGCCGAATGACTCGAGCTGGACCGAGAGCCCCGAGCGGGCCTCGGTGAGTCGCGCACGCACGATCTGGCGCAGTTCATGCAGTGTTGTATGCGTGGTGTCGAGCGTGAGGTCGGCACGCTCGTGCAGTGGCATCAGCAACTCGCGCTCCCCGCGGATGGCCTCGGCCAGCGAGACATCCGGGCCGCTCAATGGATGTCGGCGACGGGTCTCGGAGAACCGCTTGAGCAGCGTGGCGTCGTCCGCGTCCAGAAAAATGATTTCGGGTATGACGCCGCGTTCACCGAGATGTCGGAGGATGTCCGGAAACTGCGCCAGCTCGGCAGGCCGGTTACGGGCATCAATCCCGACGGCATGGATGGCCGGGTCGCCCGAGTCGGCGACATGCGCACCAAAGGCATCAAGAAGGGCGACGGGCAGATTGTCGATGCAGTTGAACCCGTAGTCTTCGAGGGTGGCGAGCGCCACACTCTTACCCGAGCCCGACAGGCCGCTCACAATGATCAGGCGCATGGGCGGCCCCTGTCGAAGGCAGCGAGCGCGCGCCCACGCCCGGACAGCGCCGCCACCGCCGCCGGCACCAGTGCGGCAACCGGTCGCTCGGGAGCCAGCGCCAGACGGGGCAGGGGAATACCCAGGAGGTCTTCCGTGGCCCAGCTCCCGTGGATATCGGGGGTGTCGTCGCGCTCCGCGGCAAGGTCGATCAGCAGCTCGACACGGGCCTCGGTGCTCACGGCGTCCGCGCCGTAGCAGAGCATTGGGTCGATCAGGCCCGGGCCGCGCAGGTACACAAGGCCCTGACCGATGGCCGGTGCCGTTCCCATCAGCGTTGCCCCCTGGCGCTGCAGTATGACGCCGTCATCGGCCACCAGGGCGTGGCCTGCGGCAATCAACGCCAGGGCCGTGTCACTTTTGCCGCTGCCGGCCGGCCCCCGCAGCAGGACGCCCGACCCGGCCACCCGGACCAGCGTGCCGTGAACCTGCCTCATGACCCGTCGCTGGCGGGTGACCAGCCGGTGAAAGTCTGAAACAGGTCGGCGTCACCGCCGCAGTCGCGCAGACGGTTGCACAGGGCCTGGTCGCGAAACATCTCGGCAAGCCGCGAGAGGATGCGCAAATGCTCGTCATTGCTGTGCTCGGGGACCAGCAGGGCAAATAGGAGGTCGACCGGCTGGCCGTCGGCCGCATCAAAGTCGATGGCGGTCTCGAGCCTCAGCAGGGCGGCCCTGGGCTGATCGATGTCGGCACTGCGACTGTGGGGCAGGGCAACGCCACGGCCAAGGCCGGTGCTGCCCAGCCGCTCGCGCAGCGTCAGCCCCTCGAAGACAGCCTTCGCAACCTCGCTGTCCTGATCGGCAGCGAGTAGCTCCCCGAGCAGCTGGAGCGCACGTTTCTTGCTGGTCACGCGGGTGCCGCAGCGCGTTTGCTCCAGGCTGAGCAGGTTGCCCACCTCCATGTCGATTAGGGCTCCAGGGTGGGGCCAACCCGCCCCTCGGCCTGGTGATGATCGCTGCGCTTTTCCTTGTGCTTGACGATCTGTCGGTCGAGCCGGTCAATCAAACGGTCGATGGCCGCGTACATTTCGTCCTCGATGGCCTCGGCAAACAGCCGGGCACCACTGACGGCGAGCGTGGCCTCGGCCCGGCGCTCCTTTTTCTCGACGGTGAGGATAACGTGGACGTCGACAACATTATCGAAGTGGCGCTCCAGCCGCTGGAACTTCTCATCGACATAGTCGCGCAGTGCGTCGGTGACATCGACGTGATGGCCGGTGATATCAATCTTCATGTCTGCTCCTTGTTGGCGTTCAGGCAAGCCGTTTACGGTCTGTGGAAGAGGCGATTCCCATCACCTCACGATACTTGGCCACGGTGCGCCGGGCCACATTAATCCCCTCTTCGCGCAGCGCATCGGCCAGCCGGGCATCGCTGAGCGGGCGCGCCGGGTCCTCGGCGGCCACCAGACGGCGGATGCGGGCCCGAATGGCCGTTGCCGAGCACTCGCCGCCGTCGACTGTCTGGACATGGCTCGAGAAGAAGTACTTGAACTCGTGCGTGCCCTGGGGGGTGTGCATGTATTTGTGGCTGGTGATTCGCGACACCGTGGACTCGTGCATGTCGATGGCTTCCGCAACCTCGCGGAGCACCAGCGGTTGCATGGCTTCCTCGCCATGCTCCAGAAACGCCTGTTGGCGCTCTACGATGCACTCGGCCACCTTCTGCAGCGTCTCGCTGCGCGAGCGCAGACTCTTGATCAGCCAGCGCGCCTCCTGCAGGTGCTGGCGCATCAGGCTGTTGTCGGCGCTGCTGTCGCCCCGGCGAATGAGTCCGGCATAGTAATCGTTGACCCGCAGCCGGGGCAGGGCATCGGGATTGATTTCCACGCTCCAGTGCCCGTTCATCCGCCTTACGCTGCAGTCGGGGATGATGTACTCGGTGCGCGTCGCACCAAATGCCGATCCCGGATGGGGATCGAGTGACTGGATGAGGTGCAGGGCCCCCTCCAACGCGCTCTGCCCGACACCCAGTTGCCGGCGCAGCCGGGCATGGTCGCCCTGGCCCAGCTGCTCCAGGTGGCCCTCGATCAGGGTGCTGGCGAGGTCGCGATGCGGGGTGTCGGGGGCGAGTGCGGCGATCTGAATGGCAAGCGCCTCACGGGCGTCGATCGCACCCACACCTATCGGGTCGAGATGTTGTATGAACGCAAGCACCGCACGCAGATCGTCGGACTCGGCCTCGAGGTCGGCGGGCAGGGCGGTGAGCAGGCTCGCCGGCGGCTCGGACAGCCGGCCATTGTCGCCGATCGCATCAATCAGCACCTCGGCGATGCGCTGGTCACGCTCGCTGAGTGCGCTGAGCTCCACCTGCCAGAGGAGGTGCTCCTGCAGAGTGGCTTCGGCCCCGGCCCGGTTTTCAAATGGATCGATGCTGCGCTCCCCCCCGGGCGCGCTGAGGCTGGCGGTGCCGGCAGCAACATCCTCCCAGCGCTCGTCTCCGGGGATGGACTCGCCCAGATGGCTTGCATCGGGCGCATCGCTGCCCAGGGTGGCCTCGGACGGATCGCGGGCCGCCATGCCGTCGGCGCTGGCATCGGACGTGGCGCCCTCCGCCTGATCGCCCAGCGGGTCATCGGCCAGGTCGGTGTCATCCTCGGCCTCGAGCATGAGGTTGGATTCGAGCGCCTCGCGAATCTCGAGCGTCAGTTCCGCGGCCGGAAGCTGCAGCAGCCGGATTGCCTGCTGCAGTTGCGGGGTCATCGCGAGTTGCTGGCCAAGCTTGAGCTGGAGGGTCTGCTTCATCGGCGTCCGTATCGTTTGTTACCCGCTCAGAGTAACGCTTTAGCGGCTAGAGGCGGAAGTCATCGCCCAGATAGACGGATCGCACCTGGGCATTGTCGAGGATGGCCTCGGCGCCGCCTTCGGCAATCACCTGGCCGCTGTTCAGGATGCTGGCGCGATCCACCAGTCCCAGTGTCTCGCGGACGTTGTGATCGGTAATGAGAACGCCAATCCGGCGGGCGGCCAGATGGCGGACGATGGCCTTGATATCGGCAACCGAAATGGGGTCAACACCGGCAAAGGGCTCGTCCAGCAGGATAAAGCGGGGCTCGGCGGCCAGTGCGCGGGCGATCTCGACACGCCGTCGCTCGCCACCGGAGAGGCTGACCCCGGGCTGGTTACGCAAATGCATGATGCCAAACTCATCCAGCAGCGCCAGCGCCTGCGAGTGCTGCTCGTCGGGGTCCAGGTCAGCGCGGGTTTCGAGCACGGCGAGCAGGTTGTCGATCACGGACAGACGCCGAAACACCGACGCCTCCTGCGGTAGATAGCCGATCCCGCGGCGGGCGCGAACATGCATCGGCTCGCGCGTGATGTCGTGGCCATCCAGCTGGATGCGGCCCGCATCCGGGGCGATCAGCCCCACGATAATGTAGAACGTGGTGGTTTTGCCGGCCCCGTTGGGTCCGAGCAGGCCAACGATTTCGCCACTGGCGAGCGAAACCGAGACATCGTCCACCACGGCGCGGCCGCGATAGCGCTTGCGCAGGCCCGTGGCCCGAAGCTCGCTGGTGCTCACTGCGCGCCTTCACCCTCGGGATAGACGGTGGCACTCACCCGCCCGTCATCGCCACCCTCGCCCTCGGCCACCGTGCGCGCCTCGGCGGGGTAGTGGGTGATGGTGGTCCCGCTGACCGTATTATCGCCCTGCCACAGACGTCCCCCTTCGCGCAGAATCACGCGCTCCGGGCCGCTCGCGTAATAATCCATCCGCGGCGCCTCGGCCTGGCGCGGATCTGCCTCGGGCAGCGTCTGTTGCCAGGTGGCCGGTGTGCCCTCGACCTCAATGCGCTGTAGTTGACGCTCGGTGTCGGTGAAGACCCGCATGAGATCGCCGGTGATGCGCATGTCCCCCCGCGTGAGCACCACATTGCCGCGATAGAGGCTGACGCCCTCGGCCTCGTTCACCTCGGCACTGTCGGCGCTGAGTGCGATGGGGCCGTCAGTCTGGGCCCAGGCCATGCCCGGGAGAAGCAGCAACGACAGCAGCCATGTCTTAGGAGTCGTCAAGCGCATACCGGCCTCTTACTTGGTTGAGCAGTTCAATCCTTTCCTCGCGGAGCCAGGCCCTCGCGCCAATCGATTCGACCCGATAGTCGGGCCCGGTCAGCGTAACGGGGTCGTCGGTCCGGGCAAAGTGCTCGGGCAGCCGCATCTGCAGCGATGCGGTGACAAGGCGGGTGCGCCCTGCTGCTGTCTCGCGCTCCATGACAACATTGCCGGTCAGGTCGGCGCGGGTGGTGTCGGCCCATACCCGCCCGCGCTCGGCCCGGCCGTTCCACGGCGGCCCGGAGGAGGTATCGATCTGCCAGCGTGGTGCGGTCAGCAGCCAGGCGTCCATTGTCTCGTAGTACAGCGCCGTGTCGGCCTCGAGCTGCCAGCTCCGGCGGCCGTCGGCTGCGGTCGTGACCAGGGTCACCTGACGGGCATGGGCGCCAAGCTCCGGGCCCTGGGTTCTGGCGATGGGTGGCTGTTGCTCTTCATTGCCACTGCGGCCCATCAGCAAGCCCGCAACCACCAGGGCAAGGCCAAGGGCAAGCAACCAGCGTCGAGCGTCCGGCACTAGAGCACCCCGGCCCGTAGCAGATCATGCATATTCAGCGCGCCTCGCAGACGGCCCTCGGTGTCGGTGACGAGCAGGGCATTGATGCTGTGGCGGTCCATCAAGGCGACGGCCTCGGCCGCAAGCTGTTGCTCGTTGATCGCGCGCGGGGCGGGGGTCATGACCCGGCGCACCGGCGTGGCGCGAAGGTCAACCGCCGCGTCGAGCGCCCGGCGCAGGTCGCCATCGGTAAAGATGCCAATGACCTGCCCTGCGTCATCCACGATGGCCGTCATGCCAAGGCCCTTGCGGGTCATCTCGAGCAGCGCCTCGGCCAGGGGGGTATCGGGCCCCACCCGGGGCACGGTGTCGCCGGTGTGCATGAGATCGGCAATATGCAGGAGCAGGCGCCGGCCAAGGCGTCCACCCGGGTGGGAGCGGGCGAAATCCTCGGCCGTAAAGCCACGCGCCTCAAGCAGGGCGATCGCGAGTGCATCACCCATGGCCAGGCTGGCGGTGGTGCTGGCCGTGGGGGCGAGGCCCAGCGGGCAGGCCTCCCGATCCACGGTGACGTCGAGATTGATACTGGCGCTGCGCGCCAGTGTGGATCGCGGGTTGCCGGTAATGGCGATCAGCGCCAGTCCCCGACGCTTGATGAGCGGTAGCAGCTGATTGATTTCATCGGTCTCGCCCGAATTGGACAAGGCGATTACCGCATCCTCATCGGTAATCATGCCCAGATCGCCATGGCTTGCCTCGCCCGGATGGACAAAAAAGGCGGGCGTGCCCGTGCTGGCCAGGGTGGCCGCCAGTTTGCTCCCGACATGCCCGGATTTGCCCATGCCGGTTACAACCACCCGGCCGGTGGCGCCAAGAATGATCCGGCAGGCGGCCGCGAAATCGGCATTGATGCGCGGCAGCAGGCCACGGATTGCATCCGCCTCGGTCTCGAGGACCGCCCGGCCCAGTTGGCAGAAGTCGTCGTCAGTGGTCATGATGGTCGTCCGTCACTCCCAGGTCAGTGTCCGGTCCAGAACAGCATTATCTGATAGCTGCCGTATCCCGCCAGTAGCAGGGCCGCGCTCAGGCGTCCGCAGCGCCCGCGGCGGCCCACCACGAAGCCGGCGCCGATCAGGGCCAGCATAAAGGCCGTCATGACCGCATAGTCGCGGATCAGGTCGGGCCCGTTGGCCGTGAACGGAGCCAGCACAGCCGCGATCCCCAGCACCGCCAGCAGGTTGAAGAGATTCGACCCGATGATATTGCCGATAACAAGCCCATGGTCACCCCGCCGGACACTGGCAGTCGCTGCCGCCAGCTCGGGCAGACTGGTGCCAACGGCGACGATGCTGAGGCCGATGACCAGCTCGCTTACGCCAAGCAGGCGCGCGATCTCGGTCGCGCTCCAGACCAGCAGGTGCGAGCTGCCGAGCAGCACGGCCAGTCCCACGATCAGCGCCACGATCGCGCGGCTGATGGGCATGGGCGACGGGAGCGATTCATCGATTTCTTGCGTGAGGGTCCTCGCATGCGCATCGCCGCGTCGGGCCTCGCGGGCCATCCAGGCCAGCACGGCCACCATCCCACCCAGCAACAGCAGCCCATCGGCGCGCGACAGTGCGGCGTCGGCCAGCAGCAGTCCGGTGCCAACCACCACCAGCATCAGCACGGGGAACTCCCGGCGCAGCAGCTGCGGATCCATGAAAACCGGGGTGACCATTGCCGTAAGCCCCAGGATGAGCCCCACATTGGCGATGTTGGATCCCAGCGCGTTGCCCAGCGCGATCTCGGGGGTGCCTTCGAGCGCCGCGATGCCCGATACGAGCATTTCGGGCAGCGATGTGCCGATGCCAATGACGGTAAGCCCCACCAGCAATGTCGGGAGCCCGAAGTGGGTGGCCGTCGCCGATGCGCCGGCCACGAAGCGATCCGCGCTCCAGGCAAGGGCGGTAAACCCGGCTACCAGAGCCGCGACGAGCAGCAGGGTGTTCATGGTGATCATCCACCGGTCAGCAGTGCCGTGCTGCACCATACCCCATTTGACCCGTCCCATGCCTTGATCGATACTCCAGCGCACCCTTTCAAGGATACGGCGGCACTGCTCAGTTCATGGCCGATCTCAGCCCCATTGATAGCGAGGATGTCGTGATCGACATCCGCAACCTGGTCTTTGCCCGCGGCGGACGACGGCTCTTTGACGGCGTCGACGTTAGCGTGCGCCGCGGCGAGGTCGTGGCCATCATGGGGCCGAGTGGTACCGGCAAGACCACGTTGCTGCGACTGATCGGCGGTCAGCTGCGGGCCGCGGGTGGGCAGGTCGACGTGGCCGGTGAGCCCGTGGGGTCATTGTCGCGCAGGGCCCTGTACCGGTTGCGGCGGCGCATGGGTGTGCTCTTCCAGAGCGGGGCGTTGTTCACCGATCTCACCTGCTATGAAAATGTCGCCTTTCCGCTGCGCGAACATACCGAGCTGCCGGAGGCCATCATTCGCCATGTGGTGCTCATGAAGCTCGAGGCGGTGGGGCTGCGCGGTGCGCGGGATCTGTATCCGGCGGAATTGTCGGGCGGCATGGCACGGCGCGTGTCACTGGCGCGGGCGCTTGCGCTCGACCCGGAAATCATCCTCTATGACGAGCCCTTTGCCGGACAGGACCCCATTTCGATGGGGGCGTTGATGCAGTTGATTCGCCAGCTCAATGACGCACTCGGTCTGACCAGCGTTGTGGTGTCGCACGATGTGGACGAGGCACTCAGCATTGCCGATCGGGCCTATGTTATCTCGGGGGGGCGGGTGATCGCCGCCGGCACGCCGGCCGAGCTGCGTGCCAGTGATTCGGACTGGGTCCGGCAGTTTCTCAACGCGCTGCCGGATGGCCCGGTCCCATTCCACTATCCGGCGGCGGCCATGGCCGACGACCTGCGCGCGGGTCCAAAGCCGTGACCGCCTGGCTGCAGACACTCGGCGCGAGCACGCTGGCGTCGCTTGCCACGCTGGGGCGCTCGGTGCAGTTCCTCGTGCGTGTGGCCGGGGGGCTCGATGAATTGGCCCGCCGCCCTTCGCTGCTGGTACAGCAGATGCATGCCGTGGGCGTGCTCACGCTCGTGATCATCATGGTCTCGGGGGTGTTCGTGGGGATGGTGCTGGCGCTGCAGGGCTACTACACCCTGGTCGACTTTGGTGCCGAGCAGTCGCTCGGGGTCCTGGTGGCGTTGTCCCTCACGCGCGAGCTGGGCCCCGTGGTGACCGCGCTGCTATTTGCAGGCCGTGCCGGCTCTTCGCTGACCGCCGAAATCGGGCTCATGAAAGCCACCGAACAGCTGGCCGGCATGGAGATGATGGCGGTCGACCCGGAGCGGCGGGTCATCGCGCCGCGCCTCCTTGCCGCGCTGCTCTCGCTGCCCCTGCTTGCGGCGATTTTTACGCTGCTGGGCATCCTGGGCGCCTATCTGGTGGGGACCGCGATGCTTGGCATCGACGGTGGCTCGTTCTGGTCGCAGATGCAGGCCCAGGTCAGTTTTGCGGACGATATCCTGAACGGGATGATCAAGAGCGTTCTGTTCGGCCTGGTGGCCGGCTGGATCGCGGTGTTCAATGGCTATGACTGCATGCCGACATCGCACGGGGTGAGTCGGGCCACGACGCGGACGGTCGTGATGACCTCGCTCGTGGTGCTGGGGCTCGATTTCGTGCTGACGGCACTCATGTTTGACTGACGGAGGAAGCGCCTCGTGAACAACCCGCGCAGTATCGAGATGGCCGTCGGGGCCTTTGTAGCGGCAGGGCTGGCGGCGCTGTTCGTGCTGGCCATGCAGGTCAGTAACATCACCGCCTTTCAGCGCACCGAGGGCTACACCGTGGTGGGGTATTTCCAGAATGTGGGCGGATTGCGAGAGCGCGCGCCGGTGCGCCTGAGCGGCGTGCAGATTGGCCGCGTGAGCGCCATCAGGCTGGACCAGCAGCGCCTCGAGGCGCGTGTCGAGGTGACCATCGATGCCGCCTATGACGACCTGCCCAGTGACACGGCCGCCAGCATCCGCACCTCCGGACTGCTCGGCGAGCAGTATGTGTCGCTCGAGCCCGGCGGGATGCCTGATGCACTGGGGCAGGGGGATGAGTTCATGCTGACCCAGTCGGCGCTGGTCCTGGAAGATATCGTGGGGCAGTTCCTCTACGAGCAGAGCGGGGGTGGCGGCAGTGACTGAGGTGGCGCCACGTCCGCGCGGGGATCACGCATGAGTCTGGCCACGCTCGCAAAGCAGGACGGAGCGGTATTCCGGATGGCGGGCGATCTTCAGGCAGCCGCCGTTCCCGCCCTGCTCAAGGCACTGCCAACCCCATCCGCCAGCGAGGTGGCGGTGGACCTCGCGGGCCTTGAGGCGGTGGACAGCGCCGGCCTTGGCCTGCTGGTGGAGTGGCGGGTCCGCCAAGCCGCCGCCGGAGGCCGGCTGCGGGTGATCGAGCCCCCGGAACGGCTTGTACGGCTCGCGCGCATCAGCGGGGTTGATAGACTGTTGGGGATGAACGACAACGAATCGGGGATGACAGAGCAATGATGGAACCGGAGGCCATTCGAGGCCTGCTGCAGGCAGGACTGAGGGATGCCGATGTCGAGGTGGTCGGAGACGGCCGGCATTTTCAGGCGCGCATTGTCTCGCCCGACTTCGAGGATTTGCCGCTGTTGCGCCGCCACCGCCTGGTCTACGACCTGCTGCGCGCGCACATCGACAGTGACGTCCTGCACGCCATTTCAATGCGCACCCTTACGCCGGCGCAGGCCGCCGCCGAGCGGGACTGACAGCATGGAGCGACTGTTGATCCGCGGGGGGCAGCGCCTCGCCGGCGAGATCCGTATCTCGGGCGCCAAGAACGCGGCTCTGCCCATCATGGCGGCAACATTGCTTGCCGACGGGCCATCCGTGATCGGCAATATCCCCGATCTGCACGACATCACCACCACGATGGAGTTGCTGGGCCGCATGGGGGTGCGTCTGACGGTTGATGAGCGGATGCGGGTCGAAATCGACCCCGGGCCCATCACTAACCACCATGCCCCGTACGAGCTGGTGAAGACCATGCGGGCCTCCATTCTTGTCCTCGGGCCACTCCTGGCCCGTTACGGGCAGGCCGATGTCTCGCTGCCAGGCGGCTGCGCGATCGGTACCCGGCCGGTCAACCTGCATGTCGACGGGCTGCGGGCGCTGGGGGCCGATATCAGCGTCGAGGGCGGCTACATCCGGGCGCGCTGTGAGCGCTTGCGCGGCACCCGTCTGGTCATGGATCTGGTAACGGTCACCGGCACCGAGAATCTGATGATGGCCGGTGTCCTTGCCGAGGGCACAACCGTCATCGAGAACGCCGCGCGCGAGCCTGAGGTTGTGGACCTGGCCAACTTTCTCAACGCGATGGGTGCGCGGGTGAGCGGCGCGGGCAGCGATACCATTACCATTGAGGGAGTCGAGCGCCTTGAGGGTACCGAGTACAGCGTGTTGCCCGACAGGATCGAGACCGGCACCTTCCTGGTGGCGGCGGCCATGACCGGTGGCCGCGTTCGGCTCAAGAACACGGCACCCTGGCTGCTGGATGCAGTGATTGACAAGCTGCGCGAGGCCGGGGCGCAGATCGACACGGGCGATGACTGGATTGGCCTTGACATGGCAGGGCAGCGGCCCCGGGCGGTGCGCGTTCGCACCGCGCCCTATCCGGCATTCCCCACCGATATGCAGGCGCAGATGTGTGCCCTCAACGCCGTTGCCGAAGGCGTCGGCATGGTCACCGAGACCGTATTCGAAAACCGCTTCATGCACGTCCTCGAGATTCAGCGGATGGGCGCCGATGTGCGCCTCGAGGGCCATACCGCGATCAGCAACGGTGTTGATCACCTGACAGGCGCCCCGGTAATGGCGACCGACCTGCGCGCATCGGCCAGCCTGGTGCTGGCCGGGCTGGTCAGCCAGGGTGAGACCCAGGTCGATCGGATTTACCATATCGACCGTGGCTATGAGTGCATCGAAGAGAAACTGGCGCAACTCGGAGCCGATATCCGCCGAATGCCCGGGGAGGTCGCGCGCGCCCATGCCTGATGCGCTGACTATCGCGCTCTCCAAGGGTCGCATCCTCGAGCAGACGCTGCCGCTGCTGGCGCCCTTGGGTATCGAGCCCCTCGAGGATCCTGGCAAGAGCCGCAATCTGGTGCTGCCCACCAGTCATCCCGACATCCGTCTGATTATTGTGCGGGCCACCGATGTGCCCACGTATGTGGCGCATGGAGGCGCCGATCTGGGCGTTGCCGGCAAGGACGTCCTGCTCGAGCAGGGCGGGCACGGGCTGTATGAACCGATCGACCTGGGCATTGCGCGCTGCCGGCTCATGGTGGCCGGGCACCCGGATGTACCGCTGGATGGCCGGCGGATTCGGGTGGCCACCAAGTTTGTCAATGTGACGCGCCGCCACTTCGCGGCACAGGGCCGGCAGGTTGATCTCATCAAGCTCTACGGCTCCATGGAGTTGGCGCCGCTGGTCGGCCTGGCCGACGCCATCGTTGATCTGGTCGACACCGGCAACACGCTGCGCGCCAATGGCCTGGCCCCGCTCGAGTCCATTGCGGATATCAGCTCGCGGCTGGTGGTCAACAAGGCGTCGATGAAATTGAAGCATCGCGAAATCAAACCGCTGCTGGCCCGCATCTCCTCGGTGGTGGCGCAGCAGCCAGACAGGTGAACCATGCTGGATATCGAGCGACTCAGTACCACGCAGCCCGACTTTGAGGCACGGCTCAATGCCCTGACGGATTGGGATGACGGTGCGACCCATGGCGTGGAGTCGGCAGTGGCCGACATCCTGGCCCGCGTGCGCGCCGAGGGCGATGCCGCGCTCGTCGACTACACGCAGGTGCTTGACGGGCATACGGTAAGCCATGCGCGTGAGCTCGAAGTGCCGCCGGCACGCTGGCAGGCGGCGCTCGATGCGCTGCCCGCGGCCGATCGGGCCGCACTCGAGACCGCGGCGGAGCGCATTCGCGCCTATCATGAGCATCAGCGTCCATCGAGCTGGGAGTCCACCGAGGCCGACGGCACGCGCCTTGGCCAGCGCATCCGGCCGCTGGAGCGCGTGGGCGTGTATGTACCCGGTGGCAAGGCGGCCTATCCCTCATCGGTGCTCATGAACGCCATCCCGGCACGGGTGGCCGGCGTTGCCGAGATCATCATGGTGGCACCGGCGCCGGGCGGAGAGGTCCTGCCCATGGTGCTGGCCGCCGCGGCGGTCGCGGGCGTCGACCGCTTGTTCCTCGTAGGGGGCGCCCAGGCCGTGGCAGCGCTCGCCTTCGGCACCGACACCGTGCCGGCCGTCGACAAGATCGTGGGGCCTGGCAATGCCTATGTGGCGGAGGCCAAACGCCGCGTCTACGGGCATGTGGGGATCGACATGGTGGCCGGCCCCTCCGAGATTCTGATCATCTGTGATGGCCAGACGGATCCCGAGTGGGTTGCCATGGATTTGTTTTCGCAGGCCGAGCATGACGAGGACGCCCGGGCGCTGCTGGTGTGCCCCGAGGCGCGCTACCTCGACGACGTCCAGGCGGCGATGGAGCGCCTGTTACCTGACATGGAGCGCTCGGAGATCATTCGCGCCGCCCTGGCACGCCGCGGCGCGCTGATCTGCGTGCGCGATCTCAATGAAGCCGCCGATGTGGCCAACCGGATTGCCCCTGAGCATCTGGAGCTCTCGGTGGTCGAGCCCGAGCGCCTGGCCGAGGCCATCGATCATGCCGGTGCCATTTTTCTGGGCCGCTACACCGCTGAGGCATTGGGCGATTACTGTGCCGGGCCCAGTCATGTGCTGCCCACTTCGCGGACGGCACGCTTTGCCTCGCCCCTGGGCGTCTACGACTTTTGCAAGTCCACCAGCATTGTGTACTGCACTCCGAGTGGCGCGCGTAGCCTGGGTGAGACGGCGGTGCGGCTGGCCCGGGCCGAGGGCCTCACGGCGCACGCCCGCTCAGCGGCTTATCGGATCGAGGCCGATTGATCACCGGCCCGGCGGGCTTTGGGGTGCCGGCTGGCCCAGATTGGCCGGACGCTCCGCCACGGTCAGCTGCCAGCGCTCGATGGACTGGCCGCGGCGGCCCTGAAGACCGAGCCCGTCGCCGGGGCGTCGATCACTGATCCGGTTGAGAAGGGCGCGCACACTGCTGACCGGCCGTGCATCAAGATGCGTGATCACATCGTTGGTCTGCAGCCCGGCCTGATCGGCGGGCCCGCCCGGCAGCACGCCGACCACCTCGACGCCCGCAGGGCCGCTGGCCGACTGAATACGCACACCGATCCAGCCCCGAATGACCCGACCATGCTCGATGATATCGGTGAGCACGGCGCGCGCCAGATCGGCTGGCACCGCGAAGCCAATCCCGGTTGATGCCCCCGACTGGCTGAACACGGCAGTATTGATGCCGATGACCTCGCCGCTCGCATTGACGAGAGCCCCGCCGGAGTTGCCCGGGTTGATGGCGGCATCGGTCTGGATGAAGTTCTCGAAGGTGGCCAGCCCCAGTTCGCTTCGACCGAGGGCACTCACGATACCCTGGGTGACCGTCTGGCCCACGCCAAACGGATTGCCGATGGCCAGCACCACATCGCCAACGCGGTTACGCTCCGAGTCGGCCAGCGTGACCCAGGGCAGCTCGGGCAGGCCGATCTGCAGGACGGCCAGATCGGACTCGGGGTCGGTCCCGACGATTGAGGCGGGCGCGGTGCGGCCGTCGGCCAGCAATACCTGGATCTGGCGGGCCCCTTCGATGACGTGATAGCTGGTGAGCACATGCCCCGCGTCGCTGGCAATGACGCCGGACCCGAGCGAGGTCTCGAAATCTCCCTCGGGGGTGGCAGGGGGCGCATCAAAGAGCTGATCGAACAGCGGATCGTCGAGCAGGGCATTGCGGGGATCGGCGGTGGCCGTGCTGGTGTAGATGTTGACCACGGCGGGCATCACCGCGGCAACGGCATCGGCATAGGAAAGGCGAGGGCGGGCGCTTGCGGTATCACCCGCAGCCGCTTGATCGACCCGTACCACCGGCCGCTCACGCTCGAGGAGGTCAGGGGCGAGCCAGATGACCGCCACGGCCACAAACAGCCCGACCAGTACGTAGCTCAGCACAAAGCGCATGAAGCGGCGCATCTTCATATCTTATAGTGGCCCACTATTGATTGTTTTATGCCCGGAGGCCCGATGGTACACCGATCCACACTGGTTGATTACCTCGACGAGCAACTCGGGGTGGCCAGCCTCAGCGACTACTGCCCCAATGGCCTGCAGGTGGAGGGGCGGCCCGACATATGCCGTCTGGTGAGCGGGGTCACCGCATCGCAGCGCTTTCTCGATGCAGCCATCGAGGCGGGTGCCGATGCGGTGCTGGTTCATCATGGCTACTTCTGGAAAGGGGAGCCGGCGGTCATTACGGGCATGAAGGCCCGGCGCATCCGCTTTTTGCTGGAGCACGATGTCAGCCTGTTCGCCTATCACCTGCCGCTCGATGTGCATCCGGTTCTGGGCAATAACGCCTGTCTCGGCCGTTTGCTGGGGGCGACGCCGGCGGCGCCAGTCGCGGTCGGTGGAACGCCGGGCCTGCTGTGGCAGGGTGAGCTGGCGGCGCCTGAGCCCGTTGAGGCCCTGGCTGGACGCCTTGCCGCGGGGCTGGGGCGGACACCGCTCGTGGTCGGGTCGGGACCGGAAACGGTGCGCCGCATTGCCTGGTGCAGCGGTGGCGCGCAAGGGTTTATCACCACCGCTGCCGATTTGGGTGTTGATGCGTATCTGAGCGGCGAGATCTCGGAGCCGACCACGCATGTCGCCCGTGAATCAGGGCTGCATTACCTGGCGGCGGGGCATCACGCCACCGAGCGCGGCGGGGTGCAGGCCCTGGGCGAGCACCTGGCCAGCCGGTTCGGGATCGAGCACCGCTTTGTCGACGATCCCAATCCGGCTTGATTGAAAGCAAGTTATGCCCCGGTGGCTCGCCCTTGCCAGCGGCCTGCAACCTTGACTGGAACGGCGGGTTGAGGGATTCTAGCGCGCGAAGAATGGCCGTGAAAAACACGGCGCCAGAAGCGTTGGTTCAGGGTCAGCATGGGCGGCCCGCGAACCCGGGTCCGTTACCCATGCAGGGGAAA
This sequence comes from uncultured Spiribacter sp., assembly GCA_913056145.1. Taxonomy (GTDB): domain Bacteria; phylum Pseudomonadota; class Gammaproteobacteria; order Nitrococcales; family Nitrococcaceae; genus Spiribacter. The sequence goes on from CAJXMI010000001.1 coordinate 55,276, forward strand.
GTCAATGTCCCAGGAAGGTGCCAGCAAGAGCCGCCGTCGTTTTCTGACCGGTGCGGTCTCCGTGGTTGGTGGAGTGGGTGCTGCCTATGTCGCAGTACCCTTTCTTGCGTACTGGAAGCCCAGTGCAACGACCCGTGCTGCGGGTGCGCCGGTGGAAGTCGACACCAGCACACTCGAGCCCGGGCAGCGCGTCAACATTACCTGGCGGGGGCAACCGGTCTGGGTCGTGCGCCGTTCCGAGGCCGCCATCGAGGCGCTGGCGTCAGTGAACGACCGCCTGGCCGATCCCGAGTCGGCCGTGGCCAGCCAGCAGCCCGCTTATGCGCAGAACCTGCATCGCTCCATCGATCCGTCGCTTCTGGTGGTGGTGCCCATCTGTACCCACCTGGGGTGCATTCCCTCGTTCATGCCAAGGCCGGGCTCGCTTGATGCCGACTGGCAGGGCGGTTTCTTCTGCCCCTGCCACGGGTCGCGGTTTGACATGGCCGGGCGCGTCTACCGAGGCGTGCCCGCACCCACTAATCTGCAGATACCGCCTCACCGTCTCGCTGATGATGGTGTAGTGGTCGTCGGCGAAGACCAGGAGGCAGCCTGATGAGTGATGCAACCACCAAGGCCCAGGGCGGTCTGCTCGGCTGGGTCGATGCGCGCTTCCCGCTCACCAAGATGTGGAACGAGCACATCGGCGAGTACTACGCGCCCAAGAACTTCAACTTCTGGTACTACTTCGGCTCGTTGGCGTTGTTCGTACTGGTCAACCAGCTGCTCACCGGCATCTGGCTCACCATGAACTACAACCCCTCGGCAGCCGGTGCCTTCGCCTCCGTCGAATACATCATGCGCGACGTCGAGTGGGGCTGGCTTATCCGCTACATGCACTCCACCGGTGCCTCGGCGTTCTTCGTCGTGGTCTATCTGCACATGTTCCGGGCGCTGCTCTACGGCTCGTATCAAAAGCCGCGCGAGCTGATCTGGATCTTCGGGATGATCATCTACCTGGTGCTCATGGGCGAGGCCTTCATGGGCTATTTGCTGCCCTGGGGGCAGATGTCGTTCTGGGGTGCGCAGGTCATCATCTCGCTGTTCGGGGCCATCCCCGGGGTGGGTGAGCAGCTGGCGCTCTGGATTCGCGGCGATTTCAATATCTCCGGGGTCACGCTCAACCGCTTCTTTGCCCTGCATGTGGTGGCGCTGCCGCTGGCGCTGGTCGGCCTGGTGGTGTTCCATATCCTGGCGCTGCACGAGGTGGGCTCCAACAACCCGGATGGCGTCAACATCAAGGAACACAAGGGCTCCGACGGCAAGCCCAAGGACGGAATCCCGTTCCACCCCTACTACACCGTCAAGGACACCTTCGGCCTTGGGGTCTTCCTGATCTTCTTTGCCGCCGTGGTGTTCTTTGCCCCCGAGATGGGCGGATACTTCCTGGAGCCACCCAATTTCGAGCCGGCAAACCCGCTGCAGACTCCTGCGCATATCGCGCCGGTGTGGTACTTCACGGCGTTTTACTCGATCCTGCGCGCCATCCCTGACAAGTTTGGCGGCGTGCTGGCAATGGGCCTCGCCATCTTCCTGCTGTTCCTGCTGCCCTGGATCGATCGTGGCAAGGTGCGCTCGATCCGCTATCGCGGACTGGGGCACAAGATCAACCTCGGGCTGTTCGCGGTGGCGTTTGTCATCCTGAGCTATCTTGGGCTGCAGGCACCGTCTGATCTGTACCTGGGGCTCTCGGTCACTCTGTGGGCGCAGATCTGGACCGCGGTGTACTTCGGGTTCTTCATCTTCCTGTTCGCCTACACCGCGTTTGGGTTTGAACGGACCAGGCCCGTACCGGAGAGGGTGACCGACTGATGAAAAAGATTGCACTCTGTGTTCTGCTTGGCCTGTTCTCGGGGGGGGCGTTTGCAGCCGGTGGCGGTGGCGATCTCATGGATGCCCAGGTCGATGTGTCGGACACGGCCTCGCTGCAACGCGGTGCCAAGCTCTTTGCCAATAACTGCATGGGCTGCCACTCGGCCGAGTACATGCGCTGGAATGCCCTGCCCGAGGGGCTGGGCGTGTCGATGGAGACCATCGAGGAAACCCTGATCTACGGCAGCTACCAGCAGGGCGACATGATGAATGTGGCCATGCGCGGTGCGGATGCCGCCGACTGGTTTGGTGCCGAGCCGCCGGATCTGTCTCTCACCGCCCGCTCGCGGGGCGCGGACTGGGTCTACACCTATCTGAACAGCTTCTACCGGGATCCGGATGCCAGCATCGGCTGGAACAATCAGCTGCTTGCCAACTCGTCGATGCCGCATGTGCTGTGGCGTCTGCAGGGTGTCCCCGAGCCCACCTACGAAGAGCAGGGTGGCGAGCTGCTGGTAGCCGGGATCCAGGTGCCCGAGGCGCAGGCCGGTACCCTGTCCGAGGCCGAGTATCACCAGGCCACCCGCGACATCACCAACTTCATGGCGTTTGTTGCCGAGCCGGTGCGGGCCAAGCGCCAGGAGATCGGTGTCTGGGTGATCGGCTTTCTCGTGGTCTTTACCGCGCTTGCGTATCTGCTGAAGCGCGAATACTGGAGGGACATCCACTGAGCCGGCAGGCCGAGCAGATCAGCGAGGGGCCGGTGGCGCTCAGCCAGCGTACCTCTATTGGGCTCTACAGCGATCCGGCCAGTGCTGACAGCCACCGCGTGCGGCTGGTGCTTGCCGAGAAGGGGATTGCCGTCGAGATTGTGGAGGTGCCGCCCGAGGGGCCGCAGCCCGAGGATCTGGCCCAACTCAACCCCTATGCCGAGACCCCTACGCTGGTTGATCGCGATCTCGCCTTGTACGACCCTCGGGTGGTGTGTGAATACCTTGATGAGCGCTTCCCGCATCCGCCACTGATGCCGGTGGATCCGGTGTCGCGGGCCAAGGCCAAGCTGGTCATCTCACGCATCGAGCGTGACTGGTATCGGTTGCTGGCGCATCTGGAGCGGCCGGATGCCCGTGGCAAGCCCGCCATACGGCGTGAGCTTGCCGAGGGGCTGGCGGCCAGTGCCGATGTCTTTGACGCCGGAGTGCCCTTTTTCCTCAGTGAAGAAATCACGATGATGGACTGCACGCTCGCGCCGCTCCTGTGGCGGCTCCGGCATTACGGCGTGGAGCTGCCAGAGGCGGCCGCGCCGGTTCAGGCCTATGCCGAGCGGCTCTTTGAGCGGGCGCCGTTTCAGGCCAGCCTGACAGCCGCTGAACAGGCGATGACCCGGGCGGGATGACACCCAGTCGGCCTTATCTGCTGCGCGGCCTGCACGAGTGGATCGTGGATAACGGCCTGACCCCGCATCTGCTCGTGAATGCCGAAGGTGAGGGCGTGTCGGCGCCGCTCGAGTTTGCCGACGACGGGCAGCTGGTGCTCAACATCTCGTACACCGCCACGCGCGGACTGTCGCTGGGTAATGAGGCGGTCGCCTTCGAGGCGCGCTTTGGCGGGACACCCATGCAGGTGTTGATACCTATCAGCGAGGTGCTTGCCATATTCGCGCGCGAAAATGGCCGCGGCATGGTGTTTTCTCCGGAGGACGGGGCGGGTGACCCGCCATCCGGTGATAACACCGAGCCGCCTGACGGCTCCGGAGGCGACGGTGGCAATGCCGGCCGCCCCGGGCTTCGGGTGGTCAAGTAGGCGCTCAGCCTCCGAACAACCGGCGATCGATCAAGTCACACAGGCAGTGGATCACCAGCAGGTGTATCTCCTGGATCCTTGCCGTTACCCGGGCGGGCACGCGTACTTCCACATCGGTGGCCGCCAGGCCGGCCGCCATCGCGCCGCCATCACGTCCCGTTAGCGCCACGACATGCGCCCCGCGATCATGAGCTGCCTCGATGGCTCGGTTGACGTTCTCGCTACCACCGCTTGTGCTAATGGCCAGCAGCACATCCCCCGGGTGGGCCAGTGCCCGCGTCTGGCGCGCAAACACCTCGCGGAAGTCATAGTCATTGGCGATCGAGGTAAGAGTGGAGCTATCGGTTGTCAGCGCGATGGCAGGCAGTCCCGGGCGCTCCATCTCGAAGCGATTGAGCAGCTCCGAGGAAAAGTGCTGGGCATCGCCGGCGGAGCCGCCATTGCCGCAGCTCAGAATCCGGCCCTCGCGCTGCAGGCAGTCGGCCATGAGCGATCCGGCGCGCTCAATCGCTGCCGGCAGGCGGTCCAGTGACTCCTGATGCGTTTTGATGCTGTCGTGAAATTGCTCGGCAATGCGCTCGCTTGCTTCCATGTTGGTTCCTGTTGTTGCGCTGTCAGTCATCGGCGCGGAACGCATCCCGCACCCACTCCATGGACCCATCGGGGGTAACCGCTACCACATCGAATCGGGTGGCGGGCTCGGCCGTCTGACGCTGAAGCCACGCGGCCGCTGCGGCTACCAGCCGGCGCTGCTTGCTCCGGGTGATGCTGTCAATGCCATCGCCAAACTGGCCGCGCTCGCGCGCCCGCACCTCAACGAACACCACCTCGTCATTGTCAGCCATGATGAGATCGATCTCGCCCCGGCGGATGCGAAAGTTTCGGGTGAGCGGCCGCAGGCCCTGCTCGATCAGATAGGCATGCGCGCGCTCCTCGGCGGCACGACCGGTGTCGTGGGGCGCATGCGTCATGGCAGGTACTCGGGTGCCCCGCCCGTGTCGGACAGCCGCAGCCGCTCGGGCCCCGAGCGGCCGATGCGCGCGGGCAGCAGATGCCGATGCACCCGCCCGGATGCATCCACCCGGATAGCGCCGGTCGTGCCCATGGCGCGCAGGGTGGGCTCACGCTCAAGGACCGAGAGGGGCCCGAGCAGCTGGTAGGCGTCGATGCCCAACGCATGCAACCGGCGCGGTGTGCGGCTGCCGGCGGCTTCGAGCTGAGCGCGTGCCCTCTGGATGTCAACACGGCTGTCAATGCCAAAAAGCCATGGCATGCGGGTGATCATGAGTGCATCAAGGTCCTGGCTGGCGGAGTCGTCGGCCGTCTCCGGGTAGGCCTGCGTGGTTGCCAGTACCGGCAGTCCGATGCCGCGCTGGAAGCGGATTTGCGGCGCCGCCAGGCGGGCGGATGCCTCAAAGGCGGCCAGAAAGATGGCCTCCATGTCGGCGCGGCGTCGATCCTCGAAGCGCAGGCGAAGCCCCGACGCCGAGCGGATGCGCTCATGCCGGGCCACGCTCAGATCCAGATTGAAAAGGCGCCGGATGGGTCCGCTCATGTCCTGCTGATCAGCGGAATAGGTGCCTCGCTCGAGTACCTGTCCGCCGCCCGCCTCGAACTCGTCGGTAAAGGCGGCGACAACGCGCCTCCCCCAGTCATTGGCGCTGCCCAGTGCCGTCATCTGGCGATGACCCAGTTGCAGCGCCAGGGCAGCGGCTGCACGGGCATCATCCTCTGGCGCCAGGCCAAACTGCTGCACGTTGGGCGGAGCCTCCATGTCATCGAGCCGGTTCAGGGCCAGCACCGGGATATCAATTTGTGTACTGGCAAGCAGATCGCGCAGCGCGCGCTTGTCGAGCGGGCCGATGACATGGGCGGCCTGCTCGGCCTGCGCCCGGCGATAGGCGGCCGGCGCGGGAAGGCCTTGCTCGCCGGTATCGATGAACAGCAGTTGCGGCCGCCGGCGGTTGTCGGCCGCTGCATGATGGGCGGCGAGGATGCCCTGACGAATGCGTCGTCCCGCCGCTCCCAGCTCGCCGGTGACCGGGAGCAGGACGGCGATTTTGCGCGGGGGTGACAGATCGGCCCGCTGCATGGCGGCAATACGGGTGCCGAGTAGCTGGCTCGCCGGATGCCGCGGATGAGCGTCCCGCCATTCGCTGTAGGCGCGGGCAGCGCCATCCGGCATAAGCCCGCGCTCGCGGGTCAGGAGTGCCAGACGCTGCCATCCGGCCTGCACGGATGTATCCGCGGCCGCCGCCCGCTCGCGCAGCGCAGGAAGCGGCATGCGGCTCAGGGTTGTCCAGAGTGCCGCTTCGTTGCGCCGGGCAAGGAATGCCGGTGGCGCGGTCCGGGCAATGGCGATTCGATGGTCGAGGGCTGCGTCCAGGTCGCCGGCCGTTTCTGCAAGGCGGGCCCGCGCCCTCAGGTGAAACGGGACGAGCCGCGATGGCAGGGCGGCCACATCCACGCTGAGTGCCGTGCGCGCCGCTGGCCCGGACAAGTCGCCCAGCCTGACACGCAGCAGATTGCCAAGGAGTCGGTTGCTGGGGTTGGCGTCGGAATAACGGCTGGACAGGGCGCGCCGCGCGCTGGCCGGGTCGTCAAGCTCGAGGGCAAGCAGGGCGGCCTCCATGCGCAATCCGGTTGCCGCGGGTTGGCCGGCCTCGGCAGCCGCCATGCGCAGGAGAGTCAGCGCACTCGCCGGGTCACCCAGGGCGAGTGCGGCCTCGGCATCGGCGATATACGGCGAGCGGAACTCGCTCAGCTCGACACCGCCGCGGGGCACGACACCCGCGCAGCCGGCGAGAACCAGAGCAACGGCGACAACAATGGTGGAGCGGAACGATGCCAAGGCATTCCTCGCGGTACCGGTAACCGCCGGGTAGACTCCACGACGGTGTCGGAAGTATCGAATTCGGGAGTAAAGGGTGTCAAACCAGCCGGGGCAATTGCATGTTGTGGCCACGCCGATCGGCAATCTTGGTGATCTGAGCGCACGGGCACGCGATGTGCTGGCCGCGGCCAGCCTTGTCGCGGCCGAGGATACCCGGCATACGGGGCGTCTTTTGAACAATCTGGGAGTGCGGCGGCCGCTTCTGAGTCTGCATGAGCACAACGAGACTGCGCGTATCGAGCGGCTTCGCGACGTGCTCGAAAGCGGTGGCGATGTGGCCCTGGTGAGTGATGCCGGGACCCCCCTGATCAGCGACCCGGGGTTTCGGGTGGTGCGTGGGCTGCGGCTGGCGGGGTTCGAGGTATTGGCCGTGCCGGGCCCCAGTAGCATTACCGCGGCGTTGTCGGTAGCCGGATTGCCTACCGACCGATTCTTCTTCGAAGGCTTCCTGCCCGCCCGTTCGGGTGCTCGCCGGCGGCGGCTCGAGGCCCTTGCGGGGCTCGACCACACGCTCGTTGTGCTCGAGGCGGGCCGCCGTATGCAGGCAACGCTGCAGGATCTCTGCGCCACTGTGGGTGCCGAGCGTGAGGGCGCCATCTGTCGCGAGCTCACCAAGCGGCATGAGTCAACCTACCTCGACACCCTGGGCGGGCTGGCCGATGCGCTGGCCGCGGACAGTAACCGGCTGCGCGGGGAGTTTGTGCTCCTGGTTGGCCCTGCCCCGACCACGTCCTCGACACCGGCGTTGCCGCCGTCCGCCGATCTGTTGGCCCTGTTGCGAGCGGAGGGGCTTGGTGCGCGGGCGGCGGCGAGGGTGACCGCGCGTCTGACGGGCGAGTCCGCCAATGCGCTGTATAAGGAGGCGGCGGCATTGTCAGGGCGTTGAGGTCTGCCGGGGTGGTATAATGCATTCGCGGGGAGTTGGCTGGACAGTCGCTGCACGATGTGTGGAGGAAAGTCCGGGCTCCATAGGGCAGGGTGCCAGGTAACGCCTGGGCGGCGTGAGCCGACGGAAAGTGCCGCAGAAAAGATACCGCCGATGGCCGTCAGCCGATGGCTCAGGCAAGGGTGAAATGGTGCGGTAAGAGCGCACCGCGTGGCTGGCAACAGGCACGGCAGGGTAAACCCCACCCGGAGCAAGACCAAATAGGGGGGCAGACGCGTGGCCCGCGCGGCTCCCGGGTAGGTCGCTCGAGGTGCATGGCGACATGTACCCCAGATGAATGACTGTCTCTGACAGAACCCGGCTTACAGGCCGGCTCCCCGCCCTTTCTTTATGCGAATTCTCGCAATTTCACTTAAATCGATGTTTTAAAAACCGATTTTCTCGGGGTTGGGTTGTGTTGCGACGCGACTCCGGGTGATCGTCGTAAGTCTCTGTCATGTTGGAAAAAATTGCAGTCACCGCGGGTTGACGCATGGTGATGGGCTGTCTAGAGTGTGGCCAAGAGTGGGGAAAAGTGGCAAGAAATGGTTTTTCAGGGTAGTCAGAGGTAACGCCGGTGTTCCGGGGCGTCACGCACATCAATCTGGATGCCAAAGGTCGCATGGCATTCCCCAGCCGCTATCGCGAGCGGCTCGGGGCGCTGTGTGACGGGCATCTGGTCGTGACCGTCGACCGCGATCCCTGCCTGCTGGTCTATCCGCTGCCCGAGTGGGAGCACATCGAGCAGAAGCTGGTGCGGCTGCCCAGTCTCAATCGCAGTGCGCGGCGTCTGCAGCGCCTGCTGATCGGCCATGCCACCGAATGCCAGCTCGATGGCAGTGGGCGCATTCTTGTGCCGCCGCCGCTGCGGGACTTCGCCGGACTCGACAAGCGGACGGTCCTGATCGGTCAGGGCAACAAGTTCGAGCTCTGGGGCGAGGCGGCGTGGACGGCGCGGCGTGACGAGTGGCTGGCGGAGGCGGCCGACTCCGATGATCTGCCTGGCGATCTCGAGTCGCTGTCTCTGTAGGAGGCAAAGCCGTGAGTCAGATCCCCGAACATCGGCCCGTCATGCTGGAGGAGGCCATCGCCGGCCTGAATCCCGTGTCCGGAGGCGTCTGGGTGGATGGGACCTACGGGCGCGGAGGGCATGCGGCTGCCTTGCTGGCCGCGCTCGACGAGACTGCCTGCGTCTGGCTGCTCGATCGGGACCCCGAGGCCATTGCCCGTGCCCGGGCGCAGCATGGCGCCGACCCGCGCTGTCACATCCGCCAGGCAAGCTTTGCGAGCCTTGGCGATGGCCTGCGCGATGCGGGTCTGGCAGGTCAGGTGACGGGGCTTTTTCTGGATCTTGGGGTGTCGTCCCCGCAGCTCGACACGGCGGAGCGCGGCTTCAGTTTTCAACGCCCGGGGCCACTGGATATGCGCATGGACAACACCGGCGGCGAAACCGCGGCCGAGTGGCTGGCTCGCGTGGATGAGCGCACCCTGACCCGCGTGCTGCGTGACTATGGCGAGGAGCGCTTTGCCCGGCGCATTGCCCGCACGATTGCCACTGCCCGTGACGCGGGGCAGCTGCCCGCCTCCACTACCGATCTGGCGCAGCTGATCGCGACCGCGGTACCGCGCAGCGAGCCCGGGCGGCATCCGGCCACGCGCAGCTTCCAGGCCATCCGGCTCCAGGTGAACGGGGAACTCGAGGCGCTTGATGCCTTGCTCGCCGATGTCTGCGATTTGCTTGGGCCGAGGGGGCGTCTGGTGGTCATCAGCTTTCACTCGCTGGAGGACCGGGCGGTGAAGCGCTTCATCAATCGCCACAGTCAGGTGGGCGCGCTGCCCGCCGGTGCCGGCGTGGTGCCACCGGAGAAGCAGCCGCGTCTGCGTCGGGTGGGGCGCGCACAGCGCCCGGGTGAGACGGAGCTCAAGATCAATCCGCGGGCGCGCAGTGCCACGCTCCGGGTTGCGGAGCGGCTGCCATGACGCGCTTTCCGCTGTTGATTGCCGCCCTGGGCCTGCTTGTGGTCGTCTCCGCAATCGCCGTTGTGGAGGTCAAGCATCAGAGCCGCAGTCTCTTTGTCACGCTCGAGGCATTGCAGGACGAGCGGGATCGACTGAATACCGAGTGGAGCCGGCTGCGCCTTGAGCAGGGGGCCCTTGCCACGCACTCGCGTGTCGAGCGTATTGCGCGCGAGTCATTGGATCTGCGCATGCCCGATACCGACCGGATGATTGTCATCCGGTCACAGGCGGCGGGGGCGGGCCAATGACCGGACGGGATGGCCAAAAGGTGACCCTGTCGGCCTGGCGCCGCGTGCTCGTGCTGGCGGGGATGCTCTCGCTCCCGGTCATCCTGCTTGTTCAAGCCGTCGCGCTGCAGCTTGAAGAGGGCGAATTTCTGCAGGGGCAGGGCGATCAGCGTCATTTGCGCATGGACACCCTGTCGGCGCACCGAGGCCCCATTCTGGATCGACATGGCGAGGCGCTCGCGATCAGTGCGCCCGTCGACTCGGTATGGGCGCATCCGGGTGCCTTGCTCGAGAAAGGCGGGGCGGAGGCCATTCGGGTGCTCGGTGACCAGCTGGGACTTGATCCGGGTGTTTTGCGCGAGGAGCTCGAGGCCCGTCGTGATCGCGAATTTGTCTATATCCGCCGCCATGTGAATCCGGACAGGGCGCGCGCCGTCATGGAGGCCGACCTGCCTGGTGTTGCGCTGCGACGGGAATACCGGCGTTTCTATCCGGCCGGTGAGGTCACCGGCCATGTGCTGGGTTTTACCAATATTGATGACCACGGCCAGGAGGGTATTGAGCTGGCCTATAACGACTGGCTGGCGGGAGAGCCTGGCGCCAAGCGGGTATTGCGGGATCGGCTTGGGCGCACCATCGAGGATGTCGAGCGCCTGCGTGAGCCCGAGCCC
>CAJXMI010000002.1 GCA_913056145.1 uncultured Spiribacter sp.
CCGGCATTTTGTCGAGCAGTACGGCGCGCCCGACATGGACGCCGCGCTGGTGGAGGCCCGCCGCGAGGTCGAGTTCTGTGAATCGCTTTGCACGCCCGACATCAACACGGTGCTGTCGGTCCAGCGCGACCTCGATGACGGCGAGGTCCGCGAGGCCTACCGCGTGCACCGCCCCCGAAGTGACTGGGAATCGGCCCCGGTCTTTCGCATGGAGCCCGAGTAATGACGTCGTGGACAGGCACGAATTCGTGGACAGGCACAAAAGCGGCGCCGGTGGCACCGCCGGAGCACACGCACTGGCCGGTCAGCGTGACCCTGGGCCGTGAGATGCGCGAGCGCGGCGGCTGGCAGTTTCCGGCGTGGTCCCTGGTTGCGGTCGAACCCGAGCCCGAGGCCGAGCCCGCGCCCGCCGCGAGTGGCCCCGACTCCGAGCGTATCGGCACGGGCCGCTGGCAGTTCTGCTGGCACGGGCTGGGCGTTCGCCTGCGCCGCTCCGATGCCGAGACCTATTGGTACAACCTGACCAGTCAGCAGCCGTCGCTCTTTGTTATCTGTCGCGAGGACCCGCAGTTTGGCCTGGTGCCGGCGCTGGTCACCCTGGATCAGGACGAGTCGGCCCGCCAGCAGGAGAGCGAGGCCGAGATTTTCTCGATGCCGCTCCCGGTCTGGCTGGCAGGCGAAGTGGAGCGGTTTGTGCTGGCCCATTACCGGCCGGATGAAAAGCGCGGCAAGCGGCGGCGCAAGCCCCGGGAGCAGTCGGATGAGCGCTGATGAGAGGCACGATCCCGCAAGCGACGGGTTTCTGGGACGCTGGGCACGGCGCAAGGAAGCAGCGCGGCGATCGGAAGAGGCCGCGCCCCAGGCCGGGGAAACGCCGGCAGCTGGCGTAACGCCATGGCCTGACAGCGACATTGACCCCGATCCCGACGCCGAGATTGCGCCCGCCGACGAGCGGGTGTTGACCGACGCTGACATGCCCGATATCGATAGCCTGCAACCGGACAGCGACGTCAGCGACTTCTTCTCGCCCGGGGTCAGCGAGGCCCTGCGGCGCAAGGCCCTGCGCAAGCTCTTTCATGCCAGCCGCTTCAACGTAAAAGACGGCCTGGACGATTACGACGACGACTACACCCTGCTCCAGCCGCTGGGGAACACCTCGACCTGGGACTTGCGGCGCCAACAGGAGCGTCTGGCCGAGCGGCGCGAGCGCAAGGCGGCGGAGGCCCAATCCGAGGCCCAGGCCGAGTCCCAGACCGAGGCCCAGACCGAGTCCCAATCCGAGCCAGGTGCCGAGCCCGCGCCGGACGCCGCCGCAGACACCGAGCCCCCGGCCGACACCAACACCAGTGCCGACCGTCCGCAACCAGACGGGAGCCCGGACCGCGACGAGGAGAACAACGACCGTGCTTGATATCGTCCATGAGCCGCTGACCGGCCTGCCCGCCACGACCCCTGCCGGGCGCGGGCGTGGCGCGGCCCTCGAGGTGCTGGCCGGCGCCAGTCTGGGAACGGCCGGCTTCGTCGAGTATCAGGCGGGCAATACCGTGTTGATTGCGGGCCCTGCCGACCGCGCCCTTGAGGCGGCCCGTGTGCTGGCCGATTCACTGCGCTGCTTTATCGTGGCCGACGATGATGTGCCGGCCGATGCGGATCTGGCGCAGTATCTGCTAGCCCGCGGCCGGCCGCGCGTGCACGGGCACCTGGGGGCATTTGAGGCCTGGCTTGACAGCGATCGCGGCCCGGTGGCCGTAGCGGGTCTGGCGCATGGCGGGCTCAAGGCCTTTGATCTGGTGCTCGATCTGGGTAGCACGCCTTTGATCACCGTTGAAAAGCCGCCCATTGGGTATCAGGCGCCCGGGGTGGAACCGGCGGCGGTGGCCGAGGCGCTTGCGCTGCTACCCGACCTGGTTGGCGAGTTCCAGAAGCCGCGCTTCTTTGCCTACGATGAAAACATCTGCGCCCATGGCGCGCGCGGAATCACCGGTTGCACCAACTGCCTGGATGCCTGTGCCACCGGCGCCATCACCAGCCTGGGCGAGGCCATCGGCGTCGACCCCTATCTCTGTCAGGGTTGTGGGAGCTGTGCGACGGCCTGTCCCAGCGGCGCGATTCGCTACGCCTACCCCGAGGCGCGGGAGCTGTTAGGGGCCATTCGGCGGGCGCTCAAGGCCTGGTCGGAGCAGGCGGACGCCGCACCGGCACTGCTTTTTCATGACGAAGAGACCGGTGCGGCAGCGGTGGCGGCCATGGCCGAGGCATTGCCCGAGCGCCTGCTCCCCATCCCCGTGGAGGATGTGGGCGGGATTGGGCCCGATGTGTGGCTGACGGCCCTGGCACTGGGCGCCAGCGATGTGCGGTTGCTCCTGCCGGACGCTGCCGAGCCATCGCTGGTGGCCGCCAGCCAGACCCAGTACGCCCTGTTCGCCCCCGTTCTTGATGCCCTGCAACTGGGGGCGGGCCGTGTGGGGCTACTGCGCGGGTCGTCGGGGCTCGCCGCCCTTGCCGGGCAGGATCGCCTGCATGACGATCACGGGCGGCGGGTCGAGCGCTTCAGTATTGCCGGCGGCAAGCGCGAGCGTCTGCAGACGGCCTTTTCGGCGCTGTATCGCCCGCACAGCGATGCCGCGACCACGGCCCTGCCCGCAGGCGCGCCGTTTGGCCAGATCGTGGTTGACCGCGATGCCTGCACGCTGTGCATGGCCTGCGCAGCGGTCTGCCCGGTCGAGGCCGTTACCAGCGGTGGCGCCGAGCCGACACTGCTGTTTGATGAGTCACGCTGCCTGCAGTGCGGGCTGTGCGAGCGGGCCTGTCCCGAGGATGCCATTGAGCTTGAGGCGCGCCTGCACCTGCCGGCCTTTGCGCGAACGGAGTCGCGCGTGCTCAACGAGGAAACCCCCTTTCACTGCGTGAGCTGTGGCACGGCCTTTGCCACCGAGAAAATGATCAATCGCGTGGCCGAGCAGCTCGCCGGGCACTGGATGTTTCAGGACGAGCGCGCCCGACGCCGCCTGGAGATGTGTGAGGACTGCCGCGTGAAGGACCTGTTTGATGAGGAAGGCACGGGTCTGGGTCGCTGAGCCGCGGCCGTTTTTCGGCCAGCGATGCGGCGACGCACAACAATTTCCGGTTGGCATTGCTGCAATTTCAGTTTATAGATGATCTCGAGGAGAGGAGACAGGACTTTGCAGGAAAACAGTATGTCAACTGCAGCGAGCAGCGATATGACGGCTGAGTCTTCCTGGCCGGCAGCCGAGCAATGGCTGCGCTCGCGCGTCTACACCCTCCTCGCCCAACTCTTTGCCGACGTCCCCGCTCCGCAGCTGATCGCCCCATTGGCCGCTATCGATGCCACGGATGAGTCCGGGCCGCTGGCGGAGGCCTGGGAGCGGCTTGCCAGCGCGGCGGCCGATGCCGACCCCGAGGCCCTCGATATTGAATACCACGCCTTGTTCATCGGTTTGGGACGGGGCGAGGTCATGCCGTTTGGCAGCTGGTACCAGAGCGGGTTTCTGATGGGTCGGCCGCTGGTGCAGCTGCGCGAGGACCTCCGTGCCTTTGGGCTGGAGCGCGAGGACGGCGTCCACGAACCCGAAGATCACATCGCCGCGCTGTTCGAGTCGATGGCCCTGTTGAGCGGGCCCGATGGCGAGCCGCTCGCCAGACAGCGCGCCTTTTTCAACGCCCACCTGGCCAGCTGGGTGGAGCGTTTCATGCAGGACCTGCAACAGGCCGGATCTGCCCATTTCTACCGCGCCGTGGGTGCTTTTGGCGAGCGCTTCATGGTGACCGAAAAACAGTATCTGGAGATGGCCTGAGTCGGGCCGGATGACCAGGGGAGGCGAAACCGTGAGTGCCAGTAATTCTCAGCATGACAACAGCCGCCGCCGGTTCCTGAAGGGAATGGCTATTGGTGGCACGGTGGCCGGCGTGGCGGGCAGTGGCTCGGCCCTGGCCGTGACCCGTGACGGCGATGCCGGCGTTGCCGCGCCCGTCGACGACAGCAAGACCCGGGGCTATCGGGAGACGACGCATGTCCGTCGTTTCTACGATTCGGCTCGCGGCTGATCCGGAGATCAACCATGAAGCTCATCAGGAAATCCGCCAGTGCTGACGCCGGCCGTTCCTCGGCCAGTGCCTTTCCCAGTATGTTTCACACGGCAATGGACCGCCGGACCTTCCTGCGCCGCTCCGGCCTGACTGCCGGTGCGGCCGCGGTGGGTGCCGCGCTGCCGCCGGCCATGATGCGCCGTGCCCATGCCGCCGGTGGCGAGCATTCGCGCAAGGACGGCGTTCCGGTCGAGATCCGGCGCTCGGTCTGCACCCACTGCTCGGTGGGCTGTAGCGTGATTGCCGAGGTGCAGAATGGCGTGTGGACCGGCCAGGAGCCCGATTTCGACTCGCCCTTCAACCTGGGCGCGCACTGCGCCAAGGGCGCCTCGCTGCGTGAGCACGGGGTGGGCGAGAAGCGCGTCAAATACCCCATGAAGCTCGAAGGGGGGCGCTGGCGCCGCCTGAGCTGGGAGGATGCGGTCAACGAGATCGGTGACAAGTTCCTCCAGATCCGCAACGAAAGCGGGCCGGACAGCGTCTGGTGGTGCGGCTCGTCCAAGTCCAACAACGAAGGCAGTTACCTGCAGCGCAAGTTTGTGGCCTTCTGGGGCACCAACAACATCGACCATCAGGCGCGCATCTGCCATTCGACAACGGTGGCCGGGGTGGCAAACACCTGGGGCTATGGCGCGATGACCAACAGCTACAACGACATGCATAACTGCAAGTCGATGATCTTTGTTGGCAGTAATGCGGCCGAGGCCCATCCGGTGTCGATGCAGCACATCCTGCGTGCCAAGGAAAACGGCGCCAAGATGATCGTGGTGGATCCGCGGTTCACCCGCACCGCCGCCCACGCCGATCAGCACATCAGCATTCGCCCGGGCAGTGACGTCCCCTTCATCTGGGGCCTGCTGTGGCACATCTTCGAGAACGGCTGGGAGGATCGGGAATACATCCGCCAGCGGGTCTATGGCCTCGACAAGGTTCGTGAGGAAGTCGCGCACTGGACCCCGGATCGGGTCGAAGACGTGACCAGCGTGCCCGAGGACCAGATGTATCAGGCCGCCAAAACCCTCGCCGAGAACCGGCCGGGCACCATTGTGTGGTGCATGGGCGGCACCCAGCATCATATTGGCAATAACAACACCCGCGCCTACTGCGTGCTGCAGCTCGCGCTCGGCAACATCGGCAAGTCCGGTGGCGGGGCCAATATCTTCCGCGGCCATGACAACGTGCAGGGCGCGACCGACGTCGGCCCCAACTGCCACACCCTGCCGGGCTACTACGGCCTGTCCGAGGGCGCCTGGCGCCACTGGGCCCGGGTCTGGGATGTCGACTACGACTACCTGCGTGGCCGCTTTGATGACGGGCAGTACGATGCCGGTGGCGGCAACATGACCAGCCCGATGAACATCGCGGGCATCCCGGTGTCGCGCTGGATCGACGGGATCCTCGAGGATCCCGACAACCTGAGCCAGCGCGATAACACGCGGGCCATCTTCATTCAGGGCCATGCGGTCAACTCGCAGACCCGCGGCCCCGACATGAAGGAAGCGATCGAGAAGCTCGAGATGGTGGTGGTCTCCGACCCCTACCCCACGCATCTCGCGGTCATGAGCGAGCGCACCGACGGTGTCTATCTGCTGCCAACCTGCACGCAGTTTGAACAGCGCGGATCGGTGACCGCCTCCAACCGCTCGCTCCAGTGGCGCGAGCAGGTGATCGAGCCGCTGTTCGAGTCCAAGACCGACGCGCAGATCCTCTATCACTTTGCGACCAAGTTCGGTTTTGCCGACGAGATGTTCAAGCACATCGCGATCGAGGGCGAGGATACGCCAAGCCCCGAAGACACGCTGCGCGAGATCAATCGCGGTACCTGGACCATCGGGTACACCGGTCAGAGCCCGGAGCGTCTCAAGGTGCATGCGCAGAACAAGCACACCTTCGACACCACCACGCTGCGCGCGGTGGGCGGGCCCGCCGACGGCGACTACTACGGCCTGCCATGGCCGTGCTGGGGCACGCCCGAGATGAACCATCCGGGCACCCATGTGCTCTACGACCCGAGCCAGCCGGTCAAGGATGGCGGGCTCACCTTCCGCGCACGCTTCGGTGTGGAGCGCAATGGCGAGAGCCTCCTTGCCGATGGCTCCTACTCGGTCGACTCGGAGCTGGACGACGGCTATCCCGAGTTCACCTTCGGCATGTTGCGCCAGCTGGGCTGGCATACCGATCTCAGCCGTGACGAGCTCGAGGTGGTTGCCAGCGTGGCCGGGGTTGCGGCGGCGGATGTGCCAGGCAACCTGCGCATGGCCGACGAGGCTGTCCTCGAGCAGCTCGACGGCGTCAACTGGAAGACCGACCTCTCGGGCGGCATCCAGCGGGTGGCCATCGATCACGGCTGCGCGCCGTTCGGTAACGCCAAGGCCCGCTGTGAGGTCTGGCAGTTCCCTGACCCCATTCCGGTGCATCGCGAGCCGCTCTACACGCCACGCTACGACCTGGTGGCCCAGTACCCCACGTACGACGACGTGCGGGCCTCCTACCGGTTGCCCACGCGCTACGGCTCGATCCAGGCCGAGGACTTCTCGAAGGACTATCCGCTCGTGTTCACCAGCGGACGCCTGGTCGAGTACGAGGGTGGCGGCGAAGAGACGCGCTCCAACCCGTGGCTCGCCGAGCTGCAGCAGGAGATGTTTGTCGAGATCCACCCCGCGGATGCCAATGACCGCGCGATTCGCGACGGCCAGACGGTGTGGCTCGACGGGCCCGAGGGCGGCAGCATCCGCATCCAGGCCATGGTCACCGAGCGAGTGCCGCGGGGGACCGTCTGGACGCCGTTCCACTTTGGTGGTCACTTCCAGGGCGAGGACCTGGTGGATCGCTATCCCGAGGGGACGGCGCCGTATGTGCGGGGCGAGGCCTGCAACACCGCCACCACCTATGGTTATGACTCGGTCACCCAGATGCAGGAGACCAAGTCGACGTTGTGCCAGATCCGCGCCGCCTGAGGCGGGACGTTTTCTGAAGGAGAGCCACAATGGCCCGAATGAAATTCCTGTGTGACGCCGAGCGGTGTATTGAGTGCAACGCCTGCGTCACGGCCTGTAAAAACGAAAACGAGGTGCCCTGGGGCGTCAATCGCCGCCGCGTGGTCACCCTCAACGACGGCGTGCCCGGCGAGAAGTCGATCTCGGTGGCCTGCATGCACTGCACCGATGCGCCCTGCGCGGCCGTCTGTCCGGTGGACTGCTTCTACACCACCGATGACGGCATCGTGCTGCACGACAAGGACCTGTGCATTGGCTGCGGCTACTGCTTCTATGCCTGTCCGTTCGGCGCCCCGCAATATCCCAAGCAGGAAGCCTTTGGCGTGCGCGGCAAGATGGACAAGTGCACCTTCTGTGCCGGCGGGCCCAATGATGACAACAGCGACGCCGAGTACAGCAAATACGGGGCCAATCGCGTGGCCGAGGGCAAGCTGCCGGCCTGTGCCGAGATGTGCTCGACCAAGGCCCTGCTGGCCGGTGATGGCGATATGGTCGCCGACATCTACCGCGAGCGGGTGATGCGGCGGTCCGGCCGGCCGCAGACCTGGGGCTGGGACAAGGCCTACGGAGCGGGTGTCTAGGCACCCGCCAACGGGAGGCAATCCGATGCGAAACGCCCATTCTGACTATCGGCGCCCGTTGGCCCTTGTGGCATTGCTGGCCGGGGCACTGTTCCTTGGCGGCTGCTACGAGGATGCCGGCGATGTAACGCTGTACGAGCCCGGCGAATACAAGGGCGAGCCCGATCCGCTGCTGGATGATTCCGGCACCGAGTCGTTCAACGAGGCGCTGAGGGAGCGGTTCGCGGCCGGGCAGACCGACCGCTGAGGCCGTATCCCGAATCCGCCGGCAGCCCGCGGGCACCGGCAGGGAGGAATCAACGATGACCAAGCGAGAACAGGCAACGGCAAAAGGCCGCCGCGTCCACCGCCGGATCATGCTCTGGAGCATGCTGGTGATTGCCCTCGGGGCGATGATCGCGCCGCTGGGTGGCTATCTTTTTGTCGAGATCGCAGGGGCCCAGGGGTTTGAAGAGGTAAACCCGCGCTCCGAGACAACCTGGCGCGATGTTCGCGAGGGCAACACCGGGGTCACCACCGTCCTGGGTGATGAGACCGGAGTGCTCATCCAGAACGGTGGCGAGAACTGGCGCCAGTTGCGTAACGGCATCGTGGCCAATGTGATGCCATGGGTCCTGCTTGCCGCGCTGGTGGCAATCGTCCTGGTGTATTTCATTGGCGGCCGGCATCGCCTCGACGAGAAACCATCGGGTGCGGTGGTGCCGCGCTGGAAGCTCTGGGAGCGGGTGTTGCACTGGACAACGGCGACGCTGTTCATCCTGCTGGCCATTACCGGACTCAGTCTGTTGTTTGGCCGTGCGGTCATGATCCCGGTGATGGGGCCGGAGGGCTTTGCCGCCTACGCCGGTGGGGCCATGAATGTCCACAACTACGTGGGGCCGGTGTTTACCCTGTGCGTGGCCGCCATGGCGCTGGCCTGGGTCTGGCATAACATCCCCACGCGCGCTGACCTCGAGTGGTTCAAGGCGGGCGGTGGCTTCCTGAAAGGCCGTCATCCCTCAGCCGGCCGCATGAACGGTGGTGAAAAGGTCTGGTTCTGGTTCATCGTGCTGGTGGGCGGTGTGGTCTGCGCCACCGGCGTGGTCATGGACTTCCCGATCTGGGGGCAGACACGGGAGACCATGCAGCAGGCCAACCTGGTGCACGCGGTGGCGTCCATCCTCTGGATCGGGCTGTTCTTCGGCCATGCCTACATCGGCACACTCGGCACGGAAGGGGCCATTGACGGCATGAAGACCGGGTATGTGAGCGTGGAGTGGGCCAAACAGCACCACGATCTGTGGTACGAAGAGGTCAAGGATCAGGAAGTGGATGCATCCGAGATCGGGCTGACATCCGGGGTGGCCACGACCCGCACGCCTCCCGAGAAGCCCGCGTCCACCGGGTAGCGCGATGGGCGATTAGCCGGCCGCTGGACGTAGAACGCGGCCGCTGCCGGCTTCTCTTATTTCGGAAGGCCCCCGCTGCCCGCCCAGCGGGCCGGGCCAGCGCCAGTCAAGGCGGCGGCCAAAGATGCGGGCCACCTGCCAGTCGTGTCGGCACGCCGGCCGCCCGCTCAGATTGGCGCTGGTTGACACCAGCGGCATGCCGACCCCGCGACACAGGTCGATGACCGGTTGGTGAGCGGTGACTCGCACCGCAAGCGTGTCGCGGCCGCCGGTGAGCAGGGCGGGCACGGCGGCACCCACTTTCATCACCCAGGTTACCGGCCCGGGCCAGCTGGCCTCGATGGCCTGCCGGGCAGACGGGTCGGTGGGCCACTCGACCAGCCCGTCAAGCTGATCCACGCCGGCGGCAATAACGATAAGACCCTTTTCGCTGCCACGCCCCTTGAGCGCGATCAGCCGGGCCAGCGCGGCGTGGTTGAAGGGATCGCAGCCCAGTCCGTAGACGCCCTCTGTGGGGTAGCAGCCGATCCCGCCCGCGGCAATCCGGTCGCGAACGCGCCGCAGACGCGGGCTGTGGACGGTCATGTCAGCTGCCCGATGAGCGTTTGCGACCGCCGCCGGCAGACTTGCTGCCACCCGCGGCCTTTTTGCGGCTGCCGCCGCGGCCCTTGGGTTCGGGCGCCTCGTCAATCAGGGTCTGACACTGCTCGCGCGTGAGCTCGGCGGCATCCTGCTCCTTGGGTACGCGGGCGCGCTTGCGGCCGTCGGTCACATAGGGGCCGAAACGGCCTTTCATCACCGTCAGCGCGCCATCGTCAAAGCGCTGAATGGTCCGCTTTTCGATGTTTTCCTTCTTTTCGCGAACCCGCTCAAGCGCCTGCTCGCGGTCGATCGTGTAGGGATCGTCGTCTTTTTTGAGCGATGCAAACTGATCGCCAAAGCGCACATACGGCCCAAAGCGGCCGATATTGACACTGAGGGGCTCGCCATCGGGCGATACGCCCAGGTCGCGGGGCAGCGTAAACAACGCGAGGGCCTCGTCGAGCTGGATGGTCTCGATGCTCTGACCGGGCCGAAGGCTGGCAAATCGGGGCTTTTCCTCGTCTTCGCGGGTGCCGATCTGCGCAAACGGGCCGTAGCGGCCAAGCCGGGCGCTGACCGGGCGGCCCGACTCGGGATCGGTCCCCAGCTCGCGCGCCTTCATGACGTCACTGCGGGCGACCTGCTGTTTTTCCTCGACGCGCTCGTGGAAGGGCTCCCAGAACTCACGCAGGATGGGCACCCAGTCATTCTCGCCACGCGAAATGGCATCGAGCCGGTCCTCGAGGCGCGCCGTAAACTCGTAGTCGACATAGCGGTCGAAATGCTCGGTGAGAAAGCGCGTGACCACCCGCCCCGTGTCGGTGGGCGTGAAGCGCCGATTGTCGAGCGTGACGTAGTTGCGCGCCTGCAGCGTCGAGATGATGGCGGCATAGGTAGACGGACGGCCTATGCCATATTCCTCGAGCGTCCGGACCAGGCTGGCCTCGGAATAGCGCGGCGGCGGCTCGGTGAAATGCTGCTCGGGCCGCAGCGCGAGCAGTGGCACGCGATCGCCCTCGGCAAGCGGCGGCAGAATCCGCTCATTGGAGTCGCCGGCGCTGTCATCCTGGCCTTCCTGATAGACCGCCATGAAGCCCGGATCACGGACCGTGGAACCGGTGGCCCGGAAGCTCGCGACATCGCCGGCCGCCAGATCAACCGCCACCGTGTCGATGGTGGCATGGATCATCTGGCAGGCAACCGTGCGCTTCCAGATCAAATCGTAGAGCCGGAACTGATCGTCGGACAGATACCCCTTGAGCTGGCCCGGATGGCGGGCGGCATCGGTGGGCCGAATGCCTTCGTGGGCCTCCTGGGCGTTCTTGGCCCGGGTGCGATACTGATGCGGCTGCCCGGGGAGCTTTTCGGGCCCGAAGCGCTCCTCGATGACCCCCCGCAGTGCCTGGATCGCCTCCTGCGAGAGATTGACCGAGTCGGTTCGCATGTAGGTGATAAGCCCTACCGTGCCGTTGCCAATGTCGACACCCTCGTAGAGCTGCTGGGCGATGCGCATGGTCTGCTGTGCCGAAAAGCGCAGTTTGCGTGAGGCCTCCTGCTGCAGTGTCGAGGTGATGAACGGCGCAGACGGGTTGCGACGCCGCTGCTTTTTCTCGACCTGAGTGACGAGCAACTCGCCGCGGCCCGACTCGGGCAGTGGCTCACCGAGCGGTGCCTGGCCATCCGCCCCGGCCGCCGCCAGGATGCGCTGGCCGGCCGTCTGTGCCGTGTCGCCATCGGTAATGGTGAACTGCTCAACCTTGCTGCCATCGAGCTGCTGCAGCCGGCCGGTGAAGCCCTGGCCCTCACGCTGCAGGTCGGCCTCGACGCTCCAGTACTCGCGGGGCACAAAGGCCTCGATCTCCTGCTCGCGCTCAACGATGAGGCGCAGCGCCGGTGACTGCACGCGCCCGGCTGACAGGCCACTCGTTATCTTGCGCCACAGCAGGGGCGAGAGGTTGAAGCCCACCAGGTAGTCGAGCGCACGTCGCGCCTGCTGCGCATTGACCAGGTCGGTGGACAGCCCCCGCGGATGGTCGATGGCCTCGCGAATGGCGCCCTTGGTGATCTCATAGAAAACCACCCGATGCACGGGCTTGTCATTGAGCACCTTGCGCTCACGCAGCAACTCGAGCAGATGCCAGGAAATGGCCTCGCCTTCGCGATCGGGGTCAGTGGCCAGATACACCGCATCGGCTTTTTTGGTGGCCTTGGCGATCGCATCGACCTGCTTGGCGTTGCGCTCGACCACCGTGTAGTGCATGGAGAAGTCGTGCTCGGGGTCAACGGCGCCCTCACGCGCCTCCAGGTCGCGCACATGGCCGTACGAGGCCATGACCTCGAAGTCGTTTCCGAGGTATTTGTTGATGGTGCGCGCCTTGGCCGGCGACTCCACGATGACAAGGTTTGTGGTCATGAACGTTCAGTGCGTGAGTCGATTGGGGTTGTCGAACAGAAGATTCTCCATCCAGGCGCAGGCCTCTTCCTGACCCGGACGGCTGAAGAGCACCATAAGGACCACCCACTTCAGCTTGTCGAGGTCGATGTCACCATCCTCGAGGGCCATCAGACGATCGATGGCTACCTCGCGGTTGGTCGGTGTCAGAATCCCGCCCTGCTCCAGAAACATCAGAAAGCCGCGGCACTCGGTGTCGAGCTGATGGGTTTCATCCTCGGTGAACACGCGGGTTGCCGGGAGGCGGTCACCCCCGGGGGGCAGCTCGCGTGTCTGCGCCAGTTCGTCGATCCAGGTGAGTGCCTTGCCAATCTCCGACCGGGTAAAGCCGGCATCGAGCAGATCGGCCTCGATCTGCGCGCGGTCAGGATCGGACTCGACGGCATCATGGAAGTAGTGCTCGAACAGGTACATCAGGATGTCGAAGACGTTTTCTTTCATCCGCCTGTCCGGTTGTCCGCTCGCATGTATCGGCCGCCGTTGCAGGGCGTTACATAGCCCTTTAGTTCCAGGCTCAGGAGCATGGAGGAAAGGATATCAGCCGTCAATCCGACCCGTTCGGCCAGCCGGTCGAAGCTGATCGGGTCATGGCCCATCTCCTTTAGTACCTTTTGATAGTCGGCATCGAGGGCCTCCGCGGGGGCATCGCCCGTGTCCGTCGACGTGGCGTTGGCTGCCCCGACAGCAGGTCCGGCATCGGGTAGCTCAAGCGTTAACGCATCGGCGAGCGAGCGGAGTTCCTCGACAACGTGATCGGCGGTCTCGACCAGGCGGGCGCCATTGCGAATCAGCCGATGGCAGCCACGTGCAACCGGGTTGTGGATGGAGCCCGGCAGCGCAAGCGCCTCGCGGCCCTGCTCGAGCGCCGCGTAGGCCGTGGACAGCGCGCCGCTCTTGAGGCCCGCTTCGATGACCAGCACCCCCAGGGACAGGCCGCTGATCAGGCGATTGCGCCGAGGGAACAGACCGCGGACAACGGGCGTGCCGGTGGGCATTTCCGTGACAACGGCGCCGGCGGCCGCGATCTCATGTGCCAGCGCTTGATTTTCGCGCGGGTACAGCCGATCGGGCCCGGTGGCCATGACCGCAATCGTCTGTCCGCCTGCCGCGAGTGCCCCCTGATGCGCCTCGGCATCGATCCCGAGCGCGAGGCCGCTGGTGATGGTGAGGCCCGTGGCGGCCAGGTGGGCGGCAAAGTCGCCGGCACTGTGCAGACCGCCCGGGGTGGCATGACGTGAGCCCACGATGGCCAGCTGCGGTGTGGCAAGGGCCGCAAGATCGCCGCGCACGAATAACACGGGCGGCGGGTCGGCGATTCTGGCAAGGCTTGCGGGATAGTTGGGCTGGTCCAGCGTGACAATGTGGCGGTCGTCGGCGTCGGCCTGCCAGGCCAGATCGGCCTCCACACCGGCCTGTACCGACTCGCGGCCGCGTGGCGCCTGGACAATCGGCGGGCGGATGCCCTTGCGTTGGCGATGGGCTTCGCTGGCATCCAGAAAGGCCGCGGGCGAGTCGTAGTGTCGCCGTATCTCGGCCGCGGCGGACGGCCCGATGCCTGGCAGCCGAACCAGCGTGAGCCAGTCGCGCAGGGTCTGCTCAGTGGCCATCGGGCAATCCGGCAGGCTCCATCGCAAGCAGATAGTCGCCCGGGCGAATCTCGCGGCGCGCCCGCTCGATCCGCAGGGTTGCCGGCTCTCCCCGGTTGATGACGCGCGCCTCGCCCAAAATCAGGGTGCCGCGACCGAGCGGGCGGGATGACGCCGGCGCCCGCAGGGCAACCCCGGGGCGCACCAGGTAGTAGCGCTGCGCATCACGCCCGACCAGGCTGGCGGCATAGAGGGTATCGCCAGTGCCCAGCAGATGCCGTCCCTCAGCGCCGGCGAGCACCCGCGGCAGCTCTGCATCGGCCGGGAATACAACCGGCGGCGCCGCCGTTGCCGGGGTGGCCAGCGCACCCGGCAGCAGCACGGGAGCAAGGGCAAGGAAGAGAACCGCCAGCGCCAGCCGCGGCGCCAAAATAGAGTGAAAAGGCATAAGACATCCCTGTCGCATCAGCGGGTTGGTGGCCGGTCTGGCACCGGCGCGGGTATAATCACGCTACATTCAACGATTCCGAGGCTAGCAGCGGCTCGCCGCGCGCCTCAACGGACGCACCAATGGCAAAGCGCGAAATCCTGCAGTATCCCGACCGCCGGCTGCGAACGCCGGCGCGAGCGGTCGATGTTATCGACGAGCGCATCCAGGCGCTCATCGATGACATGTTCGAGACCATGTACGACGCCCCCGGCATCGGCCTGGCGGCCACGCAGATCGATGTGCATGAGCGCATCGTGGTCATCGACATCAGCGAAGACGGCAGCGCACCCCGCGTGCTCATCAATCCCGAGATCCTCGAGCGCGCCAGCGAGTGCGATGTGGCCGAAGAGGGCTGCCTGTCCATTCCCGGCTATGCCGACGATGTCGAACGCCCGGAGCGTGTGCGGATCCGCGCGCTCGATCGCGACGGGACCTCGACCGAGATCGAGGCCGAGGGCCTGCTTGCCCGCTGCATCCAGCACGAGGTGGATCACCTCGACGGGCGGCTGTTCATTGACTATCTCTCCGAGCTCAAGCGCAAGCGCCTGCGGCGGCGCTATGAAAAGGCCGCGCGCCAGCGTACCGGGCAGACGCTCGGCACGGACGCCGGCTGAGCCCCTCCGGAGCGGCCATGCTGCGTGTCGTCTATGCGGGGACGCCGGATTTTGCCGTGCCGGCGCTGGAGGCCCTCCTGCGCGGCCCGCACACGGTGGTGGCGGTCTACACCCAGCCGGATCGACCGGCAGGCCGGGGCCGACGGTTGCGCCCTTCTCCCATCAAGCAGCGCGCCCTCGAGGCGGATATCCCGGTCGCGCAGCCGGTCGATTTCAAGGACCCGGACTCGGTAGCCACGCTGGCCGCCCTGGCGCCCGACGTACTGGTGGTGGCGGCCTACGGACTGATCCTGCCGCAGGCGGTGCTCGACGTGCCGCGCCTGGGAGCGCTCAATATCCATGCCTCGCTGCTGCCACGCTGGCGTGGCGCGGCACCTATCCAGCGGGCCATCCAGGCCGGTGATCGCAACACGGGGGTCTGCCTTATGGAAATGGCCGCGGGACTGGATACGGGGCCGGTCGTGGCCTGTCGCGCCACGCCGATCGGGCCCGAGGACACCGGCGGGCGTCTGCATGACCGCCTTGCAACGCTGGGGGCACAACTGCTGACCGATGCGCTGGATGACTGGGCGGCGGGTGCCCTGCCGGCAACGCCGCAGCCGGCTGACGGGGTCACGTATGCCGCCCGCATTACCACCGCCGAGGCGCATGTCGACTGGACAATGCCGGCCGCTGATCTGGCACGCCGCGTGCGCGCCTTCAATCCCTGGCCCGTGGTGCGTTGCGAGCATCGTGGCGAGCCGCTGCGGATTTGGGCCGCCGAGGCCCTCGACAGTGCCTCCGCGGCCAGCGCGCCGCCGCCCGGCCGATCCGCCGATCCCCGGCCGGGCACCGTGCTGGCTACGGGCGCGGCGGGCATTGATGTGTCGACCGGACATGGCCGACTGCGGCTGCTGCAGGTGCAGGTCCCGGGTGGGCGTGCCCAGGCAGCGGCCGACTTTTTGCGGGGGCATGCCGTCGATGTCGGCGAAGTCCTCGGCTGATCCCCGCAACCCGCGCGCCGCCGCTCTGCAGGTCCTGCTGACGGTGTTGCGCGACCAGCGCTCACTCGATGCCGCGATCGAGGCGCATGAGGCGGCGCTGCCGGAGGCGCGTGATCGCGCCCTGTGTCGGGCTCTGGCCTATGGCGTGCTGCGGCATCACCGGCGTCTGGGAGCCCTTCGTGATCAGCTGCTGCGCTCGCCGCTGCGGCGTCGTGATCAGGATGTTGCGCTTACGGTCGAGCTGGGCCTTTTGCAGCTGCTCGACATGGAGGTGGCCCCGCATGCCGCCGTCTCCGAGACCGTCACCCTGGCACGGCAGACGGGCAAACCGTGGGCGGGCCGGCTCGTGAACGCCCTGCTTCGGCGCTTTCAACGTGAGCAGGCGCAATGCCTGGCCGCCGTTGATAGCGACCCGGCGGTGCGGCATTCGGTACCCGACTGGCTCGCAGGGTGCCTGCGCGCCGACTGGCCGGCCGACTGGGAGTCGCTGCTGGCTCGGCAAAACTGCCGTGCGCCCATGACCCTTCGGGTCAATCGGCGCCGGGCCCGGCCCGATCAGGTTGCTGCCCAGCTGGCCGCACAGGGCTCTGCGGCGGCCGGCCAGCCGGGCGCGCCTGATGCGCTGGTGCTGGAGCAACCGCTGGCAATCGGACAGTTGCCCGGTTTTGCCGAGGGGGCCGTGTCTGTCCAGGATGTCGCCGCGCAGTTTGCCGCTCCGCTGCTGGCCGCGCAGGATGGCGACCGCGTTCTCGATGCCTGCGCGGCGCCGGGGGGCAAGGCAGCGCACATCCTCGAGCAGGCGGATGTCTCGTTGCTGGCCCTTGATCGCGATGCGTCCCGGCTCGAGGCCGTTGGTGCCACGCTCGAGCGGCTTGGTCTCAAGGCGGACTGCGAGGCCGCCGATGCCGCTGATGTCGGGGCCTGGTGGGATGGCCGGGCATTTGATCGCATCCTGCTGGATGCCCCCTGTTCGGGCACCGGTGTGATCCGGCGCCACCCCGATATCAAGTGGCTGCGCCGGGCCGACGACATCGCGCGTTTGCAGGCGGGTCAGAAGCGGTTGCTGGCCGCGCTCTGGCCGCTACTCGCACCGGGGGGGCGTCTGGTCTATGCCACCTGTTCCATTCTTGCGGCCGAGAACGAGGCCGTCGTTGCGGCGTTCATGGCCGACCGCGCCGATGCCCACGCCGTGATGCCTGATCTTCCCGTGGGCCGGGCGGTCGGTTACGGTCGACAGATCCTCACCGGCGACTCGGCGGTCGATGGCTTTTACTATGCCTGTCTGGAAAAGCGCTAAACGCTCCCTTGCCGCATTGCTCATGCTGCTGCTTGCAACGGCGGCTGGCGCACAGTCCGGCGGGTTTGAGGTGAATGCGCTTGAGGGGCGGTTCGACGCCGGCCTGCTGCTTGCCGATGCCCGCATCGACTATCGCCTGAGCAGTACGGCCCGGGAGGCGCTGGAGAACGGCGTGCCACTCACCATTGCCCAGGATCTGCGGCTGGAGCGTCCGCGCTGGTGGTGGCGCAACGCCCGGGTGGTGGCGCATGAGCGCCGCTACCGGCTGCAGTATCACGCCATGAGTCGGCGCTACGTGCTGACCTGGCTTGCGACCGGCGAGAGCCGCAGCTATCGCAGCCTCGATGCCCTGACGGCCCGGCTGGGTCGCATCGAGGGCTGGCCGGTGGTCCGCCAGGAGCGGCTGAACGCCGATCGGCGCTATCGCCTGATGCTGTCCACCGCGCTGGAGGTGGAGGCACTCCCGCGGCTGCTGCGCACGGTGGCCTATGTGGAGGCCGGCTGGCAGCTTGCCAGCAACACCCGGCGCGTCGAGGTGCAGCCATGAGGTTGCTGCGGCATCAGGGCTTTTTGCGAGTGGCGCTGAGCGTGCTCCTCGTGCTCTCGCTCTATTTGCTGAGCGCCGCGACCGAAAACTCGGCGCGCTTCGGCCGTCTCTACATCTGGCTGTTGCTGCTGAACGGTGTGGTCATCGTGGCCCTCGTGGGCCTGATCGTGAACAACATCTGGCGGCTGGTGCGCTCGGTGCGGCGGCAGGATACCGGCAGCCGTCTCACGCTCAAGCTGATGGCGCTGTTCGTGCTGCTTGCCGTGGTGCCGGGGATGGTGGTCTATACCTTTTCCATGCAGTTCCTCCAGCGGGGCGTCGACAGCTGGTTTGACGTGCGTATCGAGAACGCGCTGGATGATGCGCTGGCGCTGTCGCAAGCGGCACTGGATCAGCGGATGCGCGACATGCAGCAGCGGCTGGAGGAGGCCGCGGGCGAGCTTGCCGATGTGAGTGCGGCCATGGCGCCGGTCACGCTGGGTGATCTGCGGGCCCGTACCGGGGCCTCGGAGCTGGCGCTGCTGGGTGAGAACGGCCGCATTATCGCGGCCAGTAGTATCGATACCGCCGATATCCTGCCGCACCGGCCCGAGGAGGGGATATTGCTGCAGCTGCGTCAGGGCCGGCCTTATGTGGGGCTCGATCCAATCGAGAACTCAGGCCTGCACATCCGCGCGCTGGTCCCGGCGCCGGGGCCGCAGGGGCCCGGCAGCAACCGCGTGCTGCAGGGGCTCTTTCAGGTGTCGCCGCGCATTAACGATCTGGCGGCCGAGGTGGAGACCGCCTTCAGCGAGTACCGCGAGCTGGCCTATTTGCGCGGGCCGCTCAAGGACAGCTTCAGCCTGACCCTGTCGCTGGTGCTGCTGCTGTCCCTGCTATTTGCGGTGTGGTCGGCGTTTTATCTGGCGCGCCGCCTGGTCGCGCCCGTTTCGCGGCTGGCCGAGGGCACGCGGGCCATGGCGGCGGGGCACTACGGCACGCAGCTGCCGCCGGGCGGCAATGATGAGCTGGGCTCGTTGGTGCACTCCTTTAATGACATGAGCCGACGCGTGGCCGAGGTGCGCGATGCCGCCCGCCACAATCAGGCGCTGGTGGAGTCACAGCGCGCCTATCTCGAGACGGTTTTAGGGCGGCTGTCGTCGGGGGTGCTGGCGCTGGCGCCCGATGGGTCGTTGCGCACCTACAACGAGGCGGCCGGCGCCATTCTGTCGGTGCCGCTGGCGGAAGGTGTGGGACAGCCGCTGGGGGCGCTTGCCAGGCGCTACCCCGACTTTGCGCCGTTCGCCGAGCTGGTTGCCGGCCATTGCCAGGGTAGTGCGTCCGAGTGGCGGGCCGAGCTGGGGCTTGATACCGCCGAGGGCCGACGGGCGCTCATGTGCAGTGGCGCCGTTTTGCCGGGCCGGGGTGACAGCGGCGGTGATGTGATCGTGTTTGATGACGTGACCGCCCTGATCCAGGCCCAGCGCGATGCGGCCTGGGGCGAGGTGGCGCGGCGCCTGGCACACGAGATCCGCAACCCGCTGACACCCATCCAGCTGTCGGCCGAGCGCCTCCAGCTCAAGGTGGGCCCGCATCTGGATGACGACGAGGCCGCCCTGCTGGCGCGCTCCACCGACACCATCATCCACCAGGTCGAGGCCATGAAGGACATGGTTCAGGCCTTCTCGGAATATGCCCGGCCGCCGGCCCTGCAGCGCCGTCCGGTTGATCTGAACGCCCTGGTGCGCGAGGTCACCGAGCTCTACCGCAGCGAAGGCCAGGACCCGGCGCTGCAGCTTGACCTTGCCGCCGATCTGCCGGCGCTGCAGGCCGACCCCGGGCGTCTGCGCCAGTTGCTCAACAATCTGCTGCGCAATGCGCTGGAGGCCGCTGAGCCGGAGGGTTGTACCGTGACCATTCGCACCGCGCGGGGCGCGGGGCGGTATGCCGATTGGATCGAGCTGGATGTCCAGGACAACGGCCCCGGCTTTGCCGAGGCCATGCTGAGCCAGCTATTCGAGCCCTACGTGACCTCCAAGGCCCGCGGTTCCGGGCTGGGGCTCGCGATCGTCAAGAAGATCGTCGAGGAGCACAATGGCACGATCAGTGCGCGTAATATCAACGGCGGCGCCCGGGTGTCGGTGCGTCTGCCGCTGATGGCGGCACAGGATGGACAAACGGGGAACGGCGAATGAGCAAGGCTCACGTGCTGGTCGTGGACGACGAGCCCGACATCCGCGGCCTGGTGCGCGAAATCCTTGAAGACGAGGGCTATCAGGTGGTCACGGCCGACAGTGCGGACGAGGCGCGCCAGCGGTTGGCCGAACAGCGTCCCGATCTGGCGCTGCTCGATATCTGGATGCCCGGTGAGGACGGGGTTTCGCTGCTGCGCGAGTGGGCGAGCGGCGGTGCCCCGCCGTTTCCGGTGGTGATGATCTCGGGCCACGGTACGGTTGAGACGGCGGTCGAGGCTACCCGCCACGGTGCCACCGATTTCGTGGAAAAGCCCCTGTCGATGGGCAAACTCCTGGTAACGGTCGAGCAGGCGCTGTCCCGTGCCGCCGCGGGTGGCGGGGCCGCCACGCCAGCCGAGCCACCGCTCGAGCCGGTGGGCCGGAGCGCTCACATGCAGGCGCTGCGGGAGCAGGCCCGGCGAATTGCCGCCAGCGACAGCTGGGTGCTGATCACGGGCGAGGCGGGCAGTGGTCGGAAATGCCTGGCCCGTTATCTGCACGGCCAGAGCCCGCGTAACAACGGCCCGCTGGTGGAGCTTGCCGCCGGCACGATTGCGGGGGTTGCGGCTGCCGAGGAGCTTTTCGGGCGTGAGGTGGGCGGCCGCGTAATGCCGGGACGACTCGAGGCGGCGGCCGGCGGCACCCTGATTATCGACGAGGTGGCGGATCTGGATGATGAGGCCCAGACGCGGCTCGCCTCGGCCATCGATGCCGCCAGCTTTCAGCGCGTGGGCGGAGCCGGCCGGGTGCCGCTCGCGGCGCGGATGATCGCCACGACAGCGCGCGATCTAAGCGCCGAGGTTCATGCCGGGCGCTTTCGCTCCGATCTCTACTACGCGCTCGGCGTGGTCCCGCTGCAGGTGCTGCCCCTGCGCGAGCATGTCGAGGATGTCCCCGAGCTTGTGGCCTTTTACGTCGACCGGCTGGTAGAGCGCGAGGGGCTGCATTACCGGCACTTCACGGTGGCGGCACAGAACCGGCTGCGACATCATGACTGGCCCGGCAACGTCCGCGAGCTCCGCAACTTTGTGCAGCGCCTGCTGGTACTGGGCGACCATGTCGACATCGACGTGGCCGAGGTGGAGGAGGCGCTCGTCGCCGCGCCGGCCGGCACCGCGCCGGATGGCTGGCCACCCGCCATCTCGCTGGATCTGCCGCTGCGCGAGGCCCGTGAGCAGTTTGAGCGGGCCTATCTGCGCCAGCAGCTGGAGCGTGCCGGCGGCAGCGTTGCAAAGCTTGCCCGACTGGCCGGCATGGAGCGCACGCATCTTTACCGTAAACTGCGGGCACTGGGTATCGAGGGGCGTGGATGAAGATCATTATCCTCGGCGCGGGCCAGGTGGGCGGCACGGTGGCCGCCAACCTGACCAGCGAAAACAACGACATCACGGTGATCGACACCGATCCGCAGATCCTGCAGGCGCTGCAGGACCGGCTGGATCTGCGCACCATTACCGGTAATGCCACCTATCCCGAGGTGCTGGAGCGGGCGGGGGCGGATGATGCCGACATGATCATCGCGGTCACCGATTCGGACGAGGCCAACATGGTGGCCTGCCAGGTCGCGGCCACGCTGTTCAATACGCCCTCCAAGATCGCCCGGGTGCGGGCGGTGGAGTATCTGTCGCATCCGCAGATCTTTGCCCCCGACGCGCTCCCCATTGATGTGCTGATCAGCCCCGAGCAGCTGGTCACCCAGTATGTGCGGCGCCTGATCGAGCACCCCGGGGCGCTGCAGGTGATGGACTTCGCCGACGGCCGGGTGCGCCTGGTGGGTGTGCGCGCCTATTACGGCGGCCCCCTCGTGGGCCAGGAGCTGCGCACCCTGCGCGAGCATGTCCCCGGCGTGCAGACGCGGGTTGCGGCCATTTACCGCCAGGGCAGCGCCATCATCCCCGAGGGCGATACCGTGATCGAGGCGGGTGACGAGGTGTTCTTTGTGGCGGCGCGGCGCAATATCCGCGCGGTCATGAGCGAGCTGCGCCGGCTCGACAAGCCGGTCAAGCGCATCATGCTGGCCGGCGGTGGCAACATCGGCACACGGCTTGCCCAGTCGCTGGAGCCCAACTACCAGGTCAAGATCATTGAGCACAACGGCCGACGCTGCCGGGAGATTGCCGATGATCTCAAAAAGACCATCGTGCTGCGTGGCGATGCGGCCGACGAGGATCTGCTGCTCGAGGAGAACATCGAGAACACCGACGTGTTCTGCGCCCTGACCAACGACGACGAGGCCAACATCCTCTCGGCCATGCTGGCCAAGCGCCGGGGGGCGCGCACGGTCATGGCGCTCATTAACCGCGCGGCGTATGTCGATCTCATCCAGTCCAGTCATGACATCGATGTGGCCATCTCGCCGCAGCAGGCCACGATCGGCAGCCTGCTGGCGCATATCCGCCGGGGGGATGTGGCCACGGTGCACAGTCTCCGGCGGGGCGCGGCCGAGGCCATCGAGGCGGTGGCCCACGGCGATGCCGGCAGCTCCGAGGTGGTGGGCAAGCGCATCGATCAGATCCGGCTGCCCCGCGGCACCACCATTGGCGCCATCGTCCGTGGCGAGGAAGTGGTCATGGCCCATCACGACACCGTGATCGAGCCCGAGGATCACGTCATTCTCTTTCTGGTCGACAAGTCACGGCTCGCTGATGTCGAGAAGCTTTTCTCGGTTGGCGTGACCTTCCTCTAGAGGCCGACGCATGCATCTTGATGCGGTTCAGCGCGTGCTGGGTGTCCTGCTGATGGTGTTCAGCCTGACGATGCTGCCGCCCTCGCTGATTGGCATGGCGGCGGCCGACGGGGTGGCCAGCGCCTTTCTGCTCACGTTTGCGCTGCTGGTGTCGCTGGGGAGTCTGCTGTGGCTGCCGGTTCGCCGGTCACGCCGCGAGCTGCGCACCCGCGACGGCTTTTTCGTGGTGGCGATGTTCTGGGTGGTGCTGGGCGTTGCGGGTGCACTGCCGCTGGTACTGCAGAAGGCCGTGCCGTTTCCGCTGGTCGATGCCCTGTTCGAGAGTGTCTCGGGCCTCACCACCACGGGCGCCACCACCATTGTCGGGATCGAGAACCTGCCGATCTCGCTGCTGTACTACCGCCAGCAGCTGCAGTGGCTGGGGGGCATGGGGATCATTGTGCTGGCCGTGGCCATCCTGCCCATGCTGGGCATCGGTGGCATGCAGCTCTACCGCGCCGAGCTGCCGGGGCCGGTCAAGGATGCCAAGCTCACCCCGCGCATTGCCGAGACGGCCAAGGCGCTCTGGTATATCTATCTGGGCCTCACGGTGGCCTGTGCGCTCGCCTACTGGGCGGCCGGCATGGGCCTGTTCGATGCCGTCATGCACGCCTTTACCACCGTGGCCACGGGCGGGTTCTCCACCTATGACGCCAGCCTGGGGCATTTCGACAGCGCCCTGATCGAAATGATCGCCGTGGTGTTCATGCTGATCTCGGCGCTCAACTACTCGCTGCATTTCATGGCCTGGCGGCGCAAGAGCACCGAGCCCTGGCGCCAGGACCCGGAGCTGGTCACCTATCTGGTGGTGGTTGGAACGGCCTGCGTGGCGGTCATCGGCGGGTTGCTCATCTATCAGGCAGCGCATGACCTCCCCGTGGACGAGACCTGGCATCACGCCATTTTCCAGGTGGTGTCGTTTGCCACCACCACCGGCTATACCACCGCCTCGTATTATTTCTGGCCGGCTTTTCTGCCGGTTCTGCTGCTCTTTCTGGCGGTGGTCGGCGGCTGTGCCAATTCGACCACGGGCGGCCTGAAGGTGGTGCGGGTGCTGCTGCTGTGGCGACAGGGCGGGCGTGAGGTGCTACGCCTCATCCACCCGCAGGCCCAGGTGCCCATCAAGATTGGTGACCGCCCCGTCAATGAACGCGTGATCGACGCCGTCTGGGGGTTCTTTGCCGCCTATGTCGTCATCTTTGTGCTGCTCATGCTGTTGATGCTGGCGATGGGGCTTGATCAGGTGACGGCGTTTTCGGCCGTGGCCTCGGGGCTTGCCAACCTGGGCCCCGCGCTGGGTGATGTGGCCGCCAACTTTGCATCGGTCGGGCCCGGCCCCAAGCTGGTCATGTGCGTGGCCATGATCCTGGGGCGGCTCGAGATTTTCACACTGCTGGTGCTGTTCACGCCGGCGTTCTGGCGGCGTTGAGGGCAGGCTTGTTAGGCTCCCGGGCATGGACATCGACGCACTGCGCAGAATGATAGAAGGCGGTCGGGACGGGGCAATGCCGCGCCTCACACTGGGTGAGGCCGTCGCCCGCGAAGGCGATGCCGAGGAGGCTGTCCGGCATCTGCGCAAGGCCATCGAGTTTGATCCCGACTATTCCGCGGCCTGGCGCGCGCTGGGGCGCCTGCAACTGAAGGCCGGCGACACCGGGGCGGCGGCCGCCACGTTCCG
This sequence comes from uncultured Spiribacter sp., assembly GCA_913056145.1. Taxonomy (GTDB): domain Bacteria; phylum Pseudomonadota; class Gammaproteobacteria; order Nitrococcales; family Nitrococcaceae; genus Spiribacter. Next base: position 24,240 of record CAJXMI010000002.1, read on the forward strand.
TGAGGGGCTGGAGGCCGCCCGCCGCCGCGGGGACATGCAGATCGTGCGCGAGCTTGAAGTGCGTCTGAAGCGGCTGGACGGCGAATGATCGGGCTGCTCCAGCGGGTTGCGCATGCCCGCGTCGAGGTGGCCGGCGAGACCATGGGTGCGATCGGGGCCGGGTTGCTGGTACTGATTGGCGTGGAGCGTGACGATGACGAGGGTGCCGGTGAGCGCCTGCTGGAGCGGCTGCTGGGCTATCGGGTCTTTGCCGATGCCGAGGGACGCATGAACCGCAGCCTTGCCGATACCGGCGGGGGATTGCTGCTGGTGCCGCAGTTCACGCTGGCGGCAGATACCCGCAAGGGCAGCCGCCCCGGGTTCTCGACGGCCGCGGCGCCAGCAGATGCCGCGCGGCTGTTCGCGACGGTCTGCGACCGGGCGCAAGCCAGCCATCCCGACGTGGCCTGCGGGCGCTTCGGCGCCGACATGCAGGTGCATCTGTGCAACGACGGGCCGGTTACCTTTACCTTGAGGGTGGCGCCCGGCTCACGGCCCGCCGGGTAGCGTGGTATCCTGCGCCCCGGTAGAACGCGGGGTGAATGGTCCCATGAACGAACGCAGCGCAGTCATCGAGCGCAATACCCTCGAGACCCGCATCCGACTCAGCCTTGATCTGGATGGAAGTGGTGCCGGCGAGCGCCGCACCGGCGTCGGATTCTTTGATCACATGCTCGAGCAGATCGCACGCCACGGGTTGTTCGACCTCCACGTCGAGGCCGATGGCGATTACGCCGTCGATGACCATCACACCGTTGAGGATGTTGGCATTGCGCTGGGACAGGCCTTTGCCCGGGCGGTTGGCGACAAGCGCGGTCTGGTGCGCTACGGGCATGCCTACTGCCCACTGGACGAGGCCTTGGGGCGGGCCGTGGTTGATCTCTCGGGTCGGCCTGGTCTGGAGTACCGCGTGCAGTTTCCGGTTGAAAAGATCGGCCGCTTCGACACCCAGCTGGTGCGCGAGTTCTGGCAGGGTTTTGTCAATCATGCCGGCGTTACGCTGCATCTTGACTGCCTGGCCGGTGATAACGGCCACCATATTGCCGAGACCCTGTTCAAGGCGGCTGGACGCGCCCTGCGCATGGCCTGCACCCGCGACGAGCGCCTGGGTGATGCGCTGCCCTCCACAAAGGGCGCGCTCTGAGGCATGCGCATCGCGGTCATCGACTACGGGATGGGCAACCTGCGCTCGGTGGCCCGGGCGCTGGAGCATGTTGGTGCGCGCGATGTGATCGTCACCGATGACCCGGCCATTATCGGCGGCGCGGAGCGCGTCGTGTTTCCCGGGCAGGGCGCGGTGCGCGACTGCATGAGCGCCCTGCACCGGCATGAGCTCATCGATGTCATTGCGCGGGTCATTGCCGACCGGCCGTTTCTGGGCATCTGCATGGGCATGCAGGCGCTCATGACCCGCAGCGAAGAAAACGAAGGCATCGAGGCGCTGGGGCATTTCGCCGGGACCGTACGGCATTTTCGCGCGCTGACCGGCGCCGATCCGCGCCTCAAGATCCCGCAGATGGGCTGGAACCGGGTGCAGCAATGCACGGCGCATCCGCTGTGGAGCGGTATTGCCCAGGGCGAGCGCTTTTACTTTGTGCACAGCTACTACGTGGCAGCGGACGATCCGGCGATCGTTCAGGGTGAGTCGGAATATGGCGGCCCCTTTGCCGCGGCCATCGGGGCGGGCAACGTCTTTGCCACCCAGTTTCACCCCGAGAAGAGCCAGCGCCCCGGGTTGCGGTTGCTGGAGAATTTCCTGGCCTGGGATGGAGAGCCATGCAGCTGATACCGGCGATCGACCTCAAGAACGGCAAGTGCGTACGCCTGCGGCAGGGTCGCATGGACGATGCCACCGTGTTCTCGGAAGACCCGGTTGCCATGGCCAGCCGCTGGGTTGAGGCGGGGGCACGGCGGCTGCATCTGGTGGACCTGGATGGCGCCGTCGCCGGTTTTCCCGTCAATGCCGATATCATCGGGCGCATCGCCGAGCTGCACCCTAACGTCGAGGTCCAGGTCGGCGGCGGCATTCGCCAGTTTCAGGTCATTCAGACCTATCTCGACGTCGGCGTTGGCTACGTCATCATTGGCACCCAGGCGGTGCGGGCGCCACATTTTGTGGACGATGCCTGCCTTGAGTTTCCGGGCCGCATCATCGTGGGGCTCGATGCGCGCGACGGCCGGGTTGCCACCGATGGCTGGGCCGAGACCTCGGAGGCCAACGCGAGCGAGCTGGCCCGCCGTTTCGAGGACGCCGGCGTCGAGTCCATCGTGTTTACCGACATCGGCCGTGACGGAATGATGGGCGGTGTCAATGTCGAGGCCACGGCCGCACTGGCCCGGTCCATCAACATCCCGGTGATCGCCTCGGGTGGCGTCAGTCAGCTTGATGACGTGCGCGCGCTCTGCGCCGAGGCCGGTGCCGGCATTGCCGGCGCCATCGTGGGTCGGGCCATCTACGAAGGCACCGTCGACCTCGCCGAGGCGCAGGCGCTGGCCGACTCGCTGGCGGGGGGCTGAGCGTGGGGCTCGCATCACGCATCATCCCCTGCCTGGATATTGACGGCGGCCGCGTCGTCAAGGGCGTGAAGTTTGTCGAAATCCGCGATGCCGGCGACCCGGTCGAGATCGCCCGCCGCTATGATCGCGCCGGCGCCGACGAGATCACCTTCCTTGACATCACGGCCAGTCACGAAGAGCGCGATACGCTTGTGCACATGGTCGAGGCCGTGGCCTCGGAGGTATTCATCCCGTTGACCGTGGGCGGCGGGATCCGCTCGGTCGCCGACGTGCGGCGCATGCTCAATGCCGGTGCCGACAAGGTGGCCATTAACACCGCTGCCATCCGCGACCCCGAGCTGGTGCGCGAGGCGGCCGAGCGGTTCGGCTCGCAGTGCATCGTGGTGGCAGTGGATGCCAAGCGCAGCGGCGGCACCGACACCGAGCCGCGCTGGGAGGTCTTTACCCACGGCGGGCGCCGTCCCACCGGCATTGATGCGGTGGCCTGGGCCGAGCAGATGGCGGCGGCGGGCGCGGGTGAGTTGCTGGTCACCAGCATGGATCGCGACGGGACCCGCATCGGCTTTGACAACGCGCTCAATCGGGCCATTTCGGCTCGCGCGGGCGTGCCGCTCATCGCCTCGGGCGGCGTCGGTAATCTGCAGCATCTGGTGGACGGCGTGCTTGAGGGCCATGCCGATGCCGTGCTGGCCGCCAGCATTTTTCATTTTGGCGAGTACAGCATTGCCGAGGCCAAGGCCTATATGGCGGCCGCTGGTATCGAGGTGCGCGAATGAGCTGGCTGGAGGCCGTGCGCTGGAATGCCGACGGGCTGGTGCCCGCGATTGCCCAGGATGTCACGGACGGCCGTGTCCTCATGCTGGCGTGGATGAACCGCGAGGCGCTGGCAGCCACACTGGCCCGCGGCGAGGCGGTCTACTGGTCGCGCTCGCGGGCCGCCCTGTGGCACAAGGGGGAGTCATCGGGCAATGTGCAGCGGGTCTGCGATATCGCCCTCGACTGCGACGGTGACACCGTCCTGCTGCAGGTGGAGCAGGCGGGCGGTGTGGCCTGCCACACGGGGCGGCGCAGTTGCTTTTACCAGCATCTTGATCAGGGCGAGTGGCATGTCGGCGAGCCGGTACTCGCCGATCCCGAACAACTCTACGCAGGCAAAGGCACCCACCATGACTGATGACACCCTCGCGCGGCTCGCCGACGTGCTCGAGGCACGCAAGGATGCCGATCCCGACAGCTCCTATGTGGCGGGGCTTCATGCCGCCGGGCTGGACCGGATCCTGCGCAAGCTCGGCGAGGAGTGCACCGAAACGGTGGTGGCCGCCAAGAACGGCGAGCCGAACGCCATCGTTTATGAAACCGCCGATCTGTGGTTCCATAGTCTGGTGATGCTGTCCCACTGTGGACTGGGTCCGGCGGAAGTGCTGGGCGAGCTGGAACGCCGCTTCGGCCTGTCGGGCCTGGCGGAAAAAGCGGCGCGACAGGGCAAGGACGACGGCGCGCAGTAAAAATTATCTGGAGGTAAGGTCAAATGGGTCCTGGTGGAATCAGTCCGTGGTCGCTGCTGTTGATCCTGGTCATCGTGCTGCTGTTGTTCGGCACCAAGAAGCTACGCAATGTGGGTACCGATCTGGGCGGCGCGCTCAAGGGCTTCAAAAGCGCCATGAAGGATGGCGAGAAAGAGGCAAGCGAGGCGAAGGAAAGCCTCGAGAGTGACGACGGCGAGGCGGCCGGCGATACCTCGACGCAGCAGCGCGAGCAGGTGGACGAGAAGGACAAGACCGGCAGCGGCTCCTGATCACCAGCGGAGCGGCCGTTCATGTTCGACGTCAGTTTCTGGGAGCTCCTTATTATCGGGGCGATCGCGCTGGTCGTGGTCGGCCCCGAGCGGCTGCCGCGCCTGATGCGCACGCTGGGTCTGTGGGCGGGGCGTGCCCGGGCCTCTTTTCAGTCGCTGCGTGACGAGGTGGAGCGCGAGGTCAATGCCGACGGGCTCAAGCAGACGCGCGAGGCCCTGAACCGGCAGGCCAAGGAGACCGAGCGCGAGATCAACGAGGCGGTTGATGTGAAAGGCGATGGGGCTGGCACGTCCGACGCCGGCGCTGGCCCCGCCAAATCCGCCAGCGAGGCGGCGGCCGATGGCCAGGAGCCGCCGCGGGCAGCCGGCGCGCCCGAGCAGAGCCCGGTGCGGCCGCCGTCGAGCGCTTCGGCCAACGCGCCCGACAACGACAGTCAGGAGGGCCGCGGGTGAGCCAGAACGACGCCGCTGAGCGCCCTGACGACGAGGATCGCCCGCTGCTCAGTCACCTGCTCGAGCTGCGGAGTCGCCTCATGCGGGCGGCGGGTGTTGTGCTGGTGATCTTCCTCGCGTTGTACCCATTCCGCGACCGCCTCTATGCCGAGCTGGCCGGGCCGCTCATGGCCGTGCTGCCAGAGGGCGCGTCCATGATTGCAACGCAGGTTGCCACGCCCTTTCTGATCCCGCTCAAGGTGGCGCTGGTCGGTGGGTTCTTTTTGAGCATCCCGTATCTGCTCTACCAGCTCTGGGCGTTTGTGGCGCCGGGGCTGTATCGCCACGAAAAGCAGCTCATCTGGCCGCTGCTCATCTCGAGCATCGTGTTGTTCTACCTGGGCATGGCGTTTGCCTATTTTGTGGTGTTCCCGCTCATCTTCCAGTTCTTTGCCGCGGCAACGCCCGAAGGCGTGGCGATGATGACCGATATCGGCGAGTACCTGTCGTTCATCATGACGCTGTTCTTTGCCTTTGGCGCGGCGTTTGAGGTGCCCATTGCCACCATTCTGCTGGTGCGGACCGGCGCAACCACGCGGCAGTCCCTCGCCGCGAAGCGGCCCTATGTGATCGTTGCCGCGTTTACCGTTGGCATGCTGCTCACACCGCCTGACGTGATCTCGCAGGTACTGCTGGCAGTGCCGGTGTGGCTGCTCTTTGAGCTGGGTATCTTCTTCTCGCGCTGGTTTGCGCCGCAGGCCGATAAGGATGACGCCACCGATTCGGCAGGCGCGGCCGACGACGAGTGATGCCGCGCCCGGGTGGCGCAGTCGTTTTTATTGACCTTGGGGTCAGAAAGTCGGCGGGTCGAGGGGGGTAAGGCGTGAATTTGGCCGTCAAAATCGTCTGTAAGCCGCGCCCTTGTTGCGTCTGGAGCCGGTGGCGCGTATTGTCTGAACAAACTCGTGTAACGAGGCCTTCCCCGCCAATACGCCAGGTGACCTGCCATGAGTGGTGCGTTTGAGCAGTCTCTGAGTCGCTCCTACCTTAACGGAACCAACGCCAGCTTCATTGAGGCGTTGTACGAAAGCTACCTGCACGACCCCGAGTCGGTGGAATCCCACTGGCGCGATTACTTTCGCGATCTCGAGTCCATGGACCCGTCGCGGGTTCGCGATGTGCCCCATGGGCCCATCCGCGAGGCGTTCGAGCAGCTGGGGCGCAGCAGTGCCCGCGGGCGCGCCGTTATTGCCGGCGAGGGCATGGACGCGATGGCGGCGCAAAAACAGGCCGCGGTACTGCGCCTGATCAACGCCTACCGGGTGCGCGGCCATCAGCATTCCGACACCGATCCGTTGCACCTGCGCGAGCGCCCTGACATCCCCGACCTCGAGCCCGCCTTCCACGGGCTTACCGAGGCCGACATGGATACCCCGTTCAACACGGGCTCGTTGTTCGCGCCCGAGCGCATGACCCTGCGCGAGATCCTCGAGCAGATCCGCTCGGTCTACGCCGGGACGGTTGGCTCGGAGTACATGCACATCACCGACACGGCGCAGAAGCGCTGGATCCAGGAGCGGCTCGAGCGCTCCGGGCTTGATCCGCGACTGAGCGTCGAGCAAAAGAAGTCGCTCCTGCATCGCCTGACCGCCGCCGAGGGCATCGAGAAATACCTCAACAGCAAATACGTGGGGCAGAAGCGGTTTTCGCTGGAGGGCGGCGAGACCACCATCCCGGTGCTGGACGAAATCGTGCAACGCGGTGGCGCCCAGGGCGTCAAGGAGCTGGTGCTGGGCATGGCCCACCGCGGCCGGCTCAATGTACTCATCAACGTGATGGGCAAATCGCCGGCCGAGCTGTTCGCCGAGTTCGAGGGCGAGCATGCGCCGGAGCATGCCAACGCCGGCGACGTCAAATACCACATGGGGTATTCGTCGGATATCGAGACCGAGGGCGGTCCGTTGCATCTGGCGCTGGCCTTCAACCCATCGCACCTCGAGATCGTGAACCCGGTGGTCGAGGGCTCGGCCCGGGCGCGCATGCACCGCCGCGGCGACGAGACCGGCGAATCGGTGCTGCCCGTGCTCATTCACGGCGATGCGGCCATGGCGGGCCAGGGCGTCGTGATGGAGACCTTCCAGCTCTCGCAGGCCCGCGGTTTCTACACTGGCGGGACGGTGCACCTGGTCATCAACAACCAGATCGGGTTTACCACGTCCAACCCGCTCGACACGCGCTCCACGTTCTACTGCACCGAAGTGGCCAAAATGGTGCAGGCGCCCATCTTCCACGTGAACGGCGACGATCCCGAAGCGGTGTTGTTTGTCACCCAGCTGGCCATGGACTACCGCCGCGAGTTCCACGCCGATGTGGTCATCGATCTGGTGTGCTACCGCCGGCACGGGCACAACGAGGCCGACGAGCCCTCGGCCACGCAGCCCATGATGTACAAAAAGATCAAGGCGCGGCCGTCGGTGCGCAAGCTGTATGCCGATCAGCTTGTGCAGGAGGGCGTGATCGATGGCGACAGTGCCAAAGGCATGGAGCGCGCCTATCGCGATGCGCTCGATGCCGAACAGGTCGTCGCGCCGGGTGCCCTCGACGAGCAGACCAACGACTTCACCGTCGACTGGTCGCCCTACTTTGATGCCAGCTGGGACGAGGCGGTCGACACCAGCGTGTCGGCGGATCGCATCCGGCATCTCCAGGAGCGCCTGCAGCAGCTGCCGGAGGGCTTCGAGCTCAACCCGCGCGTTGCCACGGTCATGGAGAGCCGGCGCAAGATGGCCGCGGGTGCTCTGGATATGGACTGGGGCTTTGCCGAGACCATCGCCTACGCCAGCCTGCTCGAGGAAAACCACCGCGTGCGCCTGACCGGACAGGACTCGGGCCGTGGCACGTTCTTCCATCGCAACTCGGTGCTGCACAACGCCGTGGACGGCTCCACCCATACTCCGCTCAAAACCCTGACAGCCGACCCCGATGACTTTGTGGTCATCGACTCGCTGCTGTCCGAAGAGGCGGTGCTCGGGTTTGAATACGGGTATGCCACCGCCGATCCCGAGACCATGGTCATCTGGGAGGCGCAGTTCGGTGATTTTGCCAACGGCGCGCAGGTGCTGATCGATCAGTTCATCGCCTCGGGCGAGACCAAGTGGGGGCGCCTCTGCGGCCTTGCCATGTATCTGCCCCATGGCTACGAGGGGCAGGGCCCCGAGCACTCGTCGGCGCGCATTGAGCGCTTCCTGCAGCTTTGCGCCGAGCAGAACATCCAGGTCTGCATCCCCTCGACGCCCGCACAGTTCTTTCACATGATCCGGCGTCAGATGATGCGGCGCTGGCGCAAGCCGCTGGTGGTCATGACGCCCAAGAGCCTGCTGCGGCACAAGCTCTCCACATCGGTGCTCGATGATCTGTCAAACGGCAGCTTCCGCGTTGTCATCGACGATACCGAGGGGGTCAAGGCAAGCGAGGTACGCCGCGTGGTGCTCTGCAGCGGCAAGGTCTACTACGATCTGCTCGAGGAGCGCCGCCGCCAGGAGCGCAGCGACGTGGCGCTGGTTCGCGTCGAGCAGCTCTACCCCTTCCCCGAGGCCGCCCTCTCGGCGCTGCTGAAGCGCCGCTACAAGACAGCTCGCGAGGTGGTCTGGTGTCAGGAGGAGCCCAAGAACCAGGGCGCCTGGTATCAGATCTACCACCACCTCACGCACTGCGTCACCCGCGAGCAGAAGCTCGGCTATGCCGGGCGGGATCCGTCGGCATCGCCGGCGGTCGGGTACGCCAAGGTCCATCATGAGCAGCAGCGCCGGCTGGCGGCGGATGCGCTCGGCAAGGTTCACGGATAAAACAAAAGAGCGAGGAGCCGATGAGCACCGAAGTCAAGGTACCCGCACTGCCCGAATCGGTCAGTGAGGCCACCGTTGTTACCTGGCACAAGCAAGCGGGAGACGCGGTCGAACGCGATGAGAATCTGGTCGACCTTGAAACCGACAAGGTCGTACTGGAAGTCCCGGCGCCCGAGGACGGCGTACTGGGGGAGATTCTCAAGCCCGAGGGCGAGACCGTTACCGCCGGCGAGGTTGTCGCCACCCTGACCGCTGGCGGTGGCGCCGGGGCGCCGGCCCCGGCCGAGGCTCCGGCCGAGACCGCTGGCGGCCCGGCGGCAGCCTCGGCCCCCGCAGCCGCGGCGCCGACAGAGGGCGAGATGCCCGCGCTCAGCCCGGCCGTGCGCAATCTGGTGGACTCGCATGGCCTCGACCCGCGGCAGATCGCCGGCACCGGGCGCAACGGTCGGATCCTCAAGGAAGACGTGCTTGCGTTCATCGAGCAGGGCGGGGCAAAGACCGCTGCGCCGGCGCCGGCGCCGGCACCCGCGCCCGCGCCCGGCTCCGAGCCCGCCAGCACACCGGCAGCGCCAGTGTCGACGCCCGCCGCGGCCATCCCGGCCGGTGAGCGCGAGGAGCGCCGCGTGCCCATGACGCGGCTGCGTCAGCGCATCGCCGAGCGCCTGGTCGAGGCCCAGCAGACGGCCGCCATGCTGACCACCTTCAACGAGGTCAACATGCAGCCGGTCATGGATCTGCGCGGGCGCTACAAGGACCAGTTCGTCAAAACCCATGACACCAAGCTGGGTTTCATGTCGTTTTTTGTAAAGGCGGTCGTCGAGGCGCTCAAGCGCTTCCCTGCGGTCAATGCATCCATCGACGGCACCGATATCCTCTATCACGGCTACTACGACATCGGGATTGCAGTCTCGAGCGAGCGGGGCTTGATGGTGCCGGTGCTGCGCGATGCCGATCAGCTGTCGTTTGCCGAGATCGAGGCGGCCATCGCCGACTTCGGCCAGCGCGCCCAGGCCGGCAAGATCGAGCTCGACGAGCTCACCGGGGGCACGTTCACGATTACCAACGGGGGCATTTTCGGTTCGCTCGTCTCGACCCCCATTCTCAATCCGCCGCAGAGCGGCATTCTTGGCATGCACAAAATCCAGGAACGGCCCATGGCCGAAAACGGCCAGGTCGTGGTGCGACCCATGATGTATCTGGCCCATTCCTATGACCATCGCATCATCGATGGCAAGGAGGCCGTGCAGTTCCTGGTCACCATCAAGGACATGCTCGAAGACCCGGCACGTCTGCTGCTCGAGGTCTGAGCCCATCGAATTCGGGAGTACATCATGACGGACAGTTACGACGTCATTGTTATCGGGGCCGGTCCGGCCGGCTATGTTGGCGCCATTCGCTGCGCCCAGCTGGGCATGAGCGTGGCGGTCATCGATGAATATCAGCGCAAGGACGGCGAGCCCGCCCTGGGTGGAACCTGCCTCAATGTGGGCTGCATTCCCTCCAAGGCACTGCTCGATTCCTCCGAGCACTATCATCGGGTGCAGTCCGAGCTGGCCGGCCACGGCATTCACGTAAAGGGCACCACGCTTGATGTGCCGCAGATGATCAAGCGCAAGGACAAGGTGGTCTCCGATCTCACCGGGGGCATCAAGCAGCTGTTCAAGGCCAACAAGATCGAGTGGCTGCAGGGCCACGGCAAGCTGCTGGCCGAGCGCAAGGTCGAGTTCACCCCGCACAAGGGCAAGGCGCGCACGCTGGGCGCCACCAACGTCATTCTCGCGACGGGCTCGCGGCCCATCGAGATCGGCGCCGCGCCACTCGATGGCGAGCGCATCGTCGACTCGGCGGGTGCCCAGGAGTTCAAGGAAGTGCCCAAGCGCCTCGGCGTCATCGGGGCCGGTGTGATCGGGCTCGAGATGGGCAGTGTCTGGAATCGGCTGGGCGCCAAGGTGGTCCTGCTCGAGGCGCAGGACACCTTTCTCTCGCCGGTCGATCAGCAGGTCTCGCGTGAGGCCCGCAAGCTCTTCGAGAAACAGGGCCTCGAGATCAAGCTGGGCTGCCGCGTCACCGACACCCGCAAGGGCAAGACGGTGAGCGTTCACTACGAGGACAGCGACGGCAAACAAAACCTGCAGGTCGACAAGCTGGTGGTATCGGTGGGGCGCCGTCCGCACACGGATGGCCTGGCCTCAGAGGATGCCAACCTGCTGACCGACGAGCGCGGTTTCGTGCATGTTGATGATAACTGCGAGACCAACATTCCCGGCGTCTATGCCGTGGGTGATGTGGTGCGCGGGCCCATGCTGGCGCACAAGGGCTCCGAGGAAGGCGTCATGGTGGCCGAGCAGATTGCCGGTCAGGTGGGGCATATCAACTACGACACCATCCCCTGGGTCATCTACACCGACCCCGAGATCGCCTGGGTGGGCCGCACCGAGGCGCAGCTCAAGGCCGCGGGCATTCCGCATCGCTCGGGTACGTTCGGATTTGCGGCCACCGGCCGGGCGCGTGCCATGGATCGGGCCGACGGTATGGTCAAGATCCTGGCGCATGCCGAGACCGACCGTATTCTGGGCGTCCACATGGTTGGCCCCCAGGTGAGCGAGCTGGTGGCCGAGGCCACGCTGGCCATGGAATACGAGGCCAGCGCCGAGGATCTCGCGCGGACCATCCATGCACATCCGACGCTGTCGGAGGCGGTCCACGAGGCGGCGCTCGCCGTCGACAAGCGCGCCATTCACAAGGCCAACTGACACACCCTTCGGTCAGAGGAGGAGACCAATGGCGGAAAATACCGCTGGATTGCGGGGAATCACTGCGGGCGAAACCGCCCTGTGCACCGTGGGCCAGGCCGGCACCGGCCTGACCTACTGCGGCTATGACATCCATGATCTCGCCGAGCACGCGACCTTTGAGGAAGTGGCGCATCTGCTGCTCTATGGCGAGCTGCCAACCGCCGCCCAGTTGGCCTCGTACCAGGAGCGCCTGCGCGGTCTGCGCGAGCTGCCGCCGCCCCTGCGCGAGGTGCTCGAGCGCATTCCGGCAAACGCCCATCCCATGGATGTCATGCGCACCGGCTGCTCCATGCTGGGTAACCTCGAGACCGAGGCCGGCTTTGGCGAGCAGGATCACCACATCGATCGCATGCTGGCCACCTTCCCGGGCATCATCACTTACTGGCACCGGTTTGCCAGCGACGGCACGCGGATCGACACCGACAGCGACGAGGCCAGTATTGGCGGGCACTTTCTCCGGCTGCTTCATGGCAGCACGCCTGATCCGCTGCACGTCAAGGTCATGCACGCCTCGCTTATTCTCTACGCCGAGCACGAGTTCAACGCCTCCACGTTCACCGCCCGGACCTGCGCTTCAACACTGTCCGATATCCACTCGTGCATCACGGGCGCCATCGGCACTTTGCGCGGCCCGCTGCATGGTGGTGCCAACGAGGCGGCGATGGCCATGATCGAGGACTGGCAGACGCCGGACGAGGCCGAGACTGCGCTCATGGGCATGCTCGAGCGCAAGGAAAAGATCATGGGCTTTGGCCATGCCATCTACCGCACCAGCGACCCGCGCAACGCCATCATCAAGGAGTGGTCGCGCAAGCTTGCCGAGCAGGTGGGCGACGCGCGGCTCTATCCGGTCTCGGAACGGGTCGAGGCGGTCATGCAACGCGAGAAGGGGCTGTTCTGCAACGCCGACTTCTTCCATGCCAGCGCGTATCACTTCATGGGCATCCCGACCCCGCTGTTCACGCCGATCTTCGTGATGTCGCGCCTGACCGGCTGGGCTGCCCATATCAAAGAGCAGCGTGCCAACAACCGGATCATTCGCCCCAGTGCCGACTACACCGGCCCGGAGCTCCGCGAATGGCTCCCCATCGAGCAGCGAGGTTAAACCAATGAGTGATGTTCGTGTACGAAGCGCCGAGCGCCCCGAGCCGGATGCCCTGCTGCGGGCGCTGGCCGATTATGTAACCGGCACGCCGATCCAGTCGGACGAGGCCTATTCCACGGCGCGCTACTGCCTGATGGATACGCTGGCCTGCGGCATGCTGGCGCTGGAATACCCGGCCTGCACCAAGTTGCTCGGGCCGGTTGTGCCCGGGGCCGACATGCCGGGCGGCGCGCGCGTGCCCGGCACGCCGTTCCAGCTGGATCCGATTCAGGCCGCGTTCAACATTGGCGCCATGGTGCGCTGGCTCGACTTCAACGACACCTGGCTCGCCGCCGAGTGGGGACATCCGTCGGACAACCTGGGCGCCATCCTGGCGCTGGCCGACTACCAGGCCCGCAAGGCCGTCGCCGAAGGCCGTGAACCGCCGATCATGCGGGATGTGCTCACCGCCATGATTCGCGCCCACGAAATCCAGGGTGTCATCGCGCTCGAGAACAGCTTCAACCGCGTTGGCCTGGATCATGTCCTGCTGGTGCGGCTGGCCTCGGCCTGTGTCAGCACCGGCCTGCTGGGCGGTGATCATGAAGATGTCATGACCGTGGCCAGCCACGCCCTGCTCGACGGCGGCGCGCTGCGAGCCTATCGCCATGCGCCGCAGGCGGGCCCGCGCAAGAGCTGGGCGGCGGGCGATGCCTCGGCCCGGGGCCTGCGCCTTGCCTTTATCACCCGCACCGGCGAGATCGGCTATCCGGCCGCCCTGTCCGCACCCACCTGGGGCTTTCAGGATGTCCTGTTCAAGGGCAATGAGGTCAATCTGGCGCAGCCGCTTGGCAGCTACGTCATGGAGAACGTGCTCTTCAAGATCAGCTTCCCGGCCGAGTTCCACGCCCAGACCGCGGCCGAGGCGGCGATGACGCTGCACCCGCAGGTTGCCGATCGTCTGGATGACATCGACAAGATCGTGATCGAGACCCAGGAGGCGGGCGTGCGCATCATCGACAAGACCGGGGCACTCGGTAACCCGGCCGACCGCGATCACTGCATTCAGTACATGACGGCGGTGCCGCTGATCTTCGGGCGCCTGACCGCGGCCGATTACGAGGACGCCGTGGCCGCCGATCCGCGCATCGACGCCCTGCGCGAGCGCATGGAAGTGGTCGAGAACCCCACGTTCTCCGAGGACTACCTCGATCCTGACAAGCGCGCCATCGGCAATGCCGTGCAGGTGTTCTTCAAGGACGGCAGCCAGACCGAGCGTGTGGCCGTGGACTATCCCATTGGCCATCGCCGTCGCCGCGACGAGGGCATCCCGGAGCTGGTCAGGAAGTTTGAGCGGGCGCTTGCCACCCGTTTTGCGCCGCGTCAGGCAAGCCGTATCGAGGCGGCCTGTGGCGATCAGAACCGCCTCGAAGCCATGCCGGTGAACGAATTCATGGACCTGTGGACGCAGTGACGGCATTCTTGCCGTCATGAGGTTCTGGATCGGAAAACTGCTGGGCGCGGTCTTTGGCGGCCTGGCCGGGGGCTGGGTCGGCGCCCTGATTGGCTTTATTGTCGGCAACTGGTTTGACCGGGCCCTGGCCCGCGGCCGCATCGCCGGGTTTGCGGGTGCCGGCGGCTCCGGGCATCGGCAGATGGTGCACGCCGCGTTCTTTCGCAGCGTGTTCGTGGTCATGGGCCATGTCTGCAAGGCGGACGGCCGGGTGACCGAGGCCGAGATCCGCGTGGCCGAACAGGTCATGGGGCGGATGGACCTCAACGCCACCCAGCGCGAGGAGGCTATCAGCTACTTTCGGGCCGGGCGCGATGGCGAGGCGGATCTCGAGCAGACCCTGCACGAGTTCCGCCGCTACTGCCGTGGTCATGTGCAGCTGGTGCGGATGTTTCTCGAGATCCAGATCCAGGCGGCCCTGGCGGATGGCAGTTTTGACGATGCCGAGCGCGGTATCCTGCGACGGATTGCGCTGGGCCTGGGAATGTCGGAGGCCGACTACGCCCGCCTCGAGACCATGATGGGTGGCCACGCCGCCAGCCAGACCGGCGGCGAGTCCCAACTCAGCGCCGCCTACGACACGCTGGGGGTCACGGCCGATGCCAGTGATGCCGACGTCAAGCGCGCCTGGCGCAAGCTCATGAGCGAGCACCACCCCGACAAACTGGTGGCGAAGGGCCTGCCCGAGGAGATGATGCGCATCGCCAAGGAACGGGCGCAGGAGATCCAGGCCGCCTACGACACCATCAAGCAGGCGCGCGGACTGCGCTGAACTTGCCGGCCAGCTCCGGGTCGGAGTAACCCATGATGCCAATACGCAACACCTCCGAGCGCTGGGGCGCCGGTGCCCAGCTGCTGCACTGGCTGATGGCCCTCGGCATTCTTGCCGCCATGGCGCTTGGCTGGGTGATGGTGAGTCTGCCCATGGGCGCGCTCAAGTTTCAGCTCTATTCGGTTCACAAGAGCCTTGGCATGACGCTGCTGGCCCTTTTCTTGCTGCGCCTGGTGTGGCGCTGGGTCAATGTCGCGCCGCCCATGCCGGCCTCGATCGCCCGGCATGAGCGCTTCCTGGCCAAAAGCACGCATCGCCTGTTGTATGCGCTGATGCTGCTCATGCCGCTATCGGGCTATGTGATCAACTCGGCCGCCAATTTCCCGCTCAATGTGTTTGGCCTGATCCAGGTGCCCAATCTCACACCCCAAAGCGAGGCACTGGAGGCACTGGCCAGCAACCTCCATTTGGGATTTTTCTGGGGCTTTGCGGGGCTGCTGGTGCTGCATATCGCCGGGGCCCTGCGCCATCATTTTGTACTGCGTGACAACACGCTCCGGCGGATGCTGCCCGGTGGGCAGCGTCCCTCGGGCGGGCCACGCTGATCCGCTACCGCGCATTCAGACAGGAGGACGCCATGCGTGCGCTTACACTGACCGCGCTGCTATCACTCGCGGCGCCCGGCAGCCTGCTGGCGGCCAACGCCTGGCAGATCGACCACGATGAGAGCCGCCTTGGCTTTGAGGCCACCCAGCAGGGCGGCACATTTACGGGCGAGTTCGGGCAGTTTGCCGCCGACATGCGCTTCTCGCCGGATGACCTGGCCGCGAGTGCATTCGATGTGACCATTGATGTCACCAGCATTGATACTGGCAGCAGCCAGCGCGACCGCGAGCTGCCGGGCGCGGACTGGTTTTATTTTGAGCAGTTCCCGCAGGCCACCTACCGGACCACCCGCATTCGCGCGGGCACGGATGGCTACGAGGCGGTCGGCGACCTCACGCTTCGCGACAACACCCGCGAGGTGGTGCTTGCGTTTACCTGGGACACCGAGGGCGAGCGCGCCCAGATGGTTGGCGAGGCCGTCATTGACCGGACCCACTTCGGGATAGGCCAGGGCGACTGGACCGATCCCGATGCGGTTGGCCACGAGGTGCGCGTGCAGGTGGACCTGGAACTGACCCGGGGCGAATGACCCGGGTAGCGACCCGTATCAAGGCCCAGGGCTCGCCACGCGCACCCGATACCCCACCTCACGCTCCTCCCCGGCCGCAAGCTCGATGCGCCGCTGCAGGCCAACCGGGGTGCGCTGCCAGTCGTCCTCACCCTCAAGCAGCGTCCAGGCGCCCGGCAGGCGCTCCTCGAGCAGCAGCATTTGCGGCGCGGATTGGGTGTTGGTCAGGCGCAGGCGCCAGGCGATTTCGGTGCCGTCGCCGCCCTCGTTGCGATAGAACGCCTGGAGCCGCCTGACCGCAACGCCATGGCTGCGCCCGGCCGTGATGGCCGCATCGGCCTCGCCGTTGGTTGGCTCGAGTTGTGACCGGTCAACCTGCGCGCTCCCGGACGGCCCGGCCCACACAACCGTCACGGGTGCCCCGGCAGCCCCCGGGGGCAGATCGGTGAGCAGCCAACGATGCATGACCGCGGCGTTTTGCGGGGCGGATTGGGCCAGATGCCCGGCCGCGCGGCTCATCAGCTCATGACGCACCGCTACCCGGGCCGGCGCATCCTCCACGATTCGTAGCGTCGCACCGGCGGCAAGCGCATTGACCCGCAGGGGGGTGGAATCCGTTTTCTGCAGATTCGCAGCACTCACCGTGGCATCCGTGAGCGCCGTGCCCGTGCGGTTATGCAGCGTCATGGCCCGTTCAAGCTCGCCTGTTGCGCTGTCAGGCCCGGCGGCCAGCTGCAGGCGATAGTCGCTGTCCAGGGTGACCCCGGTGGCGTGGTAGTGCAGCGTGAGGCGCCGGCTGCCGCCGTCCTCGATGAACAGATCGCCGCGCCAGGGCCCTGCCGCGTCGTCGGCCTGCTCGGCTCCGCCCGCGCTGTCGCTGCCCGCGCCACGCTTCAGGCGTCCAAGCTCGGGCAGTGTCGCGCCGGACCAGTACAGGGTCTCCGGAATGAGCGTGGCGGGCAGATCCTGGATTTCTACCCGATTGCGGCCCGCGAGCACCGCCAGTTCGCGCTGGTCGGTGAAGGCCGCCGGGCCCCGGGCTGGCACTCGAATATGCAGCCCGCGCCGATCGTCGGCCGTGCTGAGCAGCCGATCGCTCCCGGCCTGCAGCGGCGCCGCGGTGATCTGTTCCGGGGCATCGGCCGCCGGGGTCGTGCTGACGCCCGTGCCCGTCTGGGCCAGGACGGGTGCTGGAGCCATGGTGGCAGCACCGATAAGCAGGAAGGCCAGCCTGTTGCGCATCAAAGGGTCTCCGCAGTCAATTCCGTATTCAATAGAGCCCGAACAGCCAGGCAATCAGTGGGACAAGCAGGGCGGTCAGTGCGGCATTAAGGCCCATGCCAAGCCCCGCATAGGCTCCGGCGCGCTCGCTGTGCTGAAACGCCCTTGCCGTGGCAATGCCATGCGCCACCACGCCCAGTGCAAAACCTTTGACATCGGCATCCCGCTCGCCAAGCAGGCGCAGCAGCGGCACCCCGGCAATGGCCCCGGTAATGCCGGTGAGGATGACGAACACGGCCGTCAGCGACGGTTCGCCACCAATCTGCTGGGCCACCCCCATGGCAATCGGTGTGGTGGCCGACTTGGGCAGCAGCGAGCGCAGCGTATCGGCCTCGAGCCCAAGCAGCAGGCCGATGCCAAGCGCACTGCTAATGGCCGTGACCGAGCCGACCACGAGCGCGAGCGACAGCCCCAGCCACTGCTGGCGAAGCCGCTGCCACTGGGCATACAACGGCACGGCCAGTAATACCGTGGCCGGCCCCAGCAGGAAATGGACGAACTGCGCGCCGTCAAAGTACACCGCATAGTCGGTGTCCGTAAGCGCCAGGGCCGTAACGATAAGGACAATCGCGACCAGTACCGGATTGAGGAGCGCGAACTCCCGGCTCAGCACGAACAGCCGATGCGCCAGTGCGTAAGCGCCAACGGTGAGCGTGAGCCAGACCAGCGGCTCCTCGGACAGATACACCCACATTTCAAAGAGCTCGCCCATCAGTCGGACTCCCGCTGGCGGACTCGCTCGACCAGACGCAGGGTGAATGCCGTGGCCACAATCCCGATCAGCGTGCTGGCGAGCAGCGTGAGGGTGATGGGCAGCCAGGCCTCGGCAAGCAGTGCGATATAGCTGATGACCCCGACCCCCGCGGGCACAAACAGCAATGCGAGGTGGGACAGCAGGCCATTGGCAAGCCGCGAGAGCCCGTCGGGTGTCCCGCCGCGCAGCGCCAGTGCGGCAAAGAGCAGCAGCATCCCGATGACCGGCCCCGGCACGGGCAGCTGCAGAAGCCGGGCCGCCAGCTCACCGGCGAGCTGCAGGCCAAGCACCAGTGCAATCAGACCAATCACGACTCGGGCCCCTCGAGCAGGCGATCGCGTGCTTCATTGAGCCGGGCCGCCAGGTAGTCGGTGCCGCCGCGGTCGGGGTGCAGTTTTTGAATGAGCCGGCGATGTGCTGCCACGATTTCGTCGCGCTCGGCATCGACTGGCACGCCCAGCATGTCGGCCGCCTCGGCGCGGGTCATGGGGCCCTCCTTGCGGCCTGCCGGGGTGTTGTCGCTGGCGCCAGACCGGGTGGTCGAGGCGCCGGCGGCCGAGGCGCCGCCGAGCAGCCGTCGGATCCAGGGCAGAAAGCGCAGCAGCGAGGCAACGCGCCAGATCGCGGGGAGCGCAGCCCCGATGGCCGCAAAAATCCAGTTAAGCCGGCCGGTAGCAGCCAGTGCAATGCCCAAGACCGCCACACTGACCAGCAGCAGCATGGGCGCGCGTGCCCGCAGCCAGGCCCGCAGCCGTGGCGAGAGCATGAAGGCCAGAAACGCGAGCAGAATCGCGAGGCTGATCAGGCGCATCATTGCGGCGTGGCCGGCCTGGCGCGCAGCGCAGCGCAGCGCCGCTTCCAGCGCTCCAGACGCTCTTCGTACAAATCAAACACGCAGGGGGTGCAGCCGCTGCCGCAGCACTCATCCAGGTCGGGCTCGCGCGGCGGCGGAGGTAGCGGCGAGGGCTTGCGATCGCTTGACGTAGCCATGTGCCTATCCTGTCACGAAGGCATGGGCGTGGCGAAGAAGCACCGCAATAACGGCCGCTACCGGCAGCGCCAGCAACACGCCCACAAAGCCAAAAAGCTGCCCGCCCGCCAGCACGGCAAAGATGACCGTGACCGGATGCAGGCCGATGCGATCACCCACAAACAGTGGCGTGAAGGCCACCGACTCCAGCACCTGGCCGGCGCCATAGACAAACCACACCAGCAGCAGCGGGATCAGCCAGTCATTGAACTGAAAGATCACCGCCACGGTGGCGGCGGCGATGCCCACGATAAATCCAAGGTAGGGGACAATCGCCGCCAGACCCGACAGCATCCCGATGAGGATGCCGAGCTGCAGTCCGACCAGCCACAGCCCCAGCGAGTAGAAAATGCCCAGGCTGATCATGACCAGCAGCTGCCCGCGCAAAAAGGCGCTGATTACTTCATCGCACTCGCCCGCCAGTCGCGCCGTGGTTGCACGCCAGCGCGGGGGGATGATGTTGAGCGTGCTGTCCAGCACGTGATCCCAGTCGCGCAGCAGGTAGAACGCCACCACCGGCGTCAGGGCCAGTGTTGCGATGGCGCCGGCGAGGGCCATGCCCGAGCGCGTAACCCGGGCGATCACTTCGGCGGCGATGTTGCCGGTGGACTGCCAATGCTCCGAGATGGCGCTGCGCACGGCGGCCAGATCAAGCGTTGCCGGGTCGACACCGGCAGTCTGCTGCAGCCAGGGCAGCAGCGTGCCCTGGATCCAGGTGAGCATGGCGGGGAGCTGGGTGCGCAGCATGTCGATCTGCCGTCCCACCAGCGGGATCAGCATGAGCACGGCGGCAGTGGCCAGCGCCGTCAGCCCCAAAAACACCACGCTGACCGCCAGGGTCCGGTTGAGGCCGATGCGCTGCAGGCGCCGCGCCAGCGGATCACCCAGATAGGCAAGCAGCGCGCCGGCCAGAAAGGGCGCCAGAATGGGCTGCAACCAATAGATCAGCAGTCCGCTCAACACCAGCAGGGCAAGCCCCAGCGCGCTTCGGTACAGGCTCAGTGCATCATTCATGCGGCGAGGATAGCCCAGCCGCGACGTCGGCGCAGCCAACCGTCATGCCAGGGGGGGCTACAACGTTCGTCCATTCGCGCTAAGGTAGGCGTAGAACGCGAACTCACACCGGGGGAACAGGCGTGCGCAATCCCAATCGCGTCCTTATCTGGATCATGGTTTTCATGGCGGCCGTGGCCGCTGTCGCCGGGCTCCTGCTCGAGCCGCTAAGCACGGCCTTTCTGGCCAATCCCGTATTCAATGGCATGATTCTGGGCGTGCTGTTTATCGGGCTGGTCATCAACTGCCGTCAGGTGCTGGTGCTAAAGCCCGAAGTGGACTGGGTGGAGCGGTTCCGACGCTCGGAGGCGGGTGACGTGCCCGCGCTGCCCGGCAGTCGTTTGCTCGGGTCGATGGCACGCATGCTGACCGGCCGGCGCGGTGATCGCTTCAGTCTGTCGGCCATGTCGCTGCGGACCGTGCTCGACGGTATCCGCTCCCGTCTCGATGAATCGCGCGATGTGTCGCGCTATCTGATTGGCCTGCTGGTCTTCCTGGGTCTGCTCGGCACCTTCTGGGGCCTGCTCGACACCCTGCGTGCGGTGGGCGGAGTCATCGGCAACCTCAGTGTCAACGGCAGCGACGCCGGGCAGATTTTCGCCGAACTGCGCGATGGCCTGCGTGCCCCACTCGATGGCATGGGCACGGCGTTCAGCTCGTCGCTCTTCGGGCTGGCCGGGGCCCTGGTGCTGGGGTTTGTCGACCTGCAGGCCTCGCATGCCCAGAACCGCTTCTACAACGACCTCGAGGAGTGGCTGTCGGGCCAGACCCGCCTTTCCAGTGGCGCCCTCGGCGGTGATGGCGAGGGCTCGGTGCCCGCCTACATCCAGGCGCTGCTCGAGAACACCGCCGACAGCCTCGACAAGCTGCAGCGCATCATGGCCCGTGGCGATGAGGAGCGGCGTGGTGTCGATGCCCGCATCATCGAGCTGACCGAGGAGGTCTCGCGGCTTGCCGAGCAGTCACAGACCGAACAGCGCGGGCTGATGGGTCTGACCCGCACCCAGGCCGAGCTCCAGGGCGTGCTCGGCCGGCTGGCCGACGTGGCCGAGGCCCAGGGCGGCCAGGGCAGCGAGCAGACCGAGCAGCTGCGGGCAATGACGCAGGGGCTCCAGGAGCTGCGCCAGGAGCTTGCCACCGACCGTGAGCGGCTGATTAGCGAGCTGCGCGACGAGGTGCGGCTGCTCACGCGTACGGTCTCGCATATCCGCGGCGACGGGGACTGAGCGCCGGCATGCTCGGCAGCAACCGCCGCGGTCGCTCGTCGGTGAATATCTGGCCGGGGTTTGTGGATGCCCTGGCCACGATCCTGCTGGCGTTTGTCTTTGTCCTGATGCTGTTTGTGGTGGCGCAGGTCTACCTGAGCAGCCAGCTCTCGGATCGCAATGCCGCCCTCGATGCCCTGCAGTCGGAGCTGGCCGAGATGGCCGACGCCCTGTCGATGGAGCGCGTGGAGCGCGAGCGCCTCGAAGAACAGATCTCCGGGCTGTATGCGGAGTTGCATGCCACCCTGTCGCAGCGTGACGAGGCCCGCGATGAGCTGGCGGCCACCCAGGAGGCGCTGGAGGCCGCCCGCGAGGAAGTCGCCGTGGGCGAGGAGACCTTGCAGGCGCGTCTGGTCGAAATCGCCTCGCTGCAGCAGGACATCGCCGCGCTGCGGCAGGTGCGGGACGAGCTCGAGGCCGAGGTGGGAGAGCTGGCCGCGCGGCTGGAGTCCACCGAGTCCACGCTGGCCGAGACCGAGGCCGATCTGGGTGCCGCCCGTGACCGCTCGCGCGAGCTGGTGGCCGAGCTGGCGGATGCCGAGGAGCGCACGCGTCTGGCACAGGCGACCATCGAGGCCCGCGATATGCGCATCCGCGATCTGGTGGCCGAGATCAAGGATCGCCAGGAGGCGCTCGATCAGGAGCAGGCCCTCACCGCCGATGCCGAGGCGCGCGTCGAGCGTTTGCGACGGCAGATTCGGGCACTCCGCGATCAGATCAGCACGCTGGCTGAGGCGCTGCGCATCGAGGAGGACACGGTGGCCGAGCAGCAGGCACGCATCGACACGCTCGTGGAGCGGTTGAACGTGGCGCTTGCCGAGGAGGTCCAGGAGCTGTCGGACTATCGCTCCGAGTTCTTTGGCCGCCTGCGCGAGGTGCTGGGCGATGTCGAGGAGATCGAGATTGTGGGCGATCGCTTCCGCTTCCAGTCGGAGCTGTTCTTCGAGACGGCCTCGGCCGAGGTGGGGCCGGGTGGGCGCGAGCGCCTCGAGCAGGTGGCCGGTATCCTCCGGCGCATTGCCGGGCGTATCCCCGATGAGATCGACTGGGTGCTGCAGGTGGAGGGCCACACCGACCGGCGCCCGATTCGCACCCCCGAGTTCCCGTCCAACTGGGAGCTCTCCACGGCCCGGGCACAGTCGATTGTGTACTTTCTGATCGATCAGGGCATCCCGCCCGAGCGGCTCGCCGCCGTCGGTTATGGCGAGCATCAGCCGGTTGCCGGGGGTGACACGGCCGAGGCACTTGCTCGCAACCGGCGCATCGAATTGCGTCTGAGCAATCGTTAGGCGGCGCAGGATGGGCCGTCTGCCAGGCGTGCTGGTGGTGCTCGTGTGGCTGCTTGCAACGCTGCAGCCGGCGGCCTCCGCCGAGGTTCTGGTGCCGGATGACAGCGCCATCAGCCTCAATCCCCACGTCGAGTATCTGGTGGATCCCGGCGGCAACATGACGCTTGCGGACGTGACTGAGCCGGCGCAGGCGGCCCGCTTCCAGCGCCATGAGGGGCGGGGGGCAATCAACCTGGGGCTGACCCGCTCGGCCCTGTGGCTGCGCTTTCGCCTGCAGGCCCCGGACAGTGAGCGACAGCGCTGGCTGCTGGAGCTGGGCTACTTCGGCCTGGTCGATGTGCGCCTCCACCCGCCGGGAGGCGAAGCGGTCATCACCGGCTACAACGAGGCGATCACGGAGCGCCCCTGGCCGCATCGGCATTTTGTATTTCCGCTGGAGCTGGCCGCGGACGAGCCGGCCACCTACTATCTGCGAGTGGCCTCCAACGGGTCTGTGACCGCGCCGCTCACGCTCTGGTCGCCCGATGCCTTTGCCGTGAACGACCGCCTGCGGCTGGCCGCCCTCATGCTCTACTTTGGTGTGCTCGGCGGCCTGCTCATCTACAACCTGTTTCTATACCTGTACCTGCGTGAGCGCCAGTACGCGCTTTATTGCGCGTTCCTGGTGGCCGTGGGTGCGGGCATGCTGGTCTACAACGGCTTTCGGGCGTATTTGCTGGTGCTCTTGCCGGGCTGGCCGGACACCCTGGGGACCAACAGTCTGTTCGGCATAGCCGGGTTTTTTGGCATCTGGTTTTTGCGCGAATTTCTCTCGACCCGGGTCGAGCAGCCCGTCGTTGATCGCATTCTGCTGGTGCTCATGGGCGCATTTATCATAGTCGCACTGCTGCCGGTGTTCGGGGTGCCGGTGCGGGTGGGGTCGGTGGGGATCAGCCTGTTCGGGGTGCTGTCCGGCCCGCTGCTGCTTTGGGCCAGCTTGCGGGCCTGGCAGCGCGCGCACCCAGGGGCACGCTATCTGCTGTTTGCCTGGGGTGTGCTGCTCCTGGGCGTTGTGGTGCAGGCCCTGCGCAATTTTGCGCTCATCCCTACCACCGGGGCGACCATCAACATGATTCAGGTGGGCTCGTTGCTGGACATGCTGTTGCTCTCGTTTGCCCTTGCTGACCGGATTCAGATTGAGCGCCGGGCGCGCGAGGCCGCGCAGTCCGAGGCTCTGTCCGCCCAGCGGCGGCTGGTTGAGGGCCTGCGTGCCTCGGAGCAGCGGCTGGAGGTGACCGTGCGCGAGCGCACCGAGGATCTGTCGCAGGCGCTGACTCGCGAGCGGGAGACGCTGGATCAGTATGTGCAGTTCGCCGAGCTGATCTCGCATGAGTTCCGCAACCCGCTTGCCATCATCAAGGCACAGGCGCAGGTGGCCATCATGGAGCGCGATCGGAGCATGGGGGACCCTGCCCAGCGCTTTGACACCATCGTCCAGGCCGCGGGGCGGCTGCAGCGGCTGTTTGAGCAGTGGCTCGAGAGTGACCGCCTGGAGCAGGGGCAGCAGGCAATCGAGCGGGTCACGCTGGATCTGGCCGACTGGCTACCGAAGTTGCTGGGGCCGCGCGCCCTCCCATCCGGTAACCCCGTCCGCCTGCAGGCGCTCAGTGGGCAGATCGTGGCGGATGAGGCGCTGGTCGGCAACGCCGTCGTCAACCTGATCGACAACGCCGCCAAGTACTCCGCCGCGGGAGATCCCATCGATGTCACGGTGGTCCAGGCCGACGGGTCGATCGGCATCCAGGTGCAGGACTACGGCGTGGGCATTGCCGCTGCCGAGCAGGGCCGAATCTTCCAACGCCATTATCGCGCGCCTGACAACACCAGTGTCCGCGGGATGGGGATCGGGCTCTTTCTGGTGAGCCAGGTCATGGAAGTGCACGGCGGCGATGTCACGCTGCAAAGTGCGCCGGGTCAGGGCAGCGTCTTCACGTTGTGGTTTCCGGTCGCGGGCGAGTCATCGGCAAAGTAGTCGGGGCGCATCATCTCCAGAAACCGCCGCGCCTGCGGCGAGAGAAAGCGCCCGCGCCGCGACATCGCGCCATAGGTGCGCTTGGGGAATACCTCGGGTAACGAGCGCACGGTGATCCCCGGATAGCTCTCGGCCAGACAGACGTTGCTGACAATGGCAATGCCAAACCCCAGCCCCACGTAGCGCTTCACGGCCTCCCAGCTGCCTACCTCCAGGCGGATCCGATAGCGCACCGCATGTTGCTGAAAGACCAGGCTGATCAGCCGCCAGGTGGTCATGTTCTGCGGCGGGATGATGTAGTTCTGCCCCGTGAGGTCGCGCAGGGTAATCACGTCGCGCCGTGCGAGGGGGTGGTCCGGTGGCGTGATCAGCGACAGGCCGTAGGAGTAGATGGCCCGGTAACGGAGCTCGTCAGGCATGTCCAGAATGGCACCCACGGCAAAATCCACCTGGTCCTGGCGCAGGGCGTCCATCAGCTCGCCAACGGATAGATGATGCAGCCGCACGCGCACATTGGGGTGCTCTTCCATGAACTGCTCGAGCGTGGCCGGCAGCAGATAGAGCGTGGACGACTCGCCCGCCCCGATGTCGAGGCGGCCGCTGTTGAGCGGTCGGTTGCCGTCGGCAAAGCGCCCCGGCAGGCCGTCGATGGTCTCGACCAGGCCGTGCGTCTCGGCATAGAGCTGCTCGCCATCGGGTGTCAGGCGGATGCGGGGGCCGCGCCGCTCGAACAGCGTGATGCCCAGCTCGCGCTCGAGGGCCTGCACCTGCAGTGACACCGACGGCTGGGTAAGCCCCAGCCGCTCGGCCGCGCGCGAGATGCTGCCGGTCTCGGCGGTAAAGCAGAACGCGCGCAGCTGGCGCAGGCGATCGTGGCGATAGGGCGATTCGGCATCGATCGCGGCGGGCATCGGCGAGTCCTTTATATTGAATAAATTTATGTTGTGTATTGTTTACATTATCTTGTGCAATGCTGCAACGCGCCATACTGTAGGAGCGTCGACGCCAGGCGTCGATGACATTGAACCGGCCTCAGGAGGCGTGAGCGATGACCACACTGAAGACTGTTGCAGAGATTGAGAAGGACTGGGCCAGCAACCCGCGCTGGGCCGACGTGAAGCGCCCCTACCCGGCTGCCGAGGTTGCCCGTCTGCGCGGAACCGTCCCCGTTGAATACAGCCTGGCGCGCAACGGCGCCGAGAAGCTCTGGAAGTATCTGAACGACGGCGAGGTTGACTATGTGAACGCCCTTGGCGCGCTCACGGGCAACCAGGCCATGCAGCAGGTCAAGGCCGGGCTCAAGGCCATTTACCTGTCTGGCTGGCAGGTGGCTGCCGATGCCAACCTGGCCGGTACCATGTACCCCGACCAGTCGCTGTATCCGGCCGACTCGGTGCCCGCCGTGGTTGAGCGCATCAACAACGCGCTGCTGCGCGCTGACGAAATCCATCATGCCGAAGGCGATGACAGCGTCGACTGGATGCAGCCCATCGTGGCCGATGCCGAGGCCGGCTTTGGTGGTGTCCTGAACGCCTTTGAGCTCATGAAAGGCATGATCCGGGCCGGCGCTGCCGGTGTGCATTTCGAGGATCAGCTGGCGTCGGTCAAGAAGTGCGGCCACATGGGTGGCAAGGTGCTGGTGCCCACGCAGGAGGCCGTGCAAAAGCTGGCCGCCGCGCGCCTCGCCGCTGACACCATGGATGTGCCCACGCTGCTTGTGGCGCGCACCGATGCGCTGGCGGCCGATCTGATCACCTCGGATATCGACGAGTACGACGCCCCGTATATCACCGGTGAGCGCACGGTCGAGGGCTTCTATCGCACCGACGCGGGCGAGGCCCAGGCCATCAGCCGCGGCCTGGCCTATGCGCCCTATGCCGATTTGATCTGGTGCGAGACCGGGACGCCCGATCTTGAGTTTGCCCGGCGCTTTGCCGAGGCCATCAAGAAAGACCATCCCAACACCATGCTGGCCTATAACTGCTCGCCGTCGTTCAACTGGCGCGGCAAGCTCGACGAGAAGACCATCGCCAGCTATCAGAACGAGCTGGGCGCCATGGGCTACAAGTTCCAGTTCATCACCCTGGCCGGCTTCCACAGCCTGAACTACTCGATGTTCGAGCTGGCGCGTGGCTACAAGAGCCGGCAGATGGCGGCCTATTCCGAGCTGCAGCAGGCCGAGTTTGATGCCGAGAAGAACGGCTACACCGCCACTCGCCATCAGCGCGAGGTGGGCGCCGGGTACTTCGACTCGGTCACCCAGACCATTCAGGGCGGTGTCTCATCGGTGACGGCCATGACCGGCTCCACCGAAGAGGAGCAGTTCACGACTTCGTGACGACTGCGTGAGTGGGTTGATCGCCACCCACTCAGTTTTACGGGGGCAGGGATGCCCCCATTTTTTTGTCAGACCCCGTATTTTTTGTCGAGGGCGTTGTACGCGTCGGTCCCGATCACTTCCTCGCGGCCTTTGAACGTGACCATGCGCTCCTGCATGGCGGCGCTGTGGCCGTCACGGCGGATGGCCTCGAGCGTGTCCTGCATGCCCTTGATGGCAGCGCGCTGGGTGTCGCTGGGGATGATGATGAGGCTGTAGCCCAGCTCGCCCAGCCGGTCTGCGGGCATAAGCGGCGTCTTGCCGCCATGGAACATGTTGATCAGCTTGGGCTGCGGGAGGTCTTTCGCGATCTGCTCGATCTGCTCCTCCGAGGTGGGCGCCTCCACAAAGATCGCATCGGCGCCCGCGTCCATATAGGCATGGGCCCGCTCGATGGTGGGCTCGTAGCCCTCAACCGCCAGGCCGTCGGTGCGCGCGATCAGCACCATGTCGGGATCGTGCAGGGCGTCCTTCACGGCGCGGATCTTTTGCGTCATTTCCTTCTGCGGCACGATCGACTTGTCGTCGTAGTGGCCGCATTTCTTGGGGAAGACCTGATCCTCCAGGTGAAACCCGGCCACGCCGGCACGCTCGAAGGCGCGGGCGGTTTTGCGTGCATTGAGTGCGTTGCCATGGCCGGTGTCGGCATCCGCGATCAGCGGGATTGTCGTGGCATCCACCATCTCCTCGAGCCGATGCACGATCTCGTCAAGACTCATCAGGCCCAGGTCGGGCACACCGGTACTGCGGGCGATGCCGCCGCCGGTGGCATAGACCGCCGCAAAGCCGGCCTGCTCCACCAGCCGGGCTGACAGCCCGTCAAAGGCGCCGGGCGCCACCACGGGCGGGTTGTTGAGAATGAGGTCGCGAAGCTGGCGGGCCATCGTGGGCATGGGGCTCTCCTCCCTGCTGAGTTGTTTGTGCCTGTCCACTTGAATTGTGGCGGAACTCTGGCCCCGGCGGAAGGGTGGCGATGGATTGACCCTATGGTGTTGCGAACGATTCTCATTTCGGTAAACTTGGGGTCGATGTCATCACGGCATCACACCAAAACCCGAAGGAGGCAATGACGATGATGGGTAAAACGCTGCAGGCAGGGTTTGTCGCCGGGTTGCTGGCGCTGGGCCTGGGCACGGCACCGGCAAGCGACGTTGAGCACTTCGAGGGTCTGCCGGCCGAGACGGTGGCCGAGGCCATTGAGCATCTGAACACCTACACCGCGGAGCTCGTTGCCCTCTCGGAGGGTGAGCTGGGCCCGGCCGACATGGCCGAGGTGCACGAGGTGACCTATACGCTCGAGAATGCCCTGGCGCGCCTGGATCAAGAATACGCGGCAGTCGCAGCCGCGCTCGAGGAAGTGCACCTGGCATCGGAGCGCGCCGATACCGATACGGTGCGCGAGCACACGGCTGTCTATGCGGACGCCCTCGACGGCGTCATGCGCTGAGCTGATTGCCGATGCTGGCGGGGCCCTTAGCCCCGCCCCAGATACGGCATCTTCGTGGCCATCACGGTCATGAACTGCACATTGGCCTCGAGTGGCAGGCCCACGATGTAGCGCACCGCGTCGGCCACATGGGCCACGTCCATCACCGGTTCGCGCAGGATGCTGCCATCGGGCTGGGGGATGCCGGCCTTCATCGGCGCGGTCATGGGGGTCTCGGCATTGCCAATGTCGATCTGGCTGCAGGCAATATTGTGGGCGCGGCCATCGAGCGCAATGGATTTGGTCAGTCCCGTGATCGCGTGCTTGGACGTGGTGTAGGCCACCGAATTGACCCGCGGCGCATGGGCCGAGATGGAGCCATTGTTGATAATGCGACCCCCCGCCGGCGACTGGTCGCGCAGCATCCGAAAGGCCCCGCGGGCCATCAGAAAGGCGCCGTCCAGATTGACGCCCAGCACCCGGCGCCAGTCGTCCCAGTCCACGTCACCCACCGGGGTGGAGGCCATGAACGCCCCGGCGTTGTTGAACAACACATCCAGACGGCCAAACCGAGCCTGCACCTGCTCATAAAGCGCATCCACCGCCGCCGGGTCGGACACATCGGCAGTGATGGGCAGCGCCTGATCGGGGTATTGGCCGGCCAGTTCCTCCAACGGTTCGGCCCGGCGTGCAACCAGCACCACCCGGTGTCCGTCGGCCAGCAAGGCCTCGGCCACGCCACGGCCAATGCCCTGGCTGGCGCCGGTGACGATTGCGATCCTGTTGTTCGGGGTCATGGGCTGTCCTCCTTTATTCCGGCATCCTACCGTCGCGTCATCTTGGTGTCTGTGGGGTGCGTGGATCGGGCTACAATCCCGCGGTCGGCCGTCAAGCCACCCAAGGCCCCGAGCCGTCGGCCCTTGAACCACGGAAACGACCAGGGAGACCCCCGATCCATGAACCTTCACCGACTGCTACTCGAGCGCGTTGACCAGGGCCGGCCCGTGAAAGTGGGCCTGATTGGCGCGGGCAAGTTCGGCTCCATGTTCCTGAGTCAGGTCCCGACCACGCCGGGCCTTGAGGTGAGCGCCATTGCCGATCTGGCCCCGGAGCGGGCCCGCGCCGCCTGCCGCGCCGTGCACTGGAGCGAGGCGCAGATCGGCGAGGTCGCCTTTGTGGAAGACGGCGCCGAGCTGTGTGCCCGGGACGACGTGGAGGTCGTCATTGAGGCCACCGGCCATCCGGCCGCCGGTATCCATCATGCCCTGGCGGCCATCGAGGCGGGCCGACACATCGTGATGGTGAACGTGGAAGCCGATGTGCTGGCGGGGCCCTTGTTGGCCGAACGCGCCCGCGCGGCCGGTGTGGTTTACTCCATGGCCTACGGCGATCAGCCGGCATTGACCTCGGAGCTGGTGGACTGGGCCCGCGCCACCGGGTTCGAGGTGGTGGCGGCCGGCAAGGGCACCAAGTACCTGCCGGCCTATCACAACGTCACGCCGGATGAGGTCTGGTCACACTATGGCCTGACCGCCGATGAAGCCGCCGCGGCGGGCATGAACCCGCAGATGTTCAACAGCTTTCTGGATGGCACCAAATCGGCCATTGAAATGGCCGCCATCGCCAATGCCTGTGAACTGGCGGTGCCCGATGATGGGCTGGCCTTCCCGCCCTGCGGCGTTGATGACCTGGCCCATGTGCTGCGCCCGCAGTCGGTCGGGGGCTGCCTGCCCCAGGCCGGCATGGTCGAAGTGGTCAGCAGCCTGGAGCGAGACGGTCGGCCGGTGTACCGGGATCTACGCTGGGGCGTCTATGTAGTCCTGAAGGCCCCCAACGACTACACCGCCGCGTGTTTCCGGCAGTACGGGCTGCCAACCGACAGCACCGGCCAGTACGCGGCCATGCACAAGCCCTTCCACTTGATCGGCCTTGAGCTGGGAATCAGCGTGCTTTCCGCCGCCCTGCGCGGCGAGCCCACCGGGCAGACGCGTGGCTGGATCGGCGATGTGGCCGCGGTGGCCAAGCGGCCGTTGCGCGCGGGTGAGATTCTGGATGGCGAGGGCGGTTACACCGTGTGGGGCAAGCTGCTCGGCGCCGCGCAGAGCGCGCAGCAAAATGCGCTGCCCATTGGGCTGGCCCATGGCATCACGCTGGTTCGGGATATGCCAGCTGGCCAGGTGCTGACCACGGCCGATGTCGAGATGCCCGATAACGCCGCCGTGGCGGCGCGCCGTGAAATGGTGGGCCCGCCAGGATTCGAACCTGGAACCAAAGGATTATGAGTCCTCTGCTCTAACCGTTGAGCTACGGGCCCGGTGTAAGACGGGCACAGAGTATACCCGCGAGGTTGGCAGCGGGAGTACCCGCGGGCTTTCCCCCAGCGCTAATCGCCCGACCGACCAAGCGGCAACCTCCGGCGCGCGCCGCAGGCGCGCAAAGTAATCACCCACAAAAAAGCCCCGCCGGGGCGGGGCTTTTGGGAGGACATTATTAATG
>CAJXMI010000003.1 GCA_913056145.1 uncultured Spiribacter sp.
CCCATATGCCCCCTGCTCGCTCCGCCCCGGCTGGCCCCGCGGCTCGCCCCCCGGCCGCTGCAGCGTGAGTCGCTGCCGGGACAGCGAGACATCGATCCAGGGCGGTTGTGGCACGCGGCGCCTCCTTCAACTGAGCATCAGGATGATAACCTATTGGCCGTTAACCGCGACGACAAAAAGGGCACACGCTGACATGAAACGTCTAATCCTGCTGCGCCACGGCCAGAGCACCTGGAACCTTGAAAACCGCTTTACCGGCTGGCACGACGTCGATCTGAGCGATCAGGGCCGGCTCGAGGCCACCCGGGCGGGTGAGCTCATGCAAACGGCCGGTATTGCCCCGCAGATGGTCTTTACCTCGGTGCTCACACGGGCGATCCGCACGGCGTTCATGAGCCTCGATGTCCTCGACCGGCTGTGGGTGCCCATGCTCAAGGACTGGCGACTCAACGAGCGCCACTACGGCGCCCTGACCGGCCTCAACAAATCCGAGACCGCCGCCGAATATGGCGACGAGCAGGTGCATGTATGGCGCCGTAGCTTTGCCACACCGCCACCGCCCCTGGACACCGACGATGCCCGGCATCCCCGGCACGACCCGCGCTATGCCGATCTCGACCCGGCGCAGCTGCCCGGTACCGAATCGCTCAAGGACACCCTTGCCCGTGTGATGCCCTTCCACGCATCCGACATCGTCCCGGCGCTGGAGCGCTACGACTCGGTGCTCATTGCCGCCCACGGCAACAGCCTGCGGGCGCTTGTGAAACACCTGGAGGGGCTCTCCGATGAAGCGATTACCGGCGTCGAGATCGCGACCGGCGACCCGCTGGTCTATGAGTTGAACGCTGACCTGAGCGTGCGCAGCAAGACTTCGCTGCGGGACGGCGCATGAGCGACCTCACGCATTTGAATGCCCGCGGCGAGGCGCACATGGTCGATGTGGGCGAGAAATCGGCCACCCATCGCGTGGCCATCGCCGAGGGGCGCATTACCATGGCGCCGGCCACCCTCGAGGCGCTTGTCAGCGGCAATCTGAAAAAGGGGGATGCGCTCGGGACCGCCCGGATTGCCGGCATTATGGCCGCCAAGCGCACGGCCGAACTGGTGCCGCTCTGTCACCCCCTGCCGCTCACCCACCTCGATGTGGAACTCACGCCCGACCCAGGCCTCCCGGGCGTGACCTGCGAGGTTCGCGCCGAGACCCGTGGACAAACGGGCGTCGAGATGGAGGCACTCGCCGCCGTCCAGACCGCCCTGCTAACCGTCTACGACATGTGCAAGGCGCTGGACCGCGGGATGTGCATTGATCAGGTGCGGCTCACTCACAAACGCGGTGGCCGCTCCGGCGACTGGAGCCGCTAGCCGTCGACCGCCTGGTTGACCTTGGCGGCATAGATGAAGTCGTTTTCATGCAGGCCGCCGATCGCGTGGGTGAAAATCTCCACCTCGCACCAGCCCCAGCTAAATCGGATCTCGGGGTGATGGTCCTCCTGCTCGGCCACATCCCCCGCCTTGTTGGCAACGGCCTGCGCCTCGGCAAAGTTGCCCGTGCGAAAGCGCCGGGTGATACGGGTTGCATCCTCGCTGAGGGTCCAGCCGGGTACATCGGCGAGATAGCCCTCGGCGGCGTCCCGCGTCAACGGGTCAATACCCCCCTGGCAGGGCGTGCAGTGTTTGCTGGTCAGGCTCATGGTGCCTCCGTTGCGTTGTCCCGGGTAGCAACCCGGGGTTACAGTCACGAACAAAACACTACCTAATCATCCCGGGGAGGATTCCTGCAATGGGCGAAGCGGCAACCAACGCACCCCGCGTCGGGCTGTTTGTAACCTGCCTGGTGGATTTCTTCCGCCCCGAGGTCGGATTTGCAACGGTCAATCTGCTCGAGTCGGCGGGCTGTCACGTCGATGTCCCCGAGGCTCAGACCTGTTGCGGCCAACCGGCGTACAACAGCGGCGATCTCGATGACACCCGGGCCATTGCCCGCCAGGTGATCGAAACCTTCTCTGCCTACGACTACGTGGTGGTGCCCTCGGGCTCATGCGCCGGTCAGCTCCACAAGTATCCGGAGCTGTTTGCCGAAGACGATGACTGGCACCGGCGGGCGCGGGATCTGGTCGGCCGCACCTGGGAGCTCCTGTCGTTCCTGACTGACGTGCTTGCGATTGATCCGCCCGAGACCCCGGCAAGAGGCTGCTTTACCTATCACGACAGTTGCTCGGGCCTGCGCCAGCTGGGTATCCATGGCCAGCCCCGGCAATTGCTGGCGGGTAGCCCGGATATTGAGCTTCGCGAAATGGATGACAGCACGGTGTGCTGCGGTTTTGGCGGCACTTTCTGTGTGAAATACCCGGAGATATCCGAGCGCATGGTCGATGAGAAGATCCGCAACATCACCGCAACGGGTGCGGATACCCTGCTGGGCGGCGACCTTGGCTGTCTTATGAACATTGCCGGGCGCCTGCAGCGTCAGGGCAAGCCGGTTGCCGTGCGCCATGCCGCCGAGGTCCTTGCCGGACAGCTCGACACACCCCCCATCGGGGCGAGGGAGACAGACTGATGGCCGTCAGACAGGCTGATTTTCGGGCCCGCGCCCAGGCCGCGCTGCAGGATGACAACCTGCGTGATGCGCTGGACAAGGCCAAGGGCGGCTTCGTGGACAAACGGGCCAGCGCCATCCTCGACCTGCCCGGGTTTGAGACGCTGCGCGAGCGCGGCCGGCAGATCAAGGATCACACCCTTGCCCATCTGGACACCTATCTCGAGACGTTCGAGCAGAACGTCGAGCGCAACGGCGGCCAGGTCCACTACGCCGCCGATGCCGAGGCGGCCCGCGAGGCGGTGCTTGCGATCTGTCGCGATGCAAGCGCACGCCAGGTCATCAAGGCCAAAACCATGGCCGGCGAGGAGGTCGGCCTCAACGAGGCCCTGGAGCACGAGTTCGAAACCGTCGAGAGCGATCTGGGGGAGTACATCATCCAGCTCGCCGAAGAACCGCCCAGCCACATCATCGCCCCTGCCGTGCATAAAACGCGGGCCGAGATCACCGCCCTGTTCGATCGTCATCACCACCAGCGTGAGGGCGGGCCGCTGCGCGAGACTCCGGATCTGGTTGATGAGGCCCGCGGCGTTCTGCGCCAGAAATTCCTGGGGGCGGACATCGGGATCAGTGGCGCCAATTTCCTCATCGCCGAGACCGGTTCCATTGCCCTCGTTACCAATGAAGGCAATGCGGATCTCTCCACCAGTCTGCCGCGGGTGCACATCGCCATTGCGGGCATCGAGAAACTGGTCCCGGGCCTCGAGGAGGCATCGTCAATGCTGCGACTGCTCGCGCGCAGCGCGACCGGCCAGCAGATCACCGCCTACACCACCTTTATTACCGGAGCGCGGCGGGAGGCCGACCCGGACGGGCCCGAGGAATTCCACCTGGTCCTGCTCGATAACGGCCGCAGCCGCATGCTCGGCGACGAGTTCCGCGAGATGCTTCGCTGTATCCGCTGCGGCGCCTGCATGAACCACTGCCCGGTCTATAGCGCCATCGGCGGCCATGCCTACGGCTGGGTCTATCCCGGGCCGATGGGCGCGGTGCTGACCCCGATGTTCCAGGGCCTGGACAAGTCGCGCGACCTGCCCAATGCCTGCACGCTCAACGGCCGCTGCCAGAGCGTCTGCCCGGTCAAGATCCGCTTGCCAATGCTCATCCGTCGCCTGCGCGATCATGAGTTTGAACAGCGTCTGACCCCAACAGGCACGCGCTGGGCCCTGCAAGCGTGGGCCTGGCTGGCCCGGCGCCCGCGGCTCTACCAGCTCGCGACACGCTCGGCCGGCACGGTTCTGCGCACGCTGGGCAAGGGCCGGGCGCGGCGCGTGCCGCTGGCGGGTGCGTGGACGGCGGCGCGCGACCTGCCATTACCCAGCGCTGGCGGGACGTTTCAGCAGCGCTGGCGCGCGGCGCGGACATCGCGGGGTGAGCAGGCATGAGTACGGCACGCAGCACGGTGATGGCACGGATTCGCGAGGCGCTGGGCCGAACCCAACCGCCCTCGCTGGCCGAGGCACGCGCTGATCTTGCCCGGCGAGTCCCCGACGCCATTCCCCGCCCGATCTGGGATGAACCGCAGGTCGAGCGCTTCGTGGCCCGACTTGAGGCGTCGGCGGCCACCTGGGCGCGCGTCAATGGCCGGGCGGACATCCCCGGGGCGGTCGGTGATTATCTGCAGGACGCGGCTGAGGAGTTGATCGGCATTGCGGCCCATCCGCTTCTCACCGAGCTCGCCTGGCCGCCTGCATGGTCGATATCGCATGACATGGAAAACGCCGCCTCGTGGCATACGGCCATTGCCGTTGCGCGTGCGGGCATCGCCGAGACAGGCTCGCTGGTGATGGGGTCAGGGCCGGCCTCGCCGACCACGCTCAACTTCCTGCCCGACCGGCATATCGTGGTGATTGCGGCCGACGAGATCGTCGACTACATGGAAGAGATCTGGGAGCGCTTTCGCGCCGATGGCTCCATGCCCCGCACCATCAATGTCATCACCGGGCCCTCACGCACTGCCGATGTCGAGCAGACACTGCAACTGGGCGCGCATGGCCCGCGCAGCCTGCATGTCCTGATTGTCAATTCTGCGTCCTAGCGTCTAGCGCCTTGGCCTGCTGGTAGGCGGCCTCAAGGCGGTCAAAGTCGACCGTCTCGGGTGTCTCGCCAACCGCCTGCAGAATGGCCTCAAGCCCCCGGAAGCGCCGTTCGAACTTTGCGTTGCCAGCGCGCAGGGCCTGCTCGGGGTCAACCCCCAGCCTGCGCGCCAGATTCACACAGGCCAACAGCACATCCCCCATTTCCTCGGCGACATGCTCGGGATCATTGGGCTGGTGGTTCATCGCCTCTTCCAGCTCGCCGAGCTCTTCCTGGATCTTGCCGATCACCTGATGCGAGTCGGGCCAGTCAAAACCCACTCGGGCCGCCCGGGACTGGAGCTTGCGAGCGCGGGTGAGCGCGGGCAGCGCGAGCGGCACGTCATCGAGCGCACCCGGCGGTGCCGAGGTCTCACCGCCGCCGGGCCGCGCCGCGCGCTCCTCGGCCTTGATGGCCTCCCAGACCGCGCGCTGGCCATCGCGGGTGGTCGGCCCGGCATCGCCAAACACATGCGGATGGCGGCGAATCAGCTTATCCCTTACGCCCGCGGCGATCGCCTCGAAATCGAAGCTGCCCTCCTCTTCGGCGATCCGGGCATAGAAGACCACCTGAAACAGTAGATCCCCCAGTTCATCCTGCATGTCGGCCCGGTCACCCCGCTCCATCGCATCAGCGACCTCGTAGGCCTCCTCGAGCGTGTGCGGCACGATGCTCGCAAAGGTCTGTTCCCGATCCCAGGGGCAACCCGCTGCCGGATCGCGCAGACGGGCCATCACTCCCAGTAGATCGTCGAGCGCGCTCATCGCTGCTGGTACTGGGTGCTGCCAAAGAGCTGCTCACGCGCCTTGTCATCGAGTTGTGGCGGCCGCGCATCGGCTAGCACGGCAACCCCCCGCTCCACGGCCGGGCGTGCGGCAATGGCATCAAACCAGCGCTTGAGGTTGGGGAAATCGGCCAGCGACTGGCCCTGGTTGTCATGCGGGCGGATCCAGGGGAAGCAGGCAATGTCGGCAATCGTGTACTGCCCGGCGGCCAGCCACTCGTGGTCGGCAAGGCGGCGATCCATCACCCCGTAGAGGCGCGCCGCCTCGTTGGTGTAGCGATTAACCGCGTAGTCGATGGTCTCGGGGGCATACTGTCGAAAGTGATGCGCCTGCCCCAGCATGGGACCCAGCCCGCCCATCTGGAACATCAGCCACTCCATCGTCTCGTGGCGGCCACGGGCATCCCGGGGCATCAGCTGGCCGGTTTTCTCGGCCAGATAGAGCAGGATGGCACCGGATTCAAACAACGAGATCGGTTGTCCCCCGGGCCCGTCCGAATCAATCATGGCCGGGATCTTGTTGTTGGGGCTGATCCGCAGGAACTCCTCGGTAAACTGATCCCCCTGGCCGATGTTGATCGGATGCACCTCGTGCGCCAGCTCGAGCTCTTCGAGCGCGATATGCACTTTGTGACCATTCGGTGTCGGCCAGCTGTAGACGTCGATCATGTCAGCTCCATCCTTTATCATTGCAGGTATGAACGATATTTGCGGTTATCAGAGGCGCACTAGTGTGCCGGTACAGGTCGGTCACGTCACGGTGGGCGGCGATGCGCCGGTGGTGGTCCAGTCCATGACCAACACCGACACGGTCGATGAAATCCGCACCGCCATCCAGGTGGCCGAGCTGGCAAAGGCGGGCTCGGAGCTGGTGCGGATCACGGTCAACAACGAGGATGCCGCGCGCGCGGTTCCCGCGATTCGGCAGCGCCTCGATGACATGGGCGTCGATGTCCCTCTGGTCGGCGATTTCCATTTCAACGGCCACAAACTGCTACGCGCAGTCCCTGCCTGTGGCGAGGCGCTTGGCAAGCTGCGCATCAACCCCGGCAATGTCGGCAAGGGCAGCCGACGCGACCCGCAGTTTGCCGAACTCATTGAACTGGCCCGCGATCTGGATCGGCCCATTCGCATTGGCGTCAATTGGGGCAGCCTTGATCAGGATCTTCTGGCGCGGCTCATGGATGAAAACGCCCGCCAGGCGGCGCCCAAACCACCCGAGGCAGTCATGCGCGATGCAGTGGTGACCTCGTCGCTGCAAAGTGCCGAGCGCGCCGAGGCGCTGGGGCTTCCGCATGACCGCATCATCATCTCCTGCAAGACCAGCCGGGTGCAGGATCTGATCAGCGTCTATCAGGATCTCGCGGCGCGCTGCGACTACCCGCTGCATCTGGGGCTTACCGAAGCGGGCATGGGCTCGAAGGGCATCGTCGCCTCCACGGCGGGGCTGGCGGTACTGCTGCAGCAGGGTATTGGCGATACCATTCGTATCTCGCTTACCCCCGAGCCCGGCGGTGATCGCACCCAGGAGGTGATTGTCGCCCAGGAGATCCTGCAGACCATGGGGCTGCGCTCGTTTACGCCCATGGTGGCCGCCTGCCCCGGCTGTGGTCGCACCACCAGCACGTTCTTCCAGGAGCTGGCCGACCAGATCCAGTCGCATGTGCGCGAACGCATGCCGGAGTGGCGCGAGGTGTATCCGGGCGTCGAGTCGATGAGCCTTGCGGTAATGGGCTGTGTGGTCAACGGCCCCGGTGAATCGCGTCAGGCCGACATCGGGATCAGCCTGCCGGGCACGGGCGAACGCCCGGTTGCCCCGGTCTACGAGGACGGCGAGAAGACCGTCACGCTAAAGGGCGACACGATTGCCGATGACTTCAAGGACATTGTGGAGCGCTATGTGGCGCGGCGCTATGGCGGGGGTGCGTCAGGCCCGGCACCACGCGAATAATCAGCGCTCACGCAGCTCATCGGCTTTCGCCGTTACATCGGCCCAGTCATCGGCATCCGCCGGCGG
Source organism: uncultured Spiribacter sp. (assembly GCA_913056145.1). Classification (GTDB taxonomy): domain Bacteria; phylum Pseudomonadota; class Gammaproteobacteria; order Nitrococcales; family Nitrococcaceae; genus Spiribacter. The sequence goes on from CAJXMI010000003.1 coordinate 7,474, forward strand.
CTCCTCGCGACGGTTGATAACCGGCCACTCCTGCGCAAGGCGGGCATTCAGCTCAAGATAGTGTGACTGGCTGGCCGGCACCTCATCATCCGGGTAAATCGCATCAACCGGGCACTCCGCGACGCACACCGCGCAATCAATGCACTCCACCGGGTCAATGACCAAAAAGTTGGGCCCGCCGTGAAAACAATCAACCGGGCAGACCTCCACACAATCGGTGTAGCGGCAGCGTATGCACGGCTCGGTGACGACGTAGGTCATCCGCCCGCCTCCGAGGCCGGCGGGTGGCGACGGGTTGCAAGGCCGCCACACACGTCGCAACGCCACTGCCGCCCCGAATACTGGCGGAGAATGGCCTCGCGAATCTGTGGACGAGTCACAAAATCGGCCAGCGTAATGCCGCGCAGAAACCCGTCGATGCGCTCGGTGAGTTCACCCCACAGGGCATTATCCAGCGGCGAACCCCGGCGCTGGCGACTGCCATCGCTGTCCATCAGGGCAATGACTTCGCCAATGGAGATGGCATCGGGCTCGCGCCCCAGCCGATAGCCACCACCGGGCCCCGGCGTGCCCTGCACCAGATGCGCCCGGCGCAGGCGCCAGAAGATCTGATCAATGTACGACATCGAGATGCCCTGGCACACGGACACCTCGGCCAGCGGCACGGCCCCGGCATCACGATGCATTGCCAGATGCATGAGCGCACTGACGGCATAACGGCTTTTGGCGGATAATCGAATCATATGCCCTCCGGCCTGACCGTATGGCTGTGGTTCACGGGCCCATGGCCCGTGCCGAGCGGCACGGCCGTCTCGAGCGCTGTTTGCAGGTAGGCGCGGCCGCGCTCGACGGCGGCCTCCAGAGCGAGGCCCCGACCAATGCCCTCGGCGATGGCGGAGGCCAGCGTGCAGCCGGTACCGTGATCACAGGTTGTGTCAATGCGCGGATGACGCCGCTCGATCACGCCAGCCGGGCTTGCCAGCACGTCCACCAGCACGTCGCCGGCGAGATGCCCGCCCTTGAGCAGCACCGCCTCGCAGCCCAGATCGCGCAGTGCAACAGCGGCCGCTGGCATGTCCCGGGCGTCGCTGATCGTCTGCCCGAGCAGAGCCTCCGCCTCGGGGATATTGGGCGTGATCAGCCTGGCGCGGGGTATCAGTCGCTCCCGCAGCCGGTGTAATGCCGCATCGCTGACCAGGCGATCACCGCTCTGTGCCACCATGACCGGATCAACGACCAACGGTACCGCCGAGGCCAGCGCCTCGAGCCCCTCGGCAACCGTGTCTATTACCTCGGGCGAATGCAGCATGCCTGTCTTGACGCAATCGGCTCCCAGGTCGGGAAGGACCGCTTGCATCTGCGCGGCGATAAACGCCTCCGGCACCGGCATGACATCTTCGACCCCCTGTGTGTTCTGCGCAGTCAGCGCGGTGATTGCGGTCATCGCATAGCCACCCAGGGCTGTCACCGCTTTGATATCCGCCTGTATCCCGGCCCCGCCCCCGGAGTCGGAGCCGGCAATAATTAGAATACGCGCCAGGTTCAAGGCTTATCTCCTGGTAATTCTTGCATTTGTTGATCTTTGGCGGCACGCCGGTTCAGCTTGCCCGCTCCCGTTAGCGGGAGTGCCTCCACCACCCGGATGAGCGTCGGGCGCTTGAACCCTGCCAGTCGCCCGGATAACCACTCCGCAATCCCCGACGGCGTGATTGCCGTACCGGGGTGGCGTGTCACCCACGCCGCCGGCCGCTCCCCCCAACGATCATGGGGCAGACCAAACACCAGGGCGCCGGTGACGGCCGGGTGTTCGCGCAGCGCGGCCTCGAGCTCCTCCGCGGCCACGTTCTCACCGCCGCTCACAATGACATTATCCAGCCGCCCGATCACCTGAACACCGCCTTCGGGCCGCTCAACGGCAAGATCACCGCTGCGCACCCAGCCACCCGGCAGCATCCGCTCGGCGGTTGCGGTGGCGTCGTCCAGATACCCATCAAAGCTGTGCGGGCTTCGCAGCCTGAGCTCACCCGGTGTTCCGATATCGACCTCGTCGCCGCTAACGGGGTCGACGATGCGGTAGTCGCAGTGAAAAAAGCTGCTGCCCACGCTGGCATAGTCGCCCCGCAGGGACGCAATCGACTGCCCGTCGCGGCCGTGGATGAAGTTGGACGGCCCCGCCTCGGTAAGCCCGTATGACTGGCTTACCGGGATGCCGCGCGCAAAAAACGGCGCCATGCTGGCCTCGGCACAGGGAGCCCCGGCGGTGGTAATCCCGGCCAGGCTGGAAAGATCGGTGTCGCCAAACTCGGGAGCCGACGTCATGGCCTGGAGCATGGCCTCGACGGCGCCAAGATGGTTGACGCCGTAGCGCGCAATGGCCGCCAGTGTCGCGGCCGGGTCGAACCCCGCCTGCAAGACCACGCAGCCACCGCCGTAGAGCACCGGAAGGACCGTGTTCCAGCCCCCGATATGGAACAGCGGAAAGAGCACCAGCTCGCGCCGACCGCCAAGGCCGTCAGGCGCGGCGACCAGAAGCTCGATCGCATTCCAGACCATCTGCCGATGACTGATCTGGCAAAGCTTGGGAAGGCCGGTGCTGCCGCCGGTGTGCACGATCAAAGCCGTGTCACTCAGTGCAAGGGCCTCCCCAATACGCTGGGGTTCCGGCGCAAGGAGCATGCGCGCATGATCGCTGTCGGGCCCGTCAAGGCAAAATCGCGGAATCGCCTCGCGTTGTGCCCCAAGCCGTGCCACAAAATCCGCGCTAGCGGCGTCGTGGAAAAGGCACTGCGGGGCAAGCCGTGCCAGCAGCGCCGCCGCTTCACGGGGCGCCAGGCGGTGGCTCACCGGCGCCACGACAATGCCAAGCTTGCCGCAGGCAAGGGCCAATTCGACGGCCTCGAGCCGGTTGCCGCTGATCAGGGCCACCACATCGCCCTTGCCCAGCCCGGCCTCGTCCCGCAGCCAGGCCGCAACGCGCTTTACGCGTGTATCGAGCGTGACGTAGTCGAAATGGCGGTCATTGTCGGCGTCGATCACTGCCAGGCGATGAGGCGTGAGGGCCCGACGCCGCCCGGCCCAGTCGCCCACCCAGTCCATGGGAAGGTCGTCGCTCACGGTGGTATGCGCTCTGTGGTTCATTGTGTCTCGCAATTCGAGCAGAATGCCCCGATGCAATACAACGGTCTTATCGACATCGGCGTCAACCTCACTCATTCGCGTTTTGCCAGCGACCGCACTGCAGTCATTGAGCGTGCGCTTGCGGCCGGCGTACAGCAAATGGTTCTCACCGGCGTCAACGTGGCCGAGTCACAAGCCGCGGCGATGCTTGTGGGCAGTCACTCCGCGCTTGCCGGCGCGACCGCCGGCATCCACCCCCATCATGCCAGTGAATGGGACAGCGCGAGCGATGACCGCCTTGGCGAGTTGCTGGATCGGCCCGAGGTGGTGGCCGCGGGTGAAACCGGACTCGACTATTTTCGTGATTTCGCGCCCCGTGCGGCCCAGCGCGAGGCATTTGCGGCGCAGCTTGCACGCGCGGCGCGGCACGGCAAACCGGCCTTTCTCCATCAGCGCGACGCCGAGGCCGATTTTCTTGCCATTGTGGCGGAGTACCGCGATGCCCTGCCGGCAGCGGTGCTGCATTGTTTTACCGCCGATCAGGCCTTCCTGCATCGCTGTCTCGATCTGGATCTGCACATTGGGATCACGGGCTGGGTCTGCGACGAGCGCCGCGGCGGGGCATTGCGCGCCAGCGTTGTCGACATCCCGGATAACCGGCTGATGATCGAGACCGATGCGCCGTTCCTGCTGCCGCGCGATCTGCCCGACAAACCCGCCAACCGCCGTAACGAGCCCGCCTTCCTCCCGCATGTGCTCGAAGCGGTGGCCACGCTCCGCCAGGCCGACCCGGCGGTGCTTGCTGAGCGCACCACAACCACTAGCCGGGCCTTTTTTGGCCTTTGCGACAGCGGCGTTGGTTAACTCACGGCCTCGGCAATGGCGCCATGGCGCGCGCCGACAGCCTGCCAGCGCTCGATGGCCTGTTCGATGACATCGGGGCCGGCGCCGGGGCGGGCGGCGCCTTCGCTGAGTGCCCGCCGCCACACGCGTGCCCCGGGCAGGCCCTGGAAGAGTCCGACCAGATGCCGGGTGTAGCGCGAGATTGGAACGCCAGTGCGATGCTGGCCCGCTACCCAGTGCTGATACTGACGGGCCACCTGGAGCCGGTCGCTTGCCCGCGGCGCACTCGCATCAAAGAGCCGCGTATCGGCCTGTGCGAGTAGCCAGGGGTTGTGATACGCCTCGCGCCCGATCATCACGCCATCAACACGATCCAGCCAGGCCGCTGCCGTGTCGAGGTCTTTGACGCCGCCGTTCAGCACAATCGCGAGCTCGGGGAAGTCCGCCTTGAGCGCGGCCACAACATCGTGTCGCAGCGGCGGTACTTCGCGGTTTTCCTTTGGCGAGAGGCCCTGCAGCCAGGCCTTGCGCGCATGCACGATCAGCGCATCGGCCCCCGCGGCCAGCACGCCCTCGGTGAATCGGCAGAGCTGGTCGTAGCGATCATCGTTATCCACACCGATGCGGGATTTAACGGTAACGGGGCGATCGGTCTCGGCACGCATGACGCGCACGAGCTCGCCGACGAGCTTGGGCTCGCGCATCAGGCAGGCGCCAAAGCGCCCGGATTGGACCCGATCACTTGGGCAGCCCACATTGAGATTGATCTCATCAAAGCCCCATTCGGCGGCAAGACGGGTGCCGTAGGCGATTTGCGCCGGATCACTGCCGCCCAGTTGAATGGCCACCGGATGTTCGCTGCTGTCGTGATCCAGAAAGCGCTCGGCCCTGCCGTGCCAGAGGGCCTGGGCCGGCACCATTTCGGTGTACAGACGGGTATGGCGGGTGATCAGCCGGAGCAAATAGCGGCAGGCCGGGTCGGTCCAGTCCATCATTGGTGCGACGCTCAGTCGCAAATCGGGGACGGTGCGCATGATCGACTTTGCAGTTATCATTAAAAAAGACCACCCAAGAATAGCACGGAGCCGGTCCATGAATGCCCTGCGCTTCTACACCACGGCGGGCTGCACACTCTGCGACAAGGCGCTGGAGGCTGTCCGCCCGGTTGCGCAACGCCTTGATATCGAACTGCATATCATCGACATCATGGATGACCCCGCACTCGAGCAGCGCCTCGGCGAGCGCATTCCCGTGGTCGAGCGCCGGCCCGATGGCAAAGCGCTCGGCTGGCCATTCACCGCGGCCGATGTCTATCGGCTCGCTTTCTGACCATGCGCCGCGCCCTCCTCGCTCTGGCCACTCTAGCCGTCCTGGGTGTCGCGGCGGGCGGCGCCGGTAGCGCCACTGCCACGCCCTATGACGGCGTCTGGATTCGTGTGGATACCGAGCGCTCGGTGACCGAGGTCCTGCGCAACCAGAAATCGCTCCTGGTGCTTGACCGTGTGGCGTTTGGCCGGGGCGGGGTCGCAAACCTGCGGCTGCGGGGTGGCAACAAGACACCGCTTGGCGAATTCCGTATCAGTCGCGTCAACCGCGAGAGCCGGTTTCACTTGTTTCTGGGTATCGACTACCCCCGTCTGGAGCACATCGATGCCGCCTACCGCCGCGGTATCCTTACCCCGGAAGAATATCAACGCTCACTTGACCATGGGCTTCGACATGGTCAATTCCCGCAGAATGGCCCGCTCGGTGGGCATATCGGCTTCCATGGCATTGGACGTGGGGACCCGGACATCCATGACCGGTTTCACTGGACCGAGGGCTGCATCGCGATGACCAACGAGCAGATTGAGAAACTCCACCGTCTGGTGGATGTTGGAACACCGGTCGTCATCCAGTAGTCACTGCTCAGGGGTTGAATCAAGATCAGACCCGCGCAATCATGCCTTGGACGATACGAGGGGGCACCTCCCTTGTTGGGGTCATCAACGATTGCAATCGTAAAACCAAAGTACAGGAGTTCAACAATGAACCAGTCGCTCAAGACTCTGCTCAAGCTGGCCGTTGCCGGCGCCGCGATGGGCGTGTTGGTGGGCTGTGCCACCAAGGCATCGTCCGACACCATGCAGTCGGAGCTCGACGAGGTCCGCGCCATGGCCGAGGCGGCGATGGACGAGGCCAGCACGGCAATGATCACCGCCGAAGGTGCGGAGACGCTTGCTAGCGGTGCTCAGGATACCGCTAACGAGAACAGCGAGAAGATCGATCGCATGTTCGAGCGCTCGATGTACAAATAAGCCCGGTTCATTGATCCGGCCTTGCCAAAGCCCCGTCGCGGCGGGGCTTTTTTATTGAGCGCCTGGAAAATCGGAAAGCCGGCTGATGCGCTCGTCGCGCGAGATAACACCCGGGAGCCCATCCGCCGTATTAACCGCGGCGGCGAGGCGTTCGTGGTCCACCCGACCTTCCCCCTGCTGAAGCACCCGGGCCACGACCAGCACCGCCTCTTCAAGGGACGGCGGCTCAAGCGGGTCAAAGGCATTCTCGGCCTCTTCAGGAAGGATCGGATGCACTTCCACCCATAACTCATTGCCCCGCCAGCCCGCTTTGACCGGCTGATTGACAATATTGACGCGCGTCCCCGAGGGCAGGCGGTTGAACAATGACTCGACGTCTTCCGGGAACATGCGGATGCAGCCGTGGGTGACGCGCATACCGATGCCGCGGGGCTCGTTGGTGCCGTGGATGAGATAGGCGCCACCGGGGATATCGAGGCGGATTTTATGCCGCCCCAACGGGTTGTCCGGCCCGGGCGGAACGGCCTCGGGCAATGGCCGGCCCTGTGCGGCCCGCTCGGTCAGAATCGACTCGGGCGGGAACCAGTACGGGTTTTCGGTCTTTTCGGTGATTTGGCTCTCGCCAAGCGGTGTCGACCAGTCCATGCGCCCCACGCTGATCGGGTAGGTCTCGACCTGGCCGGCATTGGGCTGACCCTCTCCAGGGTAGTAGTAGAGGCGCATTTCGGCCAGATTGATGACCACGCCCTCACGCTGTGCCGCCGGCAGGATAAACCGGCTTGGGATGGTAACCGGGGTGCCTTCGCCGGGCAGCCAGACATCAACATCGGGGTTGGCGCGGCGCATCTCTTCATAGCCAACGCCATGGCGCCGGCCCAGGGCAAGTAATGTGTCCTCTTCCTTGGCCGGGATTACCTGCACCTCGCCGACAATATCGCTGTCACCGTCCGGCAGAGGGAATACCAGGGCTGAAGCCATGCCCGGCACTATCCACAGGCCCGCTGCGAGGGCGATCATCATCCGCCGCCAACGGCCGGTACGCATTGTGGAGTGAGGCATCTTTCGCTCCCTACCCTGCATTAACGTTGCGCTTTAGTGGCATCATTGCCCCAAGTATCGACCATCGAGAACGCTGGAGGAAGCACCCCATGGATGATCAGACCCGCACCGAACTTGAAGCCGCGGCATTCCGGACCCTGGTCGAGCACCTGCGGACTCGAACTGATGTCCAGAATATCGACCTCATGGAGCTTGCCGGGTTCTGCCGCAATTGCCTGTCGCGCTGGTATGCCGAGGCCGCCGAGGCGCGCAATATCCCTCTCGACAAGGAGGAGGCTCGCGAGATCGTCTATGGGATGCCTTACTCCGAGTGGAAGGCCAACTATCAGAAATAGATTGCAAAGGGCTTCGCATTCCGTGCTCGGTGGTGGATAATAGCGCCATGGGAACGTTATCGCGCCATCTTTGCGTATCGCTTCTGGGGCTGTCACTTGTGACGGCCTCCTCGACGGCGTTTGCCGAGATGGCTGACTGGAGTGGCGGCGTGCAGCCCGAGCTCGAGCTTACCTCGCATCTCAACGATCGGCTCGATATCCGCTTCGGGGTCAACGTCGATCGGCCCGTGGAACACGGGTATCGTACGAGCGGCTTCGCATCGGACCACGATGGCCCGCTGTTCTCGGCACTTGTCGACTGGTCGCCCTCGGATGGTGGCCTTCGCATGACGGGTGGCGCTCTCTACGGCGAGCATCTGTTCTCCTCGGGCGACATCATCCCCATGCCCGACCTCAGCATCGATGCCATGCGCCCCTACGTCGGCGTCGGTTACGACAACGACTTCGGAACGAATGGCCGCTTCGGCCTGTCACTGGACATGGGTCTTACGTTCAACAGCGTATCGAGCACCGGCCCATCCACGGACACACAAGACGACGAGCCATCCGATGCCGCGCTGGGCAGCCGGTTTGAGAGCTTCCGCTACACGCCGAGTTTCTCGGCCGGCGTTGAATACCGCTTCTAACCGGGATTGATTCGGCCCTCCGGGCCTCACCCTTCGGGCGCCACGCTTCGCGCGGCGTCCCAACTGCCTCACGGCAGTTGGTCGAACCCACATTGCTTGCTCCGGGGGTTCGAACCCCACCTTGCTTCAGGCAAAGAAAAAGGGGCACAGGGCCCCTCTTTCTTTGCCTGGCGGAGAGGGAGGGATTCGAACCCCCGGAGCCCTTTGGGCTCAACGGATTTCAAGTCCGCCGCATTCGACCACTCTGCCACCTCTCCAGCAGCGGTATTGTCGCTGGCGGGGCGGCGGGGGGCAAGGGTTTGGGTGCGGGCTACCGGCCTGAGGCGCGGATGGCGCGGGCCGACTCGGCGATCAGGGGTGGACCGTGGTAGATGAATCCGGTGTAGAGCTGGATCAGATTAGCGCCTGCCTGCATTTTCTCTACCGCATCGGCGGCTGACATGATGCCGCCGACCGCGATGATGGGCAGTTGCGGCCCGGCCTGTTCGCGCACGCGCTGGACGACGGCAGTGGCGCGTTCGGTGAGTGGGCGACCGCTCAGCCCGCCAGCCTCATTCGCGTGGCGATGGCCTGCCACGGCATCACGGGCCAGGGTGGTGTTGGTCGCGGTAATCCCGTCGATCCCGCATTCCATCAATGCATCCACCGTGGCACTGAGGTCGTCATCGGCTAGATCCGGGGCGATTTTGACGAGCACGGGCACGCGGCGGTCTGAGGCGGCGGCGAGCTCGTCGCGGCGCGCCAGCAGGGGCCGGATCAGATCGGTGAGTTCGCGGGCCGCCTGGAGGCTTCGCAGACCGGGGGTGTTGGGTGACGAGAGGTTGACGACGACATAGTCAGCCAGCGCGTACACCGCATCCAGACAGTGCAGGTAGTCATCCAGGGCGGCCTCGAGCGGTGTATCGCGGTTCTTGCCGATGTTGATGCCAAGGGGTACATCAACATCGGCCCGGGCTACCCGTTCGATCAGGTGCTCCACGCCCTGATTGTTGAAGCCGAGGCGATTGATAAGGGCGTCGTGGCTTGGCAGACGGAACAGGCGGGGGCGTGGATTGCCTGGCTGGGGTCGTGGCGTGACGGTGCCGAGCTCGAGGAAGCCAAAGCCCGCCGCGGCGAGGCCTGCGATATGCTCGCCGTCCTTGTCGAGTCCCGCCGCAAGGCCCACGGCATTGCGAAAGGTAATGCCCATGACCTCGCGCGGGTCTTCCACCCGGTCGCCGATGTAGCCGGCCAGATGCAGTCGCGCTGCCAGGTCCAGCCCGGCAAACGCAATGGCATGGGCCCGCTCTGGCGGGAGGGTGAACAGGAGTTGGCGGACTGCGCGAAACATGATGCCTCTCGACCTGGGTACACGGCCCGCCTAGACTGAATGGCGGATGCACGAATGATAGCAGGGGGATGGCGCATGCGCCGTGTGGTATTCAATCAGAAAGGGGGCGTCGGCAAGTCGACGATCACCTGCAATCTGGCGGCCATGGCGGCTGCATCGGGATTGCGCACGCTGGTCATCGATCTGGACGCGCAGGGCAATGCGTCCCATTACCTGCTGGGGCATAACCCGACAGCGGCAGAACACACGATTGCCGGTTACTTTGAGGATACGCTCAGTCATCGGATCTACCCGCGTGGGTTGGCCGACTTTACCCATGCAAGTCCGTTTCCCGACCTCGCCGTACTGCCCTCCCACCCCGACCTCGAGACGCTTCAGGGGCGGCTGGAGTCGCGCTACAAGATCTACAAGCTGCGCGAGTCGCTCGAAGCCCTGGAGGGGTATGACCGGGTGTACATTGATACCCCGCCGGCGCTCAACTTCTATACGCGCTCGGCGCTGATCGCAGCCGATCGCTGTCTGATCCCCTTTGACTGTGATGCCTTTGCGCGCCAGGCCCTCGAGGAGCTGATGAGCAGCGTGCGCGAGCTGCAGGCCGATCATAATCGCGACCTGACGGTCGAGGGCGTTATCGTCAATCAGTTCCAGGCGCGCGCCCGCCTGCCAAAGACGCTGGTGGAGGCGTTGCGAGCCGATGGCAATCAGGTGCTCGAGCCGTTTCTGTCGGCGTCGGTCAAGGTGCGCGAGTCGCATGAGGCCGCGACACCGCTGCTGCATCTGGCACCGCGGCATAAGCTGACGGCCGAGTTCCAGGCCTTGCATGCAGCGCTGGAGTCGGCATGAGTGGCTCGTCGGTGGTCGCCATTACCACCATGCTGACCACCGTGGTGGCGGAGGCTGGCGCCGAGGCCCCGCTGCTGATCAGTGACCGCGACGAACTGCGTGCCGCTATCAACGCGCTGCCCGGGGGGCGCAGCTGGCACGGCATCGAGGCAACCGATGCAGCCCTGGAGGCGGTCCGCGCCGATCTTGCTCTGCTGGATGCCGATGCCGCATTGCCCGCCGGTACGGCAACCACTCTGGTCAGTCGGCTGCGCGATGTGCATGTGCAGCGGGTGGTGGTGATCGCTGCCGCGGGCGGCCGCGGCGAGCTGTCACGCCAGGCCCTGATCGGGCTTGGCTTTCACCGCCTTGGCAGTAGCATGGATGCGGACCGGCGCCGTCATTGGTATGAGTTTGATCTGGCCTCATACAAAGTGACGCCCGACTGGCTCAGTCCGCGTAACTGGGCCAACCCCGAGCTCTGGGACAAGTACCGCTGGTAGGGCTGACCGCGCTGGCGGACCGGCGGCTTTAGTAGATGCCCTCGGCCCACAGCCCGCGCAGAATGGTGTCGGCCAGATCATGCCAGTCAGGCTCCAGCATCATGGCATGCCCCATTGCCGGCATCTCCTCCCAGTCCACATTCCACATCTGTGCCGTCAGCTGCGTCTCGGAGGGCGCAAACAACGCATCGCGCTCCGCTGCAATGACGCGCATGGGCGGGCGTGAACTGACCAGCCATGGCCGGCCACCGCTTGCCGATGTGGACATCTCCCACAGGGCCCGTTGCGACTCGGCCTGCACCCGCGCTGCGTGCTGCTCGAGCGCCGCCGCTGTGAGGCGATCGGAGAACACCGCACGGCGGGCAATATCGCTGGTAATGAAACGACTGCCCGCGGCCTGCATGATGCCGAACTGGGTAAATAGCGCCGGGTCACCCCACATCATGCGCAGCGTCGAAGGCAACAGCCCCTGCGGCGGGACGGGCGCGAGGAGCACGGCGGCAGCGGCACTCCCCTGCTCCAGGTAGCGTTGCACGACCAATGCGCCCATTGAGTGCCCGACCAGAATCGGAGGCGGCCCCGCGAGCTCGTCGACAACGCGTGTCAGATCCGCGACATACTCGCGTATCCCGGCATGGGCCAGATGGCCTTGACTGTCGCCATGGCCGCGAAGACTCGGGGCAAGCGCATGAAAGCCATGGGCTGCAAAATAGTCGAGAAAATGCGCCTCCCAGCACCATGCACCCACAAACGCCCCATGCACAAAGACAATCGGCGTGCGCCGCGCGGGTGCCTCTGCATGAGGCCTGCGCTGCAGGATTTCGAGCTCGGGCGGTCGGGAGAGTTGGCCGTAAGGCCAGATAAAATCCGCGAACATTGGTTCCCCTGTTGTAAACCTCGGGCTACGCTACCAGAACACGACGGGGATTTTCCCGCGCAGAGCGATGTCACACTTTATGACCGATAGTGCCATGCGAGACGTTAACTTGACTCATACACCGCTATACCGGCTGCTCGTCGCCGTTTTTGTCGCGCTGCTGCTGCTACCGCCGGCGGCAATGGCCGATGCGGAGCTCAGGCCCGAGCCGATACATGCGGATGCGGCACCCGTGGTGGGTCAGCTGCTCTCGCGCTATCACTACCGCGATCAAGCACTTGGCGACAGCTTGTCGCGCGAGGTCTACGAGGCCTACTTCGAGGCACTCGACCCCGAGCGGCATTATTTCCTGGCGAGCGATCTGCAGGACTTTCGCTATCACGAACAGGCGCTTGACGATGAGTTGCGTCAGGGCCGGCTCGATACCGCGTTCGCCATCTTCAAGCGCTATCGCGAGCGGGTGAAGGAGCGCAGCGAGTACGCCCTCGAGGTATTGGCCGAGCCATTGCCGTTCGACACCACTGAGCGCCTCGAGCTCGATCGGCGTGACGCCGCCTGGGCGACCGACAGCCAGGAGCTCGATACGCTGTGGCGCAAACGCGTGATCCATGATGCGCTGACCCAGAAGCTGAGCGGGCGTGAGCTCGACGACATCCGGGAGTCACTGGGCGCGCGCTATGAGCGGCTTGCCCGTACGCTCGAGCAGTACAGCCCGGACGATGTCTTCCAGGCCTACATGAGCACCTGGGCCAGCCGCTTTGACCCGCATAGCAGCTACATGTCGCCGCGCCGATCCGAGAACTTCGACATCAACATGCGACTGTCGCTGGAGGGCATTGGCGCCATGCTTCGCAGCGAAGGCGACTTTGTCGAAATCGTCGAGCTCATCACGGGCGGACCGGCCGCCGCCAGCGGTGAGCTCTCGCCTGGTGATCGTATTGTCGGGGTGGGCCAGAGCCGCGACTCGATTGAGGATGTGGTTGGCTGGCGCCTGGGCGACGTGGTCGATCTGATTCGTGGCCCCAAGGACTCCAAGGTCTATCTGCGCACGCTGGCAGCGGGGTCGGATGCCCGCGAGACGACGGTGGTGATCACGCGTAACCGCGTCGAGCTCGACGCACAGGCCGCGCAGGCCGAGGTCCGCGAGGTCGTGCGCGATGGCACCGGTTATCGAATCGGGGTGATCGACCTGCCCGCGTTCTATGCCGACTTTGCCGCGGCCAATGCCGGCGAAGAGGATTACCGCAATACAACGGCCGATGTCGAGCGCCTGCTTGCCTCGGACACACTCAGCGACATTGACGGGCTGATTATTGATCTGCGCGGCAACACCGGCGGCTCACTCGAGGAGGCCGTGCGCTTGACCGGCCTGTTCATCGACTCCGGCCCCGTTGTCCAGGTCCACCGGAGCAATGGGCGCCGTGAGGTCCTGAGCGATCCGGAAGGCGCACCGGCGCGCTATACGGGCCCCCTCGGCGTGATGGTGGACCGCCATAGTGCCTCGGCCTCCGAGATCTTCGCCGCGGCCATGCAGGATTATGGCCGGGGCGTCGTGATGGGCGATCAGACATTTGGCAAGGGCACCGTTCAGACGCTGGTCGGGCTCGACCGCTTTGGTGTAGGCAATGAGCAAACGCCCTCGGGGCGCCTCAAGCTCACAATCGCCAAGTTCTATCGCATCAACGGCAACAGCACTCAGCTCGAGGGCGTGATGCCTGATCTCGAGATGCCCTACCCTCATGCCAATGGCGAGAGCGGCGAGCGTGCGGCGGACAACGCCCTGCCCTGGGATACCATCCGCTCGGCCGACTATCGGCGCAGCGGCGCGCTCGATGAATACCTCTCGGAACTGCGCCGTCGACACGATCGACGGCTACAGGCCGACCCCGCCCTGGTCAGTGTGGCGCGCGAGGCCGATCGCATTCAGGGCGAACAGGCCCGGACCTGGGTCAGCCTTAACGAAAGCGAACGTCGCGAGCGCATTGATGCCAGCGAGAATGCAAGGCTCGAGGCTGTCAATGACCAGCTGCGCGCCTACGGCCTCGACCCGCTGGAGAACCTCGATGCGCTCGAGCCCGATACCCTGCCGGACATCCTGCTCGACGAGGGTGCGGAGGTCCTGGCGGATCTGGTCGAGCTGATGGCATCACCCGGTCAGCTGGCCGCGGCGCCCGATCAGACAACGGCTCAGGCGGGCGCCAGGTAGTCGATGAGCAACTGAAGGCTCTCGCGCCCCCGAAAGCGATTCACGTCCAGTCGGAATGCCGCCAGGATCCATCCGGCGGCCGTGTGCACATCCCACCCCTGCTCGAGGGCATTGAAAGCAATGGCATCGAGCGGTGGCGTTGCCTCACCCTCGGGCACCAGACTGAGCTTGAGATGATGGCTGCCCACCACCCGCTGCCCGGCAACCCGAAACCGGCCACGGAAGCACGGCTCGGGAAAGCCGGGCCCCCAGGGGCCGGCGTAGCGGATTGCGCGGGCGGTAGTCAGCGTGTAGGCGTTCGCGGTCAACTCGCCATCGGTGTCGATAACCTCCCCGAGCGGGCGCTCGCCCAGTTGCTCGCGGGCAATCGCCTGTAGTTCGTCCCGGAATGCCGCATAGTCATCGGGCCGGATGCTAAGCCCGGCCGCCATTGCGTGCCCGCCAAAGCGCTGTATGAGACGCCCGTCAGTGCGAGTGTCAATGGCTTCGAGAAGATCCCGAAGGTGGACACCACTCACCGATCGCCCCGAGCCTTTGAGCTGTCCCGCCTCGCCGGGTGCAAAGGCAATGACCGGGCGCTGAAAGCGCTCCTTGATCCGCGAGGCCACGATCCCTACCACGCCCTGATGCCAGTCCTCGCGATACAGGCAGAGCACCGGCGCCGGGTCATCCGGGTCGGCGAGCGTATCGGCCTCGATACCCGCAAGCGCTTCCTCACGCATCGACTGCTCGAGCGTCCGGCGTTCGCGATTGAGGGCGTCCAGTTCGGCAGCGCGATCCCGCGCCTGGGTAGCGGAATCGCACAGCAGCAGTTCAATGCCAATGCCCATATCGCCAAGCCGGCCGGCTGCGTTCAACCGTGGACCGGCCGCAAACCCCAGATCGCTTGCAATGCAATCGGCCGGATCCCGGCCGGCGGCCTCCAGCAACGCGGCAACGCCAGGAGTACCCTCGCCCGCGCGAATGCGCCGCAGCCCCTGTTCGACAAGCGTGCGGTTGACGCTGTCCATGGGCACGACATCGGCCACGGTGCCCAGTGCGACCAGATCAAGCTGCTCGACAAGCGCTGGTTCCGCGCGCTGAGGCCCAAACCAGCCCCGCTCCCGCAATGCGCTGCGAATACCCAGCATGAGATAGAAACACACGCCGACGCCCGCCAGGCTCCGTCCTGCAAAGCCCTGCGTGTCGAGCTGGGGGTTAACGATGGCCGCCGCCTCGGGGAGCGTCGCGCCGGGCAGGTGGTGATCGGTCACCACCACCGGGATACCGGCTGCGTTGGCCGCATCCACGCCCGCATGCGCCGAGATACCGTTATCAACGGTCAGGATCAGATCGGGCGAGCGCTCCCGGGCCACAGCCACCAGTTCAGCACTGAGCCCGTAGCCGAACTCGAAGCGATTCGGCACCAGATAGTCGACGCGCGTCGCGCCGAGGGCCATGAGCGCGCGCACGGCAAGCGCGGTGCTGGTGGCGCCATCGGCGTCAAAATCGCCCACGACCAGCAGGCGTTGCCCGCGCATGATGGCATCGGCCATGACCGCGGAGGCCGCGGCCAGTCCCGAAAGACCTGCCGGGTGCGGCAGAGTCGCCAGCCGATAGTCGATATCGCTCGGCCCCTCGACACCACGCGCGGCGTAGAGCCGGGCGAGCAGCGGCGAGACGCCCGCTCCCAGTGCGGGGAGCGCGGCCGGCACGTCACGGTCACGCAATCGGGGCGTCAGCGCCTCGCGCGTCACTCGCGGGTAATCCGCTTGGCGAGTGGGCCCGGACGGCGCCAGAAGCGCCAGCGCGCTCCCGCCCCGAGCGTGTAGACAAGGCCATTGCCACAAAACAGCCGCAGCCCGAGCTGCCCCCTGGCCGCCATTGGTGCGAGCGGCCCGGCCACATCCCGCTCAAAGCGCTGCAGCGCATCAAGCCAGCCCGGCGCGTCCCCGCCCGTCAGAGCTGCCTCGGCGTCCGTCCAGACCATGAGGGCGCTCTGCGACCCGGCCGCGTTGCTGGATGCCATGGCGTCATGATGACCGGCCAGTGCCTCGATGCCGGCAAGCGCGGCGTCCCCCGGACGAGTCAACCCGCGGCTGAGGGCATCCGTACCAATCACCGCCCCTGGCAGCGGGACCGCGGGGGCCGCAGAGGGCCCGCCACCCCAAAACCACAGGCCGTTAATGGCCGCCTCGCCGCGGGCCTCCCGCGCCTGATTGACCGGATGCTCGTGCAGCATCATCTGCACCTCGTTGAGCAACTGCCGCCAGGGGCGCGCTGCGGCATCCGTTGGCAGCACGGTATCCATGTACTGCCCTGCCACTCGGGTGAGGGGCGGAAGGTCGGGCCCTGGCGGCGCCTTGGCAAACAACAGCCAGTCACCATCGGCCACGGTCAGCGAGAGCCCGTCTTCAGCAAACGCCGCATTAAACTCATCGACCAGTCGCAGCGCATCTTCGGGATCGGGTTCGAGGGCCTCGCCCGCAAACAACAAAAGGCGATCACGATCGGCACGCAAATGCACCGGCGCAGCGCGATAGCAGTGGGAGTCAGGCGCAAGCCCATGGCCGGCGGCAACCAATGGCCCGGGGGCCGGCAAGCCATCGATACAGTTGGCGAGCAGCGACTCGGCACTGTCACCGGCTGCAGGCGCGGAGTTGGCCCGCGCCAGAAGCCACGCCAGATTGGGGAACTCGCCCGCTGTGCGCACTGCATCAGCGAGCGTGGCGGGCACCGGCCCCAGCAACCGCGGCGCGATGCAATCAAGCTGCAGCAGCGTGCTCATGGCGTTAGTCTAGCCGCTGGAGAATCGCCCTGCGCACCGAGTCAGCATCCGCATCCACCGTGCTCACTGCAGCCTCGGCATGGCGCTGGGCGACGTCGGGATCCTTCAGACCATGCCCGGTGAGGGTGCATACCACGGTGCTACCGGCCTCGATGCGACCCGCGCGGATATCCCGCAGGGCGCCGGCAACGGACACGGCCGACGCCGGCTCGCAGAACACCCCCTCCTGGCTGGCGAGCAGCCACTGCGTCTCGAGGATGTCATCATCGGTAAACTCATCGAACCATCCCCCCGACTCGCGCGACGCCGCCAGCGCCTGCGACCAGCTCTGCGGGGCACCGATACGAATTGCCGTGGCCACCGTCTCGGGCTGCGCGACCGGCTCACCGCGCAGAAACGGCGCCGAACCGCTTGCCTGATAGCCCACCATGACCGGGCGCGTGCTGACGGCCTGCTGATGATACTGACAGTCGCCCTGACAGAAGCTGCAGGCCGCCGTGCCGGTTTGCCCGGGCGCAAGGGCCATCTCGCTGTAGCCCATCCAATAGGCGGTGATATTGCCGGCATTGCCGACCGGCAGGCAGTGATAGTCGGGCGCCCGGCCCAGGGCCTCGCAGATCTCGAATGCCGCGGTTTTCTGGCCCTGCAGGCGATAGGGGTTAACAGAGTTGACCAGGCTGACGGGAGCGGTCTGGGCCATTTCCTTGACGATGCGCATGCCATCGTCAAAGTTGCCGCGAATCTGCAATACCGTGGCCCCGTGCATGATGGCCTGGGCCAGCTTGCCCATGGCGATCTTGCCATCGGGGATGAGCACAAAGGCGCTGATGCCGGCGCGGGCGGCATAGGCCGCCGCAGAGGCCGAGGTATTGCCGGTGGAAGCGCAGATGATGGCCTCGCTGCCCTCGGCAACCGCCTGGGTGACCGCCACCGTCATCCCGCGATCCTTGAACGACCCGGTGGGGTTCAGGCCCTCGTATTTCACATAGAGCGCGACGTCGACGCCCAGCGAGTCGGTGAGGTTATGCAGCCGCACGAGCGGTGTATTGCCCTCGCCAAGGCTGATCGGGCGCGCATCGGCCGCAAGCGGCAGGCGATCGCTATAGGCGCCGATAAGCCCGGTGTAACGTGACTCGCTCATGCCAGCGCCTCCACGCGGATGCGAACGATGTTGCCGTGTATGGCCTCGAGGGCCTCGATGCGCTCGCAGGCGTCGTTCATCCGCGCCTCGCGCACCCGGTGCGTGAGCAGGATGACCGGCACGGTCTCGGCCGATGGCGCCGGTTGTTTCTGGATAATGGCCTCAATGCTGATCCCGGCCTGGCTCAGGATGCTGGTGACCTCGGCAAGCACGCCCGGCTCGTCCTGGGCCTCAAGCCGGAGGTAGTAGGCGGTTTCAACCGAATCGACGCCCACCACGGGCTCATCGGACAGGGCATGCGCCTGAAAGGCAAGGTACGGGACGCGATTCTCGGGCTCGAGCGTGAACTCGCGCACCACATCGACCAGATCGGCCACCACCGCCGAGGCCGTGGGCTCGGCACCGGCACCCGCTCCGTAGTAGAGCGTGGGCCCCAGCGGATCGGCATTGACCATGACCGCGTTCATCACCCCATCCACGTTGGCAAGCAACTGGCGCTCGGGCAGCAACGTAGGGTGCACCCGCAGCCCGATGCCGTCGCCCTCGCGCCGGCAGATGCCAAGATGCTTGATCCGGAAGCCAAGCTCCCGGGCATAGGCGACATCGTCGGTGCTGATCTGGCCGATGCCCTCCATGTAGACCTTGTCGAACTGCAGCGGGATCCCGAAGGCAATCGAGGCCAGGATGGTGAGCTTGTGCGCGGCATCCACACCCTCTACATCGAAGGTGGGGTCGGCTTCGGCATAGCCGAGGCGCTGGGCCTCGGCGAGTACGTCCCCGAAGGCACGGCCTTCGTAGAGCATCTCGCTCAGGATGAAGTTGCTCGTGCCGTTGATGATGCCGGCAAGCCATTGGATGCGATTGCCAACCAGTCCCTCGCGCACCGCCTTGATGATGGGGATGCCGCCGGCCACGGCCGCCTCGAACCCCACCGTCACGCCATTCTCGCGTGCGCGGGCAAAGATTTCATTGCCATGCAGGGCGATCAGCGCCTTGTTGGCGGTGACGACATGCTTGCCCCGATCAATGGCCCGCAGCGTGAGTTCGCGCGCCAGATCGGTGCCACCGATCAACTCGACAATGATCTCGGTCTCGGGGTCATCCACCACGGCAAAGGCATCGTACTCGAGCCGCATATCCGCGGTAGAGCAGGTGCGCGGGCGATCCGGATGCCGCGCGGCGGCATGCACGACATCGATCGGTCGGCCCGCCCTGCGGGTGATCTCGTCGCGATTGCGCTCGAGAAGGTTGACGGTCCCCCCGCCAACAGTGCCCAGGCCCAGCAGGCCTACCTTTACCGGCTGCAACGCATTTCTCCCTGTTTTAGATTGAGTGGCCGTCGCGACGGAGCATCTGCTTGATGCCGCGCACGGCCTGTCGTGTCCGATGCTGATTTTCGATGAGGCCGAAGCGTACGTACTCATCGCCATACTCGCCAAACCCGACCCCCGGCGAGGCGGCAACCCCCGCGTCACGCAGGAGCTTCTTGGCAAACTCAAGCGAGCCCATCTCCCGATACGGCTCGGGGATACGCGCCCAGACAAACATCGTCGCGCGCGGCTTGTTCACCGGCCAGCCGGCGGCCTCAAGCCCCTCGCACAGGACATCACGCCGCCCCTGGTAGGTATCCCGAATCTCGGTCACGCACTCCTGCGGCCCCTCAAGCGCCTGAATGGCGGCCACCTGAATGGGCGTGAACATCCCGTAGTCGAGATATGACTTCATCCGCGCAAGGGCGGCAATGACGGTGGCATTCCCGCACATGAACCCCACCCGCCAGCCAGGCATGTTGTAGCTCTTGGACAGCGAAAAGGACTCGACGGCCACCTCCCGCGCGCCCTCGACCTGGAGGATGGACGGCGCCTCGTAGCCGTCATACACCAAATCAGCGTAGGCCAGATCGTGCACCACCCAGATGCCATGCTCGCGGCAGATCGCCACGACACGCTCAAAAAACCCCAGATCGACGCACTGCGCGGTCGGGTTGGCGGGGAAATTGAGGATGAGCATCTTGGGCTTGGGCCAGGTGTCCTTGATGGCCTTTTCGAGCTCGGTAAAGAAGTCGCCACCCTCCACCAGCGGCACATGGCGGATGTCGGCCCCCGCGATCACCACACCGTAGGGGTGAATCGGATAGGCGGGGTTGGGGACCAGCACGGCATCGCCAGGCCCCAGAGTGGCCAGCGCGAGGTGCGCAAGCCCCTCCTTGGAGCCAATCGTGACGATGGCCTCCGTCTCGGGGTCGAGCGCCACGTCGTAGCGGCGGTGATACCAGCGGGTGATGGCCCGCCGCAGCCGCGGGATACCACGCGATACCGAATAGCGATGGGTGTCGGGGCGTTGTGCCGCCTCGACCAGCTTTTCGACGATATGCGACGGGGTCGGGAGATCGGGGTTGCCCATGCCGAAATCCACGATGTCCTCGCCCCGCGCTCGGGCCTGTGCCTTTAGCTCGTTGACGATGTTGAACACGTACGGCGGCAGGCGCTTGATGCGCTGGAATTCCTCGTTCAAAACGACACCCCGGGCAGACTTCAGGACCAACACGGGGGCCTTTCCCCCGACAACCGGCTCATGATAACCCTTGAACGCTAATTCTGCCCCCCATCGCTGTCAACTAATCCTTGCTCCAGCCGGTGGCGCATCGCTATCGTGTTGGCATGAAGATGAGCATGGACAGCGCCGAGGGCGCCTATCGCATTCTTGGCTACAGTGAGGGCGCGGTCCGAATCAACGACCAGCACCTGCACGCCAGTCTATTGGTGAGCCCCGATACACTGATATCCGACTGGGGCCCGGGCGCCTTGGAGCAGATGACGCCAACCCACCTCGAGGCCGTGCTTGAGCTCGAGCCCGAGGTGGTATTGCTGGGCACGGGCCGGCAACAGACCTTCCCGGCGCGCCAGTTGATGCTGACCGTTATCCAGGCAGGCATTGGCCTCGAGGTCATGGACACCGCCTCGGCCTGTCGCACCTACAACGTTCTGATGGCCGAAGGCCGGCGGGTCGTGGCCGCCCTCATTCTCGAGGCAGATAGTCCAGCGGATTGACCGGATCGCCCTGCTGCCGGATCTCAAAATGGAGCTCGCCGGCCCGCCGATCGCTCGACCCCACCCGCGCGATGGCCTGACCGCCACTGACCCGCTCGCCCTCGGCCACGAGCAGCTCGCGGTTGTAGCCGTAGGCGGTCAGAAACCGCTCGTTGTGCTTGATAATGAGGAGGTTGCCGTAGCCACGCAGGCCATCACCGCTGTACACCACCGCGCCGGATGCGGCCGCCACCACCGCCGTGCCCGGCTCGGCGGCGATGCTGATGCCGCGCTTGCCCGCCGAGTTGCCGTCATAGGCCCGGATCACCTCGCCGCTGAGCGGCCAGCGCCAGGCCACCGGACCACTGAGCGGTGCGCTGCTGGCACCGCCGCCCACGCCCGCATCGACGGGTTCACGCCCGCTGGTGCCCGTGGAACTGAGCACAAGGCGCTGTCCCGGATAGATCACGTAGGGCGGCCCGATGCTATTCCAGCGAGCCAGGTCGCGGAAGTCGAGCCCGTACTGCCAGGCAATCTGATAGAGGGTGTCGCCGCGCTCCACCGTATGCGCGCCCGTCGCCACAACGGCTCGATCGGCCTCGCGCAGATGCCGATCGGCCGCATAATCAAACTCCGTGCACCCGCTGACGAGCAGGAGCAGCAGTGCAATGCCGGCGCTCGGGCCTAGAGCGAGAGGGCCAGCACGGCGATGACCAGCAGCAATACCGTCAGCCAACCAATGCGCTCCATATAACGCCGCAGCCAGGGCTCCATGCGTGGCCCGCCCCAGGCCAGCAGCCCGGCCACCAGAAAAAACCGCGCGCCACGACCGATGAATGAGGCCAGCATGAAGGGCAGCCAGGCAATGGCCATGGCCCCGGCGGCAATCGTAAAGACCTTGTAGGGCACTGGCGAGAAACCGGCCACCAGGACCACCCAGAACCCCCAGTCCATGAACCAGCCCTGCGCCGTTGCATACACGCTGGCATACCCCAGGTCATTGACGATCGGCAGAGCAAGCTCCAGGGCAAGGGCCCCGATGAGATAACCCAGCATCCCGCCGGCCACCGAGGCCAACGTGGTCAGTAGCGCAAGCCGCATGGCCCGGGCCGGGCGTGCCATGCTCATTGGCGCGAGCATCACATCCGGGGGAATCGGAAAGAACGACGACTCGGCAAAACTGATCGCGCCCAACAGCCAGGGCGCGCGCCGATGCGCGGCCCAGCGCAGTACATGTTCATAAAGCCAGGTAAACGGGCGCATCACTCGGTACCGGCGCGCATCGGCACGAAGCTGACGGGCTCGACGCCCTCCTCGATCACCCGCTCGCCCTCGCGCCGGTAGACACGCAGCTCCTGCGCCTCGCTGTCGCCCACCGGGGCAAGGAGCTCTCCACCCTCGGCCAGCTGCGCAAACAGCCCCTCGGGGATGGAGAGGGGCGCCGCCGTCAGCAGGATCGCATTGAACGGCCCGGCACTTGCCCAGCCATCATGTCCGTCCCCCAACCGCGTGCGGATGTTGCCGAGCCCGAGCTGGCGAAAGAGCTGGCGACTGCGCTCATGCAAAGCACGAATCCGCTCGATGGTGTGCACCCGCCCCACAAGTGCCGCCAGCACCGCTGCCTGATAGCCCGACCCGGTCCCGATCTCGAGCACTCGCTCCGGCAGCCCGCGGCGGATGAGGATTTCGGTCATGCGGGCCACCACAAAAGGCTGGGAGATCGTCTGGCCATGGCCGATCGGGAGTGCCGTATCCTCATAGGCGCGCGATGACAGTGCCTCGTCGACAAACAAATGGCGCGGAATATGCCGAATCACATTGAGCACATGCACGTCGCGAATGCCGGCATCCCCCAGCCGCGCGGCCAGGCGCTCACGGGTTCGCTGCGAGGTCATCCCGATGCCGTCGCGCCGGCGCGTATCCATCAGCCGAGGCCCCCGATCCAGCCCGAGATCTGATCAAGCGCCGCGTACCGGGTGAGGTCGACCTCGATGGGGGTCACCGAGACAAACCCCCGGCGAATGGCATCAAAATCGGTCCCCGGGCCGGCGTCCTGCTGCGCTCCTGGTGGCCCGATCCAGTAAATCGGCCGGCCGCGGGGATCATGCGTGCGGATGGCCGCCTCGGCGCGATGGCGCTGCCCCAGTCGCGTTGCCTCAAAACCGCGAATGTCCGCCCAGGGCAGATCGGGCACGTTGATGTTGAGGATGGTGTTGGCGGGCAGCGGGTCGTCATGCAGCCGCTGAATCATTCGCCGCGCCACCTCCGCCGCCGTGTCGTAATGCTGTGCCTCGTGTCCAACCAGCGAGATCGCCACTGCCGGCAGACCGAGCGTGCGCCCCTCCATGGCCGCCGCGACGGTGCCACTGTAGAGCACATCATCCCCCAGGTTGGCCCCGGCGTTGATCCCGGAGACCACCATGTCGGGGATCTGCTCGAGCAGCCCGGTGATGGCAAGATGCACACAGTCGGTGGGGGTGCCGTCGACCCGGTATACCGCCCCCTGCTCGTGCGTGGCGCGGATGGGCCATTCGAGCGTGAGCGAGTTACTGGCACCGCTGCGGTCGCGGGATGGGGCCACCACGGTCACCTCGGCGCGCTCGGCCAGTGCCGCTGCCAGCGTTTGAATGCCGGTGGAGTCATAGCCATCGTCGTTGCTGACGAGAATCCTCATTGCGCTCCCTTGTCGTCGTGGGTGATCGCCCGTGTACTATACCGATCCATGAGCCTTGCGGGAGCCAGCAATGCAGGATGATGATCCTGATACCGCCCTCTTCCGGGCGGCCATGGCGGATGTGCGCCCGCTGCAAAACCAGCAGACGGCCGAGCTCAAACGCCGCCGACCGCCCCCCATCCCGGGCCAGCGCCATGCCGATGATCGGGCTGTGTTGCGCGAGCTCAGTCACGGCGAGCGCGACGAAAACCCGCTGGGCGCCGAGCTGGGTGAAGCACTTGCCTATGCCAGGCCCGGGCTCCAGAGACGCACTCTGCGGCGCCTTCGCCGCGGCGAGTTCAGCGTCATGGCCGAGCTCGATCTCCACGGCCAGACGGTCGAGCCCGCGCGGCGGCTGCTGCATGACTTTCTCAATGAATGCGCCCGCCGCCACCTGGGGTGTGTGCGCGTCATTCATGGCAAGGGACGGCGCTCCAGTAACGCGGGCCCCGTGCTCAAGGGTCAGGTCGATCGCTGGCTTCGCCAGCGCGACGATGTGCTGGCCTTTTGCTCGGCACGCCCGGTTGACGGAGGTACCGGCGCGCTTTACGTGCTATTGCGCCGCTGAGTCGCCCAGCAGTTCGCGCACCACGGTCGTCGCAAACCCACCGGAAGGCAGGGTGAACTCGAGCACCAGGACATCCGCTGCGCGCCAGTGCCAGCCAAGCGCGCCCACCGTCATCCGCAACGCGCGGCGCCCCGCCTCCACGCCCTGTTCGTCAAGCGCCGCGGTCAATGCCGCAAGCTCGGCGCTTGCGCCCGCCTCGCGGGCAGCCAGTGCGTGCGGGACGGGGGCCTTGCTGCCCGGGCGCCCCGGCAGCGGCCCGGTTGGATGAATCGAAAGCCCGGCGGCGCGCTGGCGAAGGCGTGCCGGTGACTCAGTGGCCGCCAGGAAGATACTCCCGCGGCCATCGAGCATCATGACGTCATCAGTGCCCGGGCGGTTCCAGTCGTTTGCCGCAACCCGCTCTGCCAGCACGCGGTTGAAGCACTCGCTGCGGGCGGTCGACAGTAGCATGCCGCGATCCGTGCGGCCGCGCGGGCGAATACGGGCCTCAACAAGCCAGGCCCAGGCACGCTCAAGGTTGCTGCCGTTGCGCCCGAATCGCTGGGGGCCGAAGTAGTTGGGAACACCGCCCATGGCGATGGCCTGCAGGCGTGCGTTCAGCGCCGCGCGCGGTGCGTTGACATCGCGCAGTACCAGTCGAAATCGATTGCCCGTGTGCGCGCCCACGCGCAGCTTGCGGCGGTGACGGGCCCGGCCCAGCACCTGCAACTGCGGATTAATGGCGCCCGCAGGCGGAAGCGCCTTGCCATCCGGCCAGGGCACGCTGAGCCACTGACGCGTGACTGCCTGCCGGTCCTTGCGGCCGGCATGCCCGATGTCCCGCGCCGCCACGCCCCAGGCCGCTGCCAGTTGCTGCGAGGCCTCGGCCGTGCTCAGCTCCGTTTTCTGGATCTGGACAAGCAAATGCGGGCCATCCTGGCTTGCACCAAATCCGAGCTGCTCATCGACCAGGAAATCGGCGGGCTCCGCCGCGACCCGCGCGTGACCCAGCACCTCGCCCCAGGCCGTGGGGCCGGCAAGCGGCGCCGGTGCCAAAGCACTCACGAAGTCACGGAATCCGGCCGATCAAGCAGGACGACGGCCATGGCGGCAATCCCCTCACCGCGGCCGGTAAACCCCATCCACTCCAGCGTGGTGGCCTTGACGTTGACCGCATGCGGCGGCACGCCCAGATCGTCTGCCACATTGGCGCGCATCGCGGCAACATGGGGCTGGAGTCTGGGCCGCTGCGCGATGACCGTTGCATCCACGTTCACCACCCGATCGTGGGGTGAAGCCACCTCCGCTATCACCTGCCGCAGGAGCATCCGGCTATCCGCACCCGCCCAGGCCGCCTCGGTATCGGGGAAATGAGCCCCGATATCGCCCGCGCCCAGAGCGCCCAGGATAGCGTCGGTCACCGCATGCAACAGCACATCGCCATCCGAGTGGGCCATCAGACCCTGCTCGAAGGGAATATCAACACCGCCAATCACCAGACGCCGACCTGCCTCGAGCCGATGGGCGTCCACGCCCTGGCCTACACGCACCCCCATCATCGCCCCCCATGGTTGCTGGTCAGAATCGACTCAAGCCAGGCATCGTCCGCCGGCCAGGTATATTTGATGTTGGTTGCGCGGCAGGGCACCAGACGCGGCTGCGCCCCCATGTGCTCCATGGCCTGCGCCTCATCGGTGATCTTCGCGCCGGCCGCAGCGGCGCTGTCAAGGGCATGCAGCAGCCGGCCGAGCGGAAAGAGCTGCGGCGTCATGGCCTGCCAGAGATCATCACGCGGTACGGTCGCCACCACCCGGGCGTCGGCACTCCCGCGCTTTAGCGTGTCACGGACCGGCACCGCCAGCAGCCCCCCATCGGGGTCCGCCCCGGCCTCGGTCAGCAATGTGGCGATATCCTCCGCGGACACCGCCGGCCGGGCGGCATCATGCACCAGCACCCGATCGGCCGGCGCCGCACCCCGGGCAAGCAGGGCCTGGAGCGCCGCGCGTATGGTATCCGCCCGCTCAGCGCCACCACGACAGCGCCATACGCGCGAGTCACTGGCCTCCGCCACGTCATCGGCGTGGGTATCGCCGCTGGCAAGGGCGAGCATGACCCCACGGATATCCGGCACCGCGAGCATGGCCCGAAGGGACCAGGCCAATACCGTCGATCCGGCGATGAGATGGTATTGCTTGGGCTGTGTGCCGCCAATTCGGCAGCCGGCGCCGGCGGCGGCAACCAGCCCCCACACAGGATTAGCGGTCATCGTTATCGATCACCAGATAGAAGCGCTCGCCCTCGCCCACCATGCCCAGTTCGCGTCGCGCCCGCTCCTCAATGCCATCCACGCCCTGGCGCAGATCGGCAACATCGGCGGCGAGGGCGCGGTTGCGCTCGTCAAGCTCGGCATTCTCGGCGCGCTGGGCGTCGACCGCGCTGTCGAGCCGGAGCACCGCCGGGACACTGCCATCGCCTGTCCACAACCGCGTCTGCAGCAGGAGCAGGATGAGCAACAGCCCGGCGGCAACCCAGCGCATCTAGCCGACCTGCGCGCCCATGCGCTTGAGGTTGGGGAATGCCTCGGCGCCGGCGTAACGCGCGGCGGCGCCCAGTTCCTCTTCGATGCGCAGCAGCTGGTTGTACTTGGCGACCCGATCAGAGCGGCAGAGCGAGCCGGTCTTGATCTGAGTGGCCGTGCTGGCAGCAGCGAGGTCGGCAATGATGGTGTCCTCGGTCTCGCCCGAGCGATGTGACACGACTGCCGAGTAGCCCGACTCATCGGCCATTGCGATGGCATCGAGGGTTTCGGTGAGTGTCCCGATCTGATTGAACTTGATCAGAATGGAATTGCCGATGCCCCGCTCGATGCCCTCCCTAAAGATTGCGGTATTGGTGACAAAGAGATCATCGCCGACCAGCTGCACGCCCTCGCTGATCTGCCGCGTAAGCGCGGCCCAGCCGTCCCAGTCGTCCTCGGCCATGCCGTCCTCGATCGAGATGATGGGGTAGCGGGATACCCAGTCGGCGAGGACGCCGGCAAAGCCTTCGGCGTCAAAACGCCGATTCTCGGAGGCAAGGTGATACTCGCCGTTCTCGAAAAACTCGGAGCTGGCCGCATCAAGCGCAATCCAGACCTGGTCGCCGGCCCGATAGCCGGCGTTGTCGATGGCCTCGAGGATGACCTCAATGGCGGCCTCGTTGGAGGGCAGATCGGGCGCAAAACCGCCCTCGTCACCGACGGCCGTGGACAGACCGCGCCCGGCGAGGACTTTCTTGAGGGCGTGGAAGATCTCGGTGCCGCAGCGCAGGGCGTCGCTAAAGCGCTCGAAGCCCACCGGCATGACCATGAACTCCTGGATATCAACACTGTTACTGGCATGCGCCCCGCCATTGAGGATGTTCATCATGGGCACGGGGAGCCGGTAACTGGCCGCCGGCGCCAGATAGCGAAAGAGCGATACCCCCGCCGAATTGGCGGCTGCCTGCGCAACCGCAAGCGACGCGCCCAGCAGCGCATTGGCACCCAGCCGCCCCTTGTTGTCGGTACCGTCAAGGGCGATCAGGCGCTCGTCGACCGCCCGCTGAGCCGTTGCGTCCATGCCCGACAGCGCGTCGCTGATCTCGCCATTCACGTTGGCAACGGCCTTGAGCACGCCCTTGCCAAGGTAGCGCGCGGCATCACCATCGCGCAGTTCAACGGCCTCGCGGGCCCCGGTGGATGCCCCTGACGGGACAGCGGCTCGCCCGTGGCTGCCATCGCTCAGCGTGGCCTCGGCCTCCAGGGTGGGGTTGCCACGCGAATCAAGAATCTCGCGCGCGTGAATGCGTGTAATGGTTGGCATGTATTGACTCCTCTACGCCATCCGTTTCGGCAAAGCCGTGGCGTTTGACCACGGCATCGAGTTCGATGAGCACATCCAGCAGCTCGCCCATGCGTCCGAGTGGCCAGCTGTTCGGCCCATCGGAGAGCGCCTCGTCGGGGCGTGGATGCGTTTCCATGAATAGGCCGCTGATGCCAGCCGCAACGGCCGCCCGCGAGAGCACCGGGACATGCTCGCGCTGGCCACCGGAGGCGTTGCCCCGGCCCCCGGGCAGCTGCACGGAGTGGGTGGCATCAAAGACAACCGGAGCGCCAGTCTGGCGCATCACCGCGAGCCCCCGCATATCGGCGACCAGATTGTTGTAGCCAAACGAGACGCCGCGCTCGCACACCGTGATCTGCTGATTGCCGGTAGCCCGGGCCTTGTCGACCACATGCTGCATATCCCAGGGCGCCAGAAACTGGCCCTTTTTGATATTGACCGGCAGGCCGCAGGCCGCCACCGCCTGGATGAAATCGGTCTGCCGGCATAAAAAGGCCGGCGTCTGCAGCCAGTCGACCACGTCTGCCACCTCTTCGAGGGGCGAGCCGTCATGAACGTCCGTCAGTACGGGGATGTCCAGTTCGGTTCGGACCGCGGACAGCGCCTCGAGCCCCGCTTCGATCCCGGGGCCCCGGTAGCTGGCCGCCGCCGAGCGATTGGCCTTGTCGTAGGAGGCCTTGAAGATAAACGGCACGCCCCGCGCCGCGGCGAGCTCCGCCAGGGTGCCGGCGATCTCCAGGGTGAGCCCGCGCGATTCGACCACGCAGGGCCCGGCAATCAGGAAAAACGGCTGGTCCGGCCCGATTGGTTGCCCGCCGACGGCAAAGCTCATGCCCCCGCCTCTTTCGCGGCGCGGTGGTCACGCGCGGCCTCGATGAAGCGCGTGAAAAGCGGATGCCCGTCGCGGGGCGTCGAGGTGAACTCCGGGTGGAACTGACAGGCCATGAACCAGGGGTGATCGGGGAGCTCGATGGTCTCGGCGAGGTGGCCATTGCTCGACCAGCCCGAGATCACCAGCCCGGCCTCGGTCAGATCCCGCTCGTAGCCGTTATTGAATTCAAAGCGATGTCGATGACGCTCGAGGATACGGTCCTTGCCGTAGATACGATGAAACCGGGTGCCACGCACCAGATCACTGGGCTGTGCCCCAAGGCGCATGGTGCCGCCCAGATCCGAGTTCGAATCGCGATACTCCTGGAGCCCCTCGGCGTTCATCCACTCGGTAATCAGACCAATGACCGGATGCCGTGGATGGGTGACGAACTCGGTGCTGTGCGCCCCCTCGAGCCCGGCCACGTTGCGGGCAAACTCAATGACCGCCACCTGCAGCCCCAGACAGATACCCAGGTAGGGAATGCCCTCGCGCCGCGCGTAACCGGCCGCGGCAATCTTGCCCTCGATACCCCGCTCGCCAAAACCGCCCGGCACCAGCACCGCGTCGACATCGTTCAACAGCGACGTGCCCTCGCGCTCGATGGACTCGGAGTCGACGTAGCGGATGTCGACGCGCTGCCGGCCCTGAATGCCGGCGTGACGAAGCGCTTCGTTGAGTGACATGTAGGCGTCGGCCAGGTCGACGTATTTGCCCACCATGGCCACGGTTACGGGGCCTTCCGGCGCCTCCATGGCCTCCACCACCCGGTCCCAGTCGGCAAGGCTTGCCGGCGGCAGCTCCAGGCCCAGTTTATCGGCCACGATGTTGTCGAGCTGCTGCTCGTGCAGCATGGCCGGGACTTTGTAAATGTTATCGACGTCCAATGCGGAGATCACCGCCTTTGGCTCGACGTTGGTGAACAGCGCAATCTTGCGCCGCTCCTCAGCCGGGATGGGCATGGTGGCCCGGCATACAAGGATATCCGGCTGAATACCGATCGAGCGGAGCTCTTTGACCGAGTGCTGGGTTGGCTTGGTCTTCATCTCGCCCGCCGCCCCGATCCAGGGAAGCAGTGTGAGGTGAATGAACAGGCAACGCTCACGCCCGAGCTCGGTGCCCATCTGCCGAATGGCCTCGAGGAACGGCAGCGACTCGATATCGCCCACCGTCCCGCCGATTTCAATCAGGGCAATATCGGCCTGGCCCGCGCCGCGCTCGATGCAGCGCTTGATCTCGTCGGTGATGTGCGGAATGACCTGAACAGTCCCGCCCAGATAATCGCCGCGCCGCTCCTTGCGGATCACGCTCTCGTAGATCCGGCCCGTGGTGTAGTTGTTGTCCTGGCTTGCGCGCATGCGCACAAAGCGCTCGTAATGGCCCAGGTCGAGGTCGGTCTCGGCCCCGTCGTCGGTGACGAACACCTCGCCATGCTGGAACGGGCTCATGGTCCCCGGGTCGACGTTGATGTACGGGTCGAGCTTGACCATGGTCACGTCGAGCCCGCGCGCCTGGAGGATACTGCCCAGCGATGCAGCGGCGATGCCCTTTCCAAGGGAGGACACCACACCGCCGGTGATGAAGATGAATCGTGTCATTGGTTCCGTCGGCCTGCTGGCGGTTTGCGGCGGCAGGAGGCCCCCGCAGGACGGGGCCAGAAGGTAGCAGAACCGACCCGGGCGCACAATGAAAACACCTGTCGACTCATGGCCCCAGGGGCACGCGCGGGACGCTCCAGTCCGCGCCCTGCGGGGCCCTCGCGGGGATCCAGCACGCCTGCATGGCTGACTCATGCGGCCCCGCTGCAAAGCCCTGTCCGGCCCCGATCCCGGGGATGCCGATAACCCTGTCCCGGGCATCCGTGAGCAACGGCCAGCGCTCGCGCCACCACGGCGGCACTCCGGCCTCGCGCAGCAGCTCACGCACCGGCCGCAAGGGGCTGCCGGCAAGGCGGACCCGCTCGCCTGCCCCGGCAACCCGAACCACCGCGATCCAAGGGAGCGCCGCTGCCGCAATCCCGGTCCCAACAGGGCTTTGTGTGAACCGAATCACGCCCTGGCCACACCAGTCGATGGTGGAGTCCGGAGAACCCGCTGCATCCGCGTTCACCGCTTGCGGTGGGGGACGGTCGGGCAGGCACGGCGGCAGACGAAAGAGTACCCCGGCGTGGCGGACGATCTGCCCATCGCGCCAGGCAAGCTGCGGATGGCGATCGGCGCCGGCATCAAGCAGCGCCGGCACACCGGCAAGCAAACGCCGCCGTCCCGGAGGGCGCCAACCGCCCTGGCGCACCCAGTATCGCAGCAGGCTGTGGGTGACCGTGGCCGGCAGCGCGGCGAGACGACTCACCCGAAGCGGCCCGTCCGGGCAAATCTCACAGGCATGGCATTGCTCGGCGAGTAACCAGTCACGCGCGGCGTGTTCGGCCCGCGCATCGCCCGCCAGCTGATTGAGCGCGGCAACCACTCCGGGCGCCTCTGCCTGCAATGCCGGCAAAAGCCGGTGGCGAATGCGATTGCGCTGATAGACGCAGGACTGATTCCCGGAGTCTTCGATCCACTCAAGGCCCTGCGCCCGGGCATAGGCCAAAATCTCCTCGCGGGTTGCCGCGAGCAGCGGCCGCAACAGCCAGCCCTCGGCAAAGGCACGGACCGGCGCCATGCCGGCAAGCCCGTCGGGCCCGGTACCGCGCAGCAGCCGCTGCAGCACCGTCTCTGCCTGATCATCGGCGTGCTGACCCACGAGGACGGCCTCATCACGGGCACAGGCCTCGGCCAGGGCCCCATAGCGGGCATTGCGTGCGCCGGCCTGGACCCCGATTCCACGCCGTTCGGTACGGACGTATCGGACCTCAAGGGGAATACCCAGCGCTGCGCAAACGGTCTGGCAATGCTCTACCCAGGCGTCGGCCTCAGCCGATAACCCGTGATGGACATGCAGGGCGCGCACGCTGAGCCCGGCGTCGCGGGCAAGATGCAGGAGTACGCTGGAGTCCACCCCGCCACTGAAGGCCACGAGCACACGCCGGGTCCCGGCGGGCAATGCCTCGCGCAGCGCGGCCGGGGTTGGCAGCGTCATGGGCGCTGAGGCTTAGTCGCGGAAATGCCCGAGCCGCATGAGACGTTCATAGCGAGTTGCCAGGCGGTGTTCGGAGTCGAGCGCGCAAATGTCGGCCAGATGCCGGCGCAGCGCATCGGCAAGCCCCGTGGCCGCCGCTCCCCAGTCGCGATGCGCACCCCCCAGGGGCTCGTTGATTACCTCATCCACCAGCCCCAGTTCGTTGAGGCGGGTGGCCGTGATGCCCATGGCCTCAGCGGCATCCGCCGCTTTGTCGGCACTCTTCCAGAGGATGGACGCGCAGCCCTCGGGCGAGATCACCGAATAGGTGCTGTATTGCAGCATGAGCAACCGGTCGCCTACACCAATGGCCAGTGCCCCGCCCGAGCCGCCCTCGCCAATCACAGCGCAGAGTACCGGAATGCGCAGACGCGACATGGTGGCGAGGTTGCGCGCGATGGCCTCACTCTGGCCTCGCTCCTCGGCACCCACGCCCGGGTAGGCGCCGGGCGTGTCGATAAAGGTGATCAGCGGCAGCTCGAAGCGCTCGGCCATTTCCATGAGCCGCTTGGCCTTGCGATAGCCCTCGGGCCGCGGCATACCGAAATTGCGGGCGATCTTCTCGCGCGTACCCCGTCCTTTCTGCTCGCCGACAACCATGACCGGGCGGCCCTCGAACCGGGCAAGGCCACCGATAATCGCGGCATCATCGGCATACGCGCGATCGCCGTGTAGCTCCTCGAAATCGGTGAAAACCGCATCAATGTAGTCACGCGCATACGGCCGCTGCGGATGGCGGGCGAGCTGTGAGACCTGCCAGGGGGTGAGGTTGCGAAAAATCTGCTCGGTGAGCTGCTGGCTCTTGGTTTGCAGGCGCGCCAGCTCGTCACTGATGCTGACCCTGGCATCATCGCTTACGTGCCTGAGCTCGTCGATCTTGGCTTCGAGTTCGGCGATAGGCCGTTCGAATTCAAGGAAATTCAGGTCGCTGGACGCCAAGGGATCTGCTCCATGGTTGCTGACGGCGTCATCGTATCACGCCCCCTTCACGCCGCCACCCGGCTAGCGGTGATAATCGAGCTGCACCGACTGCTCGGGCAGCAGTGTCGTGAGCCGCTCGATCAGGGCCGCCTCGGGGCGTACACGCCAGGCCTCGCCCAAGCGGACGCGCGCGCTCGCCCCCGCACCCTCGTAGTCGATACAAACCGTGCAGTCCCCGTTTTGGTAGGGCTCGAGGGCCTTATGGAGATGGCCGATAAAGCCATTACCCGCCTTTGCCGCATCAACGCGCAACACCAGGCGTCGGGCAAATGCCATGCGCGCACCGGCCAGATCGTGCACACGCTCGGCCGAGACCCGATAGCCGTCGCTGAACTCGTCATAACCGAGATCCCCCTCGACCACGATCAGGCGGTCTTTTTCGAGCAGGTGGCGATAGCGCTGGTAGACATCGCCAAAGAGGATGACCTCGAGCCGTGCCGTGCGGTCATCGAGGGTGACAAAGCCAAGTCGCCGCCCGCTTTGTGTAATCCGACTGCGCACGGCCACGACAAGGCCGGCGAGGACCACGCGCTTTTCCCGCTCGCGCCGACTGCCCTTGCCACCCGCCTCGACACCTGCCCCGCTGGCAGCCTGCACCAGGCGGGCGGTTGTGAACCCCGCCAGCTCGTCTTCGTACTCGCTGATGGGGTGACCGGTGAGATAGAGGCCCAGGGTTTCCTTTTCGGCCGCCAGGCGCTCGGCCTCGTCCCATTCCGCCATGCCGGGCGCGGTCTCGGCGCCGGCATCGGGCGCGGCCACCGTGCCCAGGCCAAAGAGGTCGTCCTGGCCCAGCTCGGTGTTGCGTGTCTGCTGCTCGGCGGCCTGCAGGGCGGGGCTTAGCATATGCATGGCCGTTGCCCGGTTGCTGCAGATCGAGTCGAGGCTCCCCGAGCGGATGAGCGCCTCGAGCACGCGGCGGTTTACCCGGCGCAAATCGACGCGTCGACACAAATCATGCAAATCGGCAAACGCCCCGCCGGCGTTGCGCGCATCAACAATGGCCTCCACGGCTGAATACCCCACGCCCTTGACGGCGCCCAGGCCATAGACAATTCGCCCCTCGCTTGCCGCCTGAAACATCCACTCCGAGCTATTGATATCCGGTGGATCAACCGCGAGAGCCATTGCCCGACATTCCTCAATGAGAATGACAACCTTGTCCGTGTTATCCATATCGGAGGACAGCACCGCGGCCATGAACGCGGCGGGGTAATGGGTCTTGAGCCAGGCGGTCTGGTACGACAGCAGCGCATAGGCGGCCGAGTGCGACTTGTTAAAGCCGTACCCCGCGAACTTCTCCATGAGGTCGAACAGGCCCTCGGCATGCTCGCGGCGCAGTCCCTGGCCAACCGCACCCTCCAGGAAGATGCTGCGCTGGCGCGCCATTTCCTCGGGCTTTTTCTTGCCCATTGCACGGCGAAGCAGATCGGCCGCGCCCAGGCTGTAGCCCCCCACCGCCTGTGCGATCTGCATCACCTGCTCCTGGTAGAGGATGACGCCATAGGTAGGCTGGAGAATGGGCTTGAGCGCATCGTGATGCAGCTCGGGGGTGGGATAGGCCACCGGTTTGCGGCCGTGTTTGCGGTCGATGAAATCCTCGACCATGCCCGATTGCAGCGGACCGGGCCGGAACAGCGCGACGAGTGCGACGATGTCCTCGAATGAATCGGGCTGCAGGCGGCGGATCAAATCCTTCATGCCGCGGGATTCAAGCTGAAACACTGCCGTGGTCTGACAGGCCTGCAGCTGGCGGAAGGTCTCGCGATCGGCGAGCGGGATGGTCGCGATGTCGAGCGGTGTCTCGCCGGCCGCCGTGCGCAGCGTATTCACCGCCCGGACCGTCCAGTCGATGATCGTGAGGGTGCGCAGCCCCAGAAAATCGAATTTGACGAGCCCCACGGCCTCGACGTCGTCCTTGTCGAACTGGGTTGCAAGCCCCGCCCCGCCCGGCTCGCAGAACAGCGGTGCAAAGTCGGTGAGATCGGAGGGCGCGATGACCACACCGCCGGCATGTTTGCCGACGTTGCGCGACAGCCCCTCGAGCCGTCCGGCAAGGTCCAGCAGGAAGTGCACATCCTCATCCTGCTCGTAGAGCTCGCGCAGATCGGCCTCCTGCGCGAGTGCCTTGTCGAGCGTCATGCCAAGCTCAAACGGGATAAGCTTGGCAATGCGGTCGACATAGCCGTAGCCATGCCCGAGCACGCGGCCAACGTCGCGAACCACGGCCCGGGCCGCCATCGTGCCGTGAGTGGCAATCTGCGAGACCTTTTCACGGCCATAGCGCTCGGCCACATAGTCGATCACGCGGTCGCGCTTTTCCATGCAGAAGTCGACATCGAAGTCGGGCATGGACACCCGCTCGGGGTTGAGAAAGCGCTCGAAGAGCAGATCGTAACGCAGCGGATCCAGGTCGGTAATCTCAAGCGCGTAGGCCACCAGTGAGCCCGCCCCGGAGCCGCGCCCCGGCCCCACGGGGATGTCCTGCGATTTTGCCCAGCGAATGAAATCGGCAACGATCAGGAAGTATCCGGGAAAGCCCATCTGCTCGATAACGCCCAGCTCGTGGTCCAGGCGCGCGTCATAGTCGGCCGGGTCGCCACCGGGAGTGCCCAGCGCGGCAATGCGGCGCTCCAGCCCTGCCTTGGCTTCGGAGCGAAGATGCGCCTCGATGCTGCGTCCCTCGGGCACCGGAAAATCCGGCAGCACATTCTGGCCGAGGGTCAGGCTGAGGTTGCAGCGCTGCGCAATGGCAACAGTGTTCTCAAGCGCCTCCGGCAGGTCGCTGAACAGCGCGGCCATTTCCTCCGGGCTGCGCAGATACTGCGCCTCGGCATAGTGCCGCGGGCGCTGGTCATCGTGGAGGATGCGACCGTCATGAATGCACACCCGCGCCTCATGCGCCTCGAAATCGTCGCGCTCCAGAAAGCGGACATCGTTGCTGGCCACCACCGGCGTCTGGGTAGCGCCGGCCAGCGCAACCGCCGCGTGGACATGGTCCTCGTCACCGGGCCGCCCGGTGCGCTGGACTTCAAGGTAGTACCGCCCGGGAAAATGCGTATGCCAAAATGCCAGACGCTGCCGGGCCAGGCGTTCGTCCTGATTGAGCAAGGCCTGGCCAACGTCACCCCGAGCGCCTCCGGAGAGAACGATGAGCCCCTCGTTCCAGCGCTCGAGCCAGGCGCGCTCCACCAAAGGCAGGCCCTGGCCCTGGCCGTCGAGGTAGCTGGCGGTGATCAGTCGTGTCAGCGCGGCGTATCCGGCGTTGTTCATGCACAGAAATGTCAGCGCGTGGTGGCCGCCGCCCCCCTCCTCGCTGGCCACCCGCAGGTCGGCGCCAATAATGGGCTTGACCCCGGCTCGAAGGGCGGCTTCGTAGAATTTGACCATCCCGAACAGATTGCCCTGATCGGTGATGGCCACCGCTGGCATCCCGTACCCGGCCACGCCCTCGACCAACGGGGCCACCCGGACGGTGCCGTCGATGAGCGAGAATTCGGTGTGCAGATGAAGATGAACGAATGCCGGTGCCATGAATGCGCCCTGTCTTGACCGTCGGCTATGCTACCGCCGAACGG
The DNA here is from genome assembly GCA_913056145.1 of uncultured Spiribacter sp. Taxonomy (GTDB): domain Bacteria; phylum Pseudomonadota; class Gammaproteobacteria; order Nitrococcales; family Nitrococcaceae; genus Spiribacter. The sequence goes on from CAJXMI010000003.1 coordinate 44,093, forward strand.
GCCCGCACCGATAGACGCAGGACTGGCCGGACGCTGCCGTTTCGGCCATCATGACAGCGCATGACCAACGCCAGTATTCACGCCAGCGCCATTGTTGATCCGGACGCGCAGCTCGGGGAGCGCGTGCGCATCGGACCCCATGCCGTGATTGGCGCGGGAGTGCGCATTGGCGACGATTGCGAGGTGGGTGCCAGCGTGGTTCTGAGTGGCCCGCTAACACTTGGAGCCCGCAATCGCCTGCATGCCCATGCCGTCCTTGGCGAGCCTCCGCAGGATGTCAGCTACCGCGATGAGCCAACGCAACTGGTCGTTGGCGATGACAACACCTTTCGCGAATTTGTGACCGTGCATCGAGCCAGCACCAAAGAGGCCGGCGTGACCGCCATCGGGGATCGCAACCTGCTGATGGTCGCAAGCCATGTGGGCCATGACTGTCAGCTCGGCAATGACATCATTATTGCCAACAGCAGCCAGCTCGGGGGGCATGTGCATATTGATGACCGGGCGTATATATCCGCCGCCTGCGCCATCCATCAGTTCGTGCACATCGGGGCACTCGCCATGCTGGGCGGCGGCGCCATCATATCCCGCGATGTCGCGCCCTACTGCATGGCGGCCGGTAACCGTGCCAGGCTGCGGGGGCTCAATGTACGCGGTCTCAAGCGCGCGGGCATCTCACCCGCAAGTCAGCGCGCCCTGAAGGCGGCCTATCGCGCCTTCTTTCGCGCGGGCCACGGCACCGAGACGGCCATTGCGGCCATCGAGGCCGGCGAACTACACCACCATCCCGAGGTTGCCCGGTTTGTGGCATTCGTTCGGGCGAGCGAACGGGGAATACTGCGATGAACCGGCTGCGAACGGCCGTCGTGGGTGCCGGCTATCTGGGCCGCTTCCATGCCCTTAAATACGCGGCGCACCCCGAGTGCGAGCTGGTCGCTGTGGTGGATGCCGATGCGCAGCGCGCGCAGGCCGTGGCCGATGAGTGCGGCTGCAAGGCCTTCACCGATGCAGCGGAGCTGCCCGGCGCGGTGGATGCGGCCAGCATGGCCACGCCCACCCGGTTGCATCATGCCCTGGCGCTGCCATTGCTTGAGGCGGGCATTCACATGCTCATCGAAAAGCCCATGACCACCACGCTGGCCGAAGCGGATGCGCTGATTGCCGCGGCCCGCGCCCGTGAGTGCGTGCTGCAGGTGGGGCATCTGGAGCGCTTCAACCCGGCCATGGTGGCGGCCGCCAGCGAGATCCGCCAGCCGCGCTTTATCGAATCGCACCGCATTGCCCCGTTCAATCCGCGCGGTGCCGATGTCAGTGTCGTCCTCGATCTCATGATCCATGACATTGATCTGATCCTGGAGCTGGTGGATTCACCGCTCGAGCGCCTCGATGCAAGCGGCGCCCGGGTTATCTCGGAGGACATCGACATTGCCAACGCGCGCCTCGGGTTTGCCGACGGCTGCGTGGCCAACGTGACCGCGAGTCGGGTCAGCCCCAAGGCCGAGCGCCGACTGCGGTTGTTTCAGGAAAATGCCTATTTTGCGCTGGATCTGCAGGCCGGCACACTCGATGTCCAGCGCCGGCGACCCGATGCCGCCGGGCCGCCCACCATGGATCAGATCACGCGTGAGCAGCGATCCCCCGGGCGCAGCGATGCCCTGGCCGACGAAATCAATGCGTTCGTGCGTGCCATTCACGAGGGCTCACGCCCCGTGGTCAGCGGTGACGACGGTCGCCGCGCGCTTGCCGCTGCGATCGAAATCGGACGCCAACTCAACAGGAACCCCGCATGAGCCACCCCATCCCCATGGTCGACCTGACCGCGCAGTACCCACTGCTGCGCGACGACATCGAGGCAGGCCTCAAACAGGCACTCGACGAGGCCCGCTTCATTCTGGGACCCAATGTCCAGGCCCTCGAGCAGGAGGTGGCGGATTACCTGGGCGTGGCCCATACCGTTGCGGTGGCCTCGGGCACCGACGCCCTCCACCTGGCACTACGGGCCGCCGGGGTGGGCGAAGGCGACGAGGTGATCACGACCCCGTTCAGCTTTATCGCAACGGCCGAGGCCATTTGCTACGTGGGTGCGCAGCCGGTCTTTGTCGATATCGACCCGGCCACGTTCAACATCGACCCCCAGGCCGTGGCCGGCGCCATCACCCCGCGAACCCGGGCCATCCTTCCGGTGCACCTCTTTGGCCAGCCCGCCAATCTGCCCGCCCTTGGCCAACTGGCCGAGCAGCATGGTCTGGCGCTTGTTGAAGATTGTGCGCAGTCCTTCGGCGCCAGCATCGATGGCCGGCAGACCGGTAGCATCGGCGTGACCGGGGCGTTCAGCTTCTTTCCCAGCAAAAATCTGGGCGGCTATGGCGATGGCGGGCTTGTGAGCACCGATGACCCCGCGGTGGCCGACAGGGCCCGCGCACTGCGCAACCACGGCAGTCGCAGGCGCTACTACCATGACGAGGTGGGCTACAACAGTCGCCTCGATGAGCTGCAGGCGGTCATCCTGCGCGCCAAGCTGCCGCATATCGACGCCTTCAACGATGGCCGCCGGCGTGTCGCCGCGCGCTATGCCGAACGGCTGGGACAGTCCGAGCGGGTCGCCATCCCGCATGCGGATGGCATTGGCCGGCATGTCTACCACCAGTACACCCTGCTTTGCGCCGATGAGGCCGAGCGCGATCAGCTGATGGCAGCACTTGGCGAGGAGCGGATTGCCTCGGCCGTCTACTACCCGGTGCCACTCCATCATCAACGTGCGTTTGCCGAGCACTACGGCGATGCCGGACCGCCGAGCCTGCCTGTTGCCGAGGCAACAGCGCGCCGCTGTCTGTCACTGCCGATCTACCCCGAACTGGCGCTGACCGATGTGGATCGGATCTGCGAGGTCATTCTGCGGCGATGAGATCGCGTACCGGCGCGAACGAGCGTCGGTGAACCGGACAGATACCGCACTCGCGCAGGCGCGCGCGATGCTCGGCCGTGGGATAGCCGCTGTGACGGTCAAAGCCATAGGCCGGATAGAGGGTGTGCAACCGGCGCATATGCGCATCCCGGTAAACTTTGGCAATAATGGAGGCTGCCGCAATGGCAGGAACCTGGTTGTCCCCGCCGACGATCGCCTCGCCGGGACAGGGGAGCGCCGGGAGATCGCGCCCATCCACCAGTACGCGCTGCGGCGCGACCTTCAGGCCGGCGACGGCACGCTGCATGGCAAGGAGCGTGGCCTGGCGGATATTGAGCGCGTCGATCTCGGCCGCATCGACCTCGGCAATCGCCCAGGCCCGCGCATTGGCCTGAATGTGCTGAGCGAGCACCTCCCGCCGCCGCGTGCCAAGGCGCTTTGAGTCGCGAACACCCGACCAGTCCGGCCCCGGCTGCAGAATAACGGCAGCAGCCACCACCGGACCGGCGATCGGCCCGCGGCCCACCTCATCCACACCGGCCTCAGTCATGCTCGAGAAGCTCGGCAACGGCAGCTGCGGCCTGCTCACTGGCGCCACGCCGCAGCCCCTTGTGCAGCGAGTGAAAGCGCCCGGCAATGCGCTCGCGCTCGCCGGGTTTATCAAGCAGCCCCGCCAGCGCAGGCGCAATGACGTCGGCTCTGGCCTGCTCCTGGACAAACTCGGGCATCAGCATCTCGCCGGCCATCAGGTTGGGCATGGCAAAAAAGGGTATGCGGATCGAGCGCCGTGCCACCGCCGCCGTGAGCGCATTGACCCGATAGGCCATTAATGCCGGACAGCCCAGCAGCATGGCCTCGAGTGTAGCCGTTCCCGACGCCACCAGCCCGGCATCGGCGGCTGCAAGCACCTGGCGGGCGCGCCCCTCGGTGACGGTGACCGGGAGCGCCGGTGACCGCGCCAGCTCGGCACTGACAATCGCCTCAATGGCAGGGGTAGCGGCCGGCACCACAAAGCGGGCGCCGGGCCGCTCGGCAGCCAACCGCGCGGCAACCTCGAGGAAGACCGGCAGCAGGCGTTGCACCTCGCCCGGCCGGCTGCCCGGCAGCAGTGCGACAAGGGTTTGGTCTGGCCCGATATCGAGCTCGGCACGCGCCGCCGCGTGCTCCACCGACAGCGGGATTTCGTCAGCCAGCGGATGCCCGACAAAAACGGAGTCCATGCCGCGGGCGGCATAGAAATCATGCTCGAAGGGATAGATGCACAACACCCGATCGATGGCATTGCGAATCCCGCGCAACCGCCCCTCGCGCCAGGCCCAGACCGTGGGGCTCACATACTGCACGGTCGGCACCCCGCCGGCGCGCAACCGGCGTGCGAGCCCCAGATTGAAGTCGGGTGCATCCACTCCGATAAAGACATCCGGCGGGTTCGCCAGCCAATACCGCCGCAGCTCTGCCCGAATCCGCAGCAGCCGCGGCAAGTGCCGGAGCACCTCCACCAGCCCCATTACCGAGAGCGCCGCCATGGGGTGACGCGAGACAAGGCCAGCCGCCTCCATATGCGGGCCACCAATGCCCTCGAACCGCGCCTGCGGATAGCGCGCCGCCAGTGCGCGCACCAACCCGCCGCCCAGATAATCCCCCGATGGCTCGCCTGCAACGAGGCCGATCCGCATTGCCGACGGCCTAGCGGACAATGCCGCGCGACGAGTCACGAACAAACCGGATCAGATCGGCAATGGCCGCATCATGGTCCGCATCGGCCTCAAGCACGTCCAATGCCTCGTTGAGCCGCAGGCCCTGGCGATACAGCGTGCGATAGGCGGCGCGCAGCCGCTGCTGTCCCGCGCTGTCAAACCCGGCCCGTCGCAGCCCCTCGCTGTTCGTTCCATGCGGGCGGGCCGGATCACCGGCCACCATCACCCAGGGCGGGACATCGCGGCGAATGCAGCTGCCCATCGAGGCAAAGGCCCCGCGCCCGAGGCGGCAGAACTGATGGACAAGGGTAAAGCCCCCCAGCGTGGCGCCGTCCCCCACCTCGACATGACCGGCCAGAGACGCGCCGTTGGCAAACACCGCGCCATCGTGGACCACACAGTCATGGGCGATATGCACATAGGCCATGATCCAGTTGTCGTTGCCGATCCGCGTGACGCCGCCGCCATCGCGGGTGCCGCGATTGATGGTGACAAACTCGCGAATGGTGTTGTTGGCGCCGATCTCAAGCCGGCTGTCCTCGCCGTCAAACTTTTTATCCTGAGGGACCTCGCCGACCGACGCGAACTGAAACACCCGGGTGCCCGCGCCGATCCGGGTGGGGCCACGGATGACGGAATGCGGCCCGATCACGCAACCACTGCCAATCTCGACCCCGGCATCGATGACGGCGTAGGGGCCCACCTCGACATCGGCTGCCAACGACGCACCCGGGTCAACCGAGGCCGTGGGATCAATACCGCTCACGCTTCCCTCATCGTGCAGCGGATGCCGGCGCTCGCAGCGGTGGCCCCGTCCACCTCTACCCGCGCCTGGAAAAGCCAGATCCCGCGCACCACGCGGTCGAGCGTTGCCGCCAGCTCTGCGGTCTCGCCGGGCTCAATGGGCCGCTTGAAGCGGGCGTTGTCCACCCCCACCAGGAAGAACAGGGGCGCCTCGGGCGGCATCTCGGCATCGGGCTCGGCCTCGCGGGTCACAAAGGCCAGCAGACCACAGGCCTGCGCCATGGCCTCGACGAGCAGCACACCGGGCATGATCGCCCGTTCGGGGAAATGCCCGCTCACCCAGGGCTCGTTGGCTGTGACCTGCTTGATGGCCCGCAGCGACTCGCCGGGCTGATAGTCAATGACCCGATCGACGAGCAGGAAGGGATAACGATGGGGTAGCCGGCGCTTGATACCGTCCGGGTCAAGGGTCTTCGGGTTGCTCATTCAGTGTCCTCTCAAGCGCCTTTTCGAGCTGTTCGATGCGCCTTGCCATGGTGTCGAGTTGTCGGAAGCGCACGGCGTTGCGCCGCCAGTCGCGCGCCGGCATGGCGGGAATGCCCGAGGAATACACCCCGGCCTCACGGACACTGCCTGTCACCATGGCCATGCCGGTAAAGGTTGTTCCCGCCGCAATTTCAAGATGCCCGGCCATGCCTACCTGACCCGCGATGGTACAGCAGCGCCCGATTCGCGTGCTGCCCGAGATTCCCGTGCACGCGGCAATGACCGTGTGCTCGCCAACCCGGACGTTATGGGCAATCTGCACGAGGTTGTCGATCTTGCAGCCATTCTCTACCACGGTATCGCCCTGCGATCCGCGATCGATCGTGGTGTTGGCCCCAATGTCGACATCATCGCCAATGACCACCGTGCCGAGCTGCGGGACGGGCTCCCAGCCCTCGCCGTCGTGGGCAAAACCAAAGCCCTCGCCGCCAATCACGGCGCCGGGGTTGATATGCACACGCTCACCAATGCGGCAGCGCGCCGCGATGGTGACGTTGCCATCAATGCGGCAGTCATTGCCGATGACCGCCTCGTCCTCCACCACCGCGCCAGGGCCAATCCGAGTGCCCGCGCCAACAACGGCTCCTGCACCAACGAATGCGCCGGGCGCAATCTCCGCCGCCGGGTCCACCGCCGCGTCGGCCGCCACCCAGGCCCCATCGGCAACACCGGGGCTTACCGGGGGCAACGGGTTGAGGAGCCTCGCGACGCGGGCAAAGGTCAGGTAGGGGTTGTCGCTGCGCAGGCTTGCCCCCGTGAGCGCCTGATCGTCGAGATCCACCGGCACGATAACCGCGGACGCCTGTGTATCGGCCAGCTCGCGCCGATAGCGCGAGTTGGCAAGGAAACTGATCTGCCCCGGCCGGGCCTGTGACAACGCCGCCACCTGATCAATGCGGATGTCGGGATCGCCCTCGAGTCGGCTGTTGGTGAGCTCGGCGAGCTCACCGAGCGTGTAGGACTGTCTGGCCACCACCCGCTGCCCCGCTAGCCGTCGTCGCCCTGTCGATCTTCATACTGACGCTGGAGGCGCTCAATAATCCGGTCAGTAATGTTCACGGCATCGCTCGCATAGACCACCCCATCACTGACCACCAGGTCATAGCCCTGCTCCTCGGCGAATTCGCCGACAACACGCAGGATGCGCCGCTGCAAATCGCCGAGCGCCTCATTCCGGCGCATGTTGAAATCTTCGCGGAAGGCCTCCTGCTGGCGCTGGATCTCGCGCCGCCGAGTCACAATCTCACGCTGCAGCTCCTGCTGCGCGTCCTGATCCAGGCTGAGCCGCTGCTCGGCCAGACGATCCTCAAGGGCGCGAAGCTGATCCTGCATTGCCAGGATATCTTCGTCCCGCGGCGCAAACTCCTCCTGCAGCCGTGCCCGCGCCGCGTCGGCCTGCGGCGCCTCATCCGACACCCGGCCCGGATCGACATAACCGATCCGAGGAGCACCATCCGCATCAGGGCCGCCCTGCGTTTCCTGCGCTGCCACCCCCGCGGGGAGGACAAGGGCCAGCGTTAGCGCCAATGCCGTTGTTGCGCCTCGCATGCTAGAAAAACGCCCCGATCGTGAACTGGAAGAACTGCGTGTCATCGCCTTCTTCATCGTTCAGCGGCCGGGCAACACTGGTGGTCAGGGGCCCGATCGGCGAGTAGTAGACAAGCCCGACGCCGGCGGAGTAGCGGACATCACTGGTATTGATATCGCCATACTCATCCACATTGGCGCGTTCGGTATCCCAGACCTGGCCGCCGTCAATGAAGGTGCTCAGGCGCAGGTTACCGGCCTCGTCCTCAAGCGAGAGGGGGAAGCGCAGCTCGGCCCGGCCAAGCAGGCGGACGTTGCCGCCCACCGGGTCGTCCCGGCTGTCGCGCGGGCCCAGCGAGTTGCGATCATAACCTCGCACCGTGCGTATGCCGCCCGCATAGAAGTTCTCATAGAACGGCAGAACATCGGTATCACCAAAGCCCGCCCCGTAGGACAGCGTACCGTCCAGGACCAGGGTAAAGCGCTCGCTCAGCTCGAAATAGCGCGACTGCTCGTAGCTGAGGCGGTAGTAGTCGAGATCTGAAATCCCCGGCGCGGTGACTTCCAGCCGCGTTTCCTGGCGGCCGCCCTGCGACGGGAAGATGGCGCGGTTGCGCGTGTCGCGCGTCCAGAACAGGCTGCCGCGGATCACCTGGTTTCCCGTGCCGTTGCGATTGATCTCGGTACGCAGATAATCGGTGGCGTCGGGCGGCAACTCGATATCAACCTCGTCAAATTCGGCGTCGATACCCACCCGGTCGTTGGACGACACCGGAATCCGGTAGCCGTAACTGGCCGTGGCCGACTGCAGGCCATAGTCGGTGAGATCAAGCTCATCGGCATCACGATCGCGGAATGACACGGCATAGCGCCGGTCGATCCCGCTCATGGTGTGGTTGCGCTCCAGGTAGGACAGCCGGTAGACCGTATCCGAGTCGTCACTGTTGGCCACAAACTCGGCGCGATCACCGGTACCGAATACGTTGTCCTGCTGAATGCCCAGGTTGAGGATCAGGCCCTGATCACTCCCAAAGCCCACGCCGGCTCGCAGACTGCCGGACAGACGCTCAGTGGTCTCGACCTCGATGTCGACCTGATCGCTGCTACCGGGCACGCGCGGGGTGGTGATGCGCACATCGCCAAAGAACCCGGTACGCCCCAGGCGGTTTTCGGACTCCTGCAGATCGGTGGTGGAAAGCCAGGTGCCTTCAAACTGCCGGAGCTCGCCGCGCACCACGTCGTCGCGAGTGGTCTCGTTGCCGCTGATCCGGATGCGGCGCACATACACCCGGCTTGCCGGGTCGATGAAAAAGGTCAGATCAACGGCGCGCTCGGCCTCGCGAATCTCCGGAACCGGGTTGACGCGCGCAAGCGCATAACCCTGCTCACCGAGCTTGTCGCGCAGCGCCTCGACCGTGCGCGTGATGCCGCGCTGGGTGTAGACCTCGCCCGACTCGACCTCGAGGAGCGGGCGCAGCTCGGCCTCGCTGAACACAAGATTGCCGGCCAGCTCGATATCGCCCACGGCATAGCGTGGCCCCTCGTTGAGGTTAACGGTCACATGGATGCGCTGACGATCGGGGCTGATCGTGACCTGCGTGGACTCGATCCGGAAGCTGGCATGGCCACGATCGCGGTAGAACGCCCGCAAGCGTTCGAGATCAGCGGACAGTCGCTCACGCGAGTATTTATCGCGATTGGACAGGAACGCCCACCAGGGCGCCGGCCCCATCTCGAACTGGTCGCGTAGCCGGTCGGTGTCGAAGCTGCGATTGCCAATAAAGCGAATGGGCTGCACCGAGGCAGGCTGCCCTTCCTCGATATCAAGGCGCAGGCTCACCCGGTTGCGCGGCAGGGGCGATACCGTGCTGTCGACAGCGATATCGTAGTAGCCCCGCGCAAAATACTGCTGTTCGAGTTCGCGCTCGATGCGCGCGAGCAGCGACCGGTCAAAACTCTGCCCCTCGCCAAGCCCGGCATCGGCCAGGCCCTCCCGCAGCAGATCGCCATCCAGCTGCTCGTTGCCCGAGAACTCGATCTGCGCGATGGCCGGCCGCTCCCGGACCTCGACAATCAAGGTCGTGCCATCCCGCAGCAGCTCGACATCATCGAAGAAGCCGGTATCAAACAGCGCTTCGAGCGCATCGGCGCTGGCCGCGCCGTCGACCTCATCGCCCACTTCGAGCGGCAGGTAGTTGAGCACCGTCCCCTCGGAAATACGCTCGAGACCGCGAATGCGGATGTCGTCAATGGTAAAGGCCTGAACCGTGGTCGCGGTCAGGAAAAACAACAGGGCTGCCAGTGTAAGTCGCATCATCGGCCTTTTTGTTTCATCCCCCGCTCACAAACAGGCGATGCAGGTCGTTGTAGAACGCGAGCGCCATCAGCATGAAAAGCAGCGCCAGCCCGATTTGCTGGCCGATTCCCTGAGCTGCCTCCGACAGCGGGCGCCCCCGCACCCATTCAATCGCGTTGTAGAGAAGATGCCCGCCATCCAGTACCGGCACCGGTAACAGGTTAAGGATACCAAGACTGATGCTGACGATGGCGAGGAACTTCAGAAACGGTGCCAGACCAAGCGATACGCTGTCTCCCGCATACTGCGCGATGTTGATCGGACCGCTCAGGTTTTTGACCGACGCCTCGCCAATGACCATCCGCGCGAGCACCTCCACGGTGAGCGCGCCCGCCTGCCAGCTTGCCTGGATCGCCTCGGGGACGGCTGCCAGCGGACCATAGCGCACCTCGCGCTGCATCGACTCGAATGTGCCGTCGGGGATTTCCGGCACCACGCCCAGCACACCGGTACGCGCCGCACCCTCGCCACGAGCGCCCAGGGTGGCCGTCAGCTCACGTGCCCCCGACGGGCCATCCACCTGTAGCGCCACCGTTTCCCCGGGACGCGGCCGGACGGCCTCGACTAAATCGCGCCATTGCGCGATGGGTTCGCCGGCTATCTGCTGGATGCGCTCACCCGGCTCGATGCCCGCGGCGGCCGCTGCACTGCCGTCTGCCACGCGCGCAACCACCGGTGGTATCCGCGGCTGCCAGGGCTGGAAGCCGATGCGCTGCAGCACCTCACCCTCTTCGTCAAGAAGCCGGGCATCGGCCAGATCAAGTGCAAGCTCCGCACGCGTGCCGTCCTGGCGCTCGACCGCAACAACCACCGGCGAGCGGTTGGCGGCCCGAATCAGGGTAATCACCGCCTGGTCCCAGGCCTCGACCTCGGTGCCGTTGATTGCGCGCAGCTCGTCGCCTTCCTGGAACCCGGCGGCGGCCGCCGGCGTGTCCGGAATCACCGGCCCGATCAGCGGCCGGGGCTCGGTCGCGCCGGTAACAAACACCAGCCAGTAGGCCAGAATCGCGAGGGCAAAGTTAAACGCCGGGCCGGCCGCGATCACCGCGTTGCGCGCCCAGAGCGGTTTGTTGTTAAAGGCCACATGCTGCTGGTCGGAGGGCACTTCGCCCTCGCGCTCATCGAGCATCTTGACGTAGCCGCCAAGCGGGATGGCTGCGAGCACGTACTCGGTACCGTCGGCCCCGACCCGTTTGAGCAGCGG
>CAJXMI010000004.1 GCA_913056145.1 uncultured Spiribacter sp.
CTCGAGAACTGGTGCTGGGAGCGCGAGGCGCTGGATCTCTTTGCCCGTCACCACGAGACCGGCGAGCCGATCCCCGAGGCGCTCTTTGCGCGCATGACCGAGGCTCGCAACTTCCAGGCCGCCATGCAGATGGTCCGCCAGCTCGAGTTCTCGCTCTTTGACCTGCGGCTGCATGTCGAGCATGACCGTGCGGGCGGCGAGCGAATTTTTGCACTGCTCAAAGAAGTGCGCGATCAGGTCGCGGTGGTGCACCCACCCGCCTTCAACCGCTTTCCCAACAGCTTTGCGCACATCTTTGCCGGCGGCTATGCGGCAGGCTACTACAGCTACAAGTGGGCCGAGGTGCTGTCCGCCGATGCCTTTGCGCGGTTTACCGAGGAGGGCATCTTCAACCCCGTCACCGGCCGGGCCTTCCTCGAGCACATCCTCGAGCGGGGCGGATCAGAGGACGCCGCCAAGCTCTTCCACGACTTCCGCGGGCGCGAGCCCAGCATCGAGCCCTTGCTGCGGGCGAGCGGACTGGCGGCCTGAGGCTGCCAACCCTCGCCGCGCACCGCCGGCGGGACCGACGGACGCTGCACGCCGCTCCGCCACCCAGTACAATCGAGCGACTGTCACCCATGCCAACCGGAGGGCGCCCGTGAAGCTCGCCTCGTGGAACGTCAACTCGCTCAATGTGCGCCTGCCCCAGGTCCTGGAATGGCTCGAGGCGGCCCAGCCCGACGTGCTGGGTCTGCAGGAGACCAAGCTGACCGACGAGAAATTCCCGACTGCCGCCCTTCAGGAGGCCGGTTACGAGGTCGCGTTCTCGGGGCAGAAGACCTACAACGGCGTTGCGGTGCTGGCGCGTGCGCCGCTCACGGACATCGCGCTCGATATACCCGGTTTTGAAGACCCGCAGCGCCGGGTGCTGGCCGCCACCATCGATGGACTACGCTTCATCAACCTCTACGTGCCCAACGGCAAGGCCGTCGGCAGCGACAAATACGACTACAAACTGGCCTGGCTTGCGCATTTGCACGACTGGCTGCGCGACGAGCTGACACGCCATGAGCGCGTCGCCGTGGTTGGTGATTTCAATATTGCGCCCGCCGATGCCGATGTCCACGACCCCGCCGAGTGGCAGGAGCAGATTCTGTGCTCCACGCCCGAGCGCGAGGCACTTGCGGCCATCCTCGAGCTGGGCTTTAGCGACAGCTTCCGATGCTTCGACCAGCCCGAGGCCGCGTTTTCGTGGTGGGATTATCGAATGAACAACTTCAAGCGCAATCGCGGCCTGCGCATCGACCTGATTCTGACCAGCCCGGCACTCACTGGCGCGCTTGCGCGCAGCGATGTGGACGCCATACCGCGCGCCTGGGAGCGGCCGTCGGATCATGCCCCCGTCGTTGCCGAGTTCGACGCCGCCTGAACAGCCGGCGCATCCACCAGGAGCCCCCATGCAATACCGCGATCTGCGCGACTTCATTGACCAGCTGGAAGCCCGCGGCGAGCTCAAGCGGGTGTCGGCCGAGGTTGATCCCAACCTCGAAATGACCGAGATCTGCGACCGCACGCTGCGCCGCGCCGGGCCCGCCATCCTGTTTGAAAACCCCACGGGACACTCCATGCCCGTGCTCGGCAACCTCTTTGGCACGCCCGAACGGGTTGCCCTGGGGATGGGTGCCGAGAGCGTGGATGCCCTGCGCGAGATCGGTGAGCTGCTGGCCTTTCTGAAATCGCCCGAGCCACCCAAGGGCATGCGTGATGCCTGGCATAACCTGCCCGTGTTTCGCAAAGTGCTCGACATGGCGCCCAAGGTCCGTCGCAGCGCGCCTTGCCAGAAAAACATCATCGAGGGCGACGACGTCGATCTGGGCCAGCTGCCCATCCAGACCTGCTGGCCCGGCGACGCTGGCCCGCTGATCACCTGGGCGCTCGTCATCACCCGCGGCCCCGGCCAGAAGCGCCAGAACCTTGGCATCTACCGCCAGCAGGTCATCGGCCGCAATCGCGTGATCATGCGCTGGCTCTCGCACCGGGGCGGCGCACTCGACTTTCGCGACTGGCAACAGGCGCATCCCGGCGAGCCGTTTCCGATTGCCGTGGCGCTGGGCGCAGACCCCGCGACGCTGCTGGGGGCCGTAACCCCGGTGCCCGACAGCCTCTCGGAATATGCCTTCGCCGGTCTGCTCCGCGGCAGCCGTACCGAGCTGGTCAACTGCATGGGCTCCGATCTCCAGGTACCGGCGTCGGCCGAAATCGTCCTCGAGGGCCATATCCACCCCGACGACATGGCCCCCGAGGGGCCGTTCGGTGATCACACCGGCTATTACAACGAAGTCGACGACTTCCCGGTATTCACCATTGATCGCATCACGCATCGCGACGATCCGATCTATCACAGCACCTATACGGGCCGGCCACCCGACGAGCCGGCCGTGCTGGGTGTGGCGCTCAACGAGGTCTTTGTACCGATCCTGCAGCGCCAGTTCCCCGAGATCGTCGACTTCTACCTGCCGCCCGAGGGCTGCAGCTACCGCCTCGCCGTGGTCAGCATGCGCAAGCAGTACCCCGGCCATGCCAAGCGCGTCATGATGGGCGTCTGGTCCTTTCTGCGGCAGTTCATGTACACCAAGTTCATCATTGTGGTGGATGACGATGTGAACGCACGCAGCTGGGACGATGTCATCTGGGCCATGACCACGCGAATGGACCCGGCGCGCGACACGGTAATGGTGGAAAACACCCCCATCGACTATCTGGACTTTGCCTCGCCCGTCTCGGGCCTTGGCTCCAAAATGGGGCTGGATGCCACCAGCAAGTGGCCCGGCGAAACCGACCGCGAGTGGGGCCGCGCCATCGCCATGGATCCGGCGGTCAAGCAGCGCGTGGATGAACGCTGGTCTGATCTGGGCATCGACGGAGAGGCGAAATGACGCATCAGGTACGCATCGAAGGCACCGACCATCAGTTTGACGTAGGCGATGACGAGAGTGTCATCGACGCCGCCCTGCGCGCCGGCCTGATGCTGCCCTACAGCTGTCGCAGCGGCACCTGCGGCACCTGCAAGGGTGACATCGTCGAGGGCGCCATCGCCTACCCCGACGGCCTGCCGCCCGCCATCGACGCCAAAGAAGACGCCGCCGGGAAGGCCCTTTTCTGCCAGGCCCGGCCTGCCAGTGATCTGCTCATCCGGGTCGCCGAGGTTCGCGAGGCCGGCGCCATCCAGCCCCAGCGTCTGCCCGCCCGGGTCGAGCACATCGAGGAGGTCGCGCCCGATGTCCGCCGGCTGTTCCTCAAGCTCCCACGCGACAAGCGCCTTGCATTCCTGGCCGGCCAGTACCTCGATATCCTGCTGCGCGGCGGCCAGCGCCGGAGCTTTTCGCTTGCCAATGCCCCGCACGACGATGAGCGGCTTGAACTGCATGTCCGCCATCTGCCCGGCGGCGTATTCTCGGAGTATGTCTTTACCGGCCTGCAGCCGGGAGCCCTGCTGCGCTTCGAGGGGCCCCTCGGCAACTTCTTTTTGCGCGAGGACAGTGATCGGCCCATGATCCTCATGGGGGGTGGAACCGGCTTTGGCCCCATCAAAGGCATTGTCGAGCATGCCCTGCATCTGGGTGTTACCCGGCCCATGCACGTATACTGGGGTGCACGAGCCCAGGCTGACCTGTATCTGGACAGCCTGCCGCGCGAATGGGCCGCACGGCATCCATCGGTGCTCTACACACCGGTGCTGTCGGAGCCTGCCCGCGATACGGCCTGGGAGGGTGCTACCGGCTTCGTGCATGAGCAGGTGCTGAATGACCACCCCGACCTCAGCGGTTTTGATGTCTACATGAGTGGGCCGCCCCCCATGATCAATGCCGCCCGCGAGGCATTTACGAGTGCCGGTCTGCCGGCCGAGCGTTTGTTCTATGACTCGTTCGAGCCCGGGGGCGACTGAGCAATGACACGGAGACCGCGCCAGTGAACACGATTGCCCGCTACCGACCGGTGCTGTTTGCACTGCTTGCCGTGTCACTGGCAATCACCGGATGCGCCGGCACTCAGGGGCCCGATACTGCCAACGACCCCATCGAGGGCGTGAACCGCGGCGTCTACAGCTTTAACGAAACGCTCGACACCTACGCCCTCGAGCCTGCCAGCAAAGGCTGGACCCGCATCACCAGCGCCGGCGTGCGTGACAGCGTGGATCACTTCTTCGATAACCTGCAGGCGCCCGGCTATATCCTCAACGACCTGCTGCAGGGCAAGGCCGCGGGCGCCGGGCAGCAGACCGTGCGCTTCGTGCTGAACAGCACGGTGGGCGTGCTGGGCCTGTTCGATCCCGCTGATGCATGGTTCGGGCTTGCCCCGCGCAGCGAAGACTTCGGCCAGACGCTGGGGGTCTGGGGCGCCGACGCCGGGCCTTACGTGGTGCTGCCCCTGTTCGGGCCATCCAGCGGCCGCGATGTAACGCGCTACCCGGTGGCCTACTACACCAACCTCCTGACCTACGTCACACTCGATACCCTGACCTTCGGGACCCTCACCGCGGTCGAGGTCGTCAATGCCCGCGCACGTGCCGACCGCACCGCGCGCTTCCGCGACGACGCCGCCGTGGACCCCTACGTGTTCACCCGCTCGGCCTATCGCCAGTATCGTCGCGATCAGATCCACGACGGCAACCCGCCGCTGGATGACGACCCCTACAGCGATTTCTTTGACACGATGGAAGACAACGCCGACGGGCCGGCTGACAGGGCCCCCTAGGGCGACTCCGACTCCGCGGCTGTCAGGCGCTCCAGGCGCTCGCGCAAGGGGCTGCGACGCGGGAAGTGCGCGCGCAAAAAGGCCATCTGATCGGCCAGAATCCGCCGCCCCTGCAAATACACATACTCGGCATGCGTGGGCCGGAACGGCACCGCCAGCAACTGCATGCCCGCCTGCTCCGGCGTGCGGTTGCCCTTGATGTTATTGCAGCGCTTGCAAGCGCTTACCACGTTGGTCCAGGTGTCCTCGCCGCCGCGGCTGATCGGCTTGACGTGGTCGCGCGAGAGCTCGCGGGTGCGCTTTTGCCCGCCGCAGTACAGGCACAGGTGGTCGTCGCGCCGGAATAGCGTGGCGTTGTTGAGCGGTGGCACATAGGCCGGATTGCCCTTGAGGCTGGCCTGCATGGCCCCGGCGGTCGCGATGATCGAGTTGACCTCAATGACACTGCGCTCGCCGGTGCGGGCACTGTAACCGCCATGAATACGATACAGACCGCGCCCGCAGGTGTAGGCCACCTGGTCGAGGTAGTAGAGGCGAACCGCATCCTGATAGGTGATCCACTCGAGTGGCATGCCGGAGACATCGGTTCGCAGGATATGGTGCTCGAGCGTGATCACGCCTTGGCCCCTCTATCGCGTATCGGTGCCGCAATCGCATCTATCTTGCTCCGATCATCCATCGCCTGAACGTAATGTGCAAGCATTACAGCGACATGACGGGATGACTGCACCCCCAAAGGGGTGTTTCACTGCGCAGATACTGTAGAATCGGCGATCCGCCGGTCATCAGACGGCCAGTCTAAGGACAGGAGAACAGCCGATGAGCATCACCATTGCGGTACCCAAGGAAACAGCCAGCGGCGAGCGCCGGGTGGCCATCGTTCCGAGCGTGCTCAAACAGCTCGACAAACTGGGCGTCAACGTCCGGATACAGCGCGGCGCGGGCGACGCAGCCGGCTTTCCCGATGCCGAGTATGGCGAGAGCGTAGCCTGGGCGGACGACGCCAAGGCCCTGAACGACGGCGCCGACATTATCCTGCGCGTCCAGCCGCCGACGGCCGAGGACGCCGGCAAGCTGCCCGAGGAGGCGCTGCTGCTCGGCTTCATGACGCCGCACGAGGGCGACACCCGGATCCGCAACCTCTGCAAGCGCAAGGTCACCAGCTTTGCGCTTGAGCTGGTGCCACGGATCACCCGGGCCCAGTCCATCGACGCCCTCTCCTCGCAGGCCAACCTCGCCGGGTACAAATGTGCCCTGCTTGCGGCCCATCTCAGCCCCAAGCTGTTCCCCATGCTCACGACCGCGGCCGGGACCGTAAAACCCGCACGGGTCGTGGTGGTTGGGGCCGGCGTTGCCGGCCTGCAGGCCATTGCCACGGCCAAGCGCCTGGGGGCCATTGTCGAGGCCTACGACGTGCGCTCCGCCACCCGTGAGCAGGTGGAATCACTCGGCGGCAAGTTCATCGACACCGGTGTCAGCGCCGACGGGGAAGGCGGTTATGCCCGCGAGCTGACCGACGA
Source organism: uncultured Spiribacter sp. (assembly GCA_913056145.1). Taxonomy (GTDB): domain Bacteria; phylum Pseudomonadota; class Gammaproteobacteria; order Nitrococcales; family Nitrococcaceae; genus Spiribacter. The sequence continues at coordinate 6,258 of CAJXMI010000004.1, forward strand.
CGAAAAGGCCCAGCAGGCCGAGGTACTGGCGCAGCACATCGCTCAGGCCGACGCGGTGATCACCACCGCGGCGATTCCGGGGCGCCCTGCACCAACGATCATCGACAAGGCAACGGTTGAGCGGATGAAGGCGGGCGCGGTCATCGTGGACATGGCGGCCGAGACCGGCGGCAACTGCGAGCTGACCGAGGCCGGCAAAGACGTCCGCCACGGCTCGATCACCATCGCCGGGCCCACCAACATTCCCAGCATGGCTGCCACGCACGCCAGCGAGATGTATGCCCGCAACCTCTGCAATCTGCTGGCGCTGATCATCAAGGACGGCGAGATACAGCTGGACTGGGACGACCAGGTGGTAGCGGACAGCTGTCTGACCCATGCTGGCGAGGTTCGTCACGCGCCGACGCGCGAGCGCCTTGAAGGAGGCAAGTAATGGCTATCGAAGGCTTTGTCGCAATCTACATCTTCATGCTGGCCGGGTTTGCCGGCTTTGAGGTCATCAGCCGCGTGCCGGTCATCCTGCACACACCGCTGATGTCGGGCTCCAACTTTGTGCACGGCATTGTGGTGGTTGGCGCCATGGTGGTGCTCGGTCATGCCGAAACCGTGGCCGAGCAGATCGTCGGCTTCATCGCCGTGGTGCTCGCCGCCGGCAATGCCGTGGGTGGCTATGTGGTCACCGAGCGCATGCTCGAGATGTTCAAGAGCAAGGATGAGCAGAAGAAGGGGGCCAAGGAATGAACTTCATTGTCCAGCTGAGCTACCTCATTGCCGCGGTCCTGTTCATTCTGGGCCTCAAGGCCATGAGCTCGCCCAGGACCGCGCGCCGCGGCATCGTGTGGGCCGGCGTGGGCATGGTCCTCGCTACCCTGATCACCTTCCTGCACCCGGCCGTGCATGGCGTGACCAACTACATCCTCATCGTGATCGGTATCGCGGTGGCAGGTGGCCTTGCCTGGTGGTCGGGCCGTCGCGTCGCAATGACCGAAATGCCGCAGATGGTTGCGCTCTACAACGGCATGGGTGGCGGTGCGGCCGCCGCCATCGCCGGCGTCGAGATGCTACGGGCACTGCGCACGCTGCCCGACGGGCTGCAGGCGCAGGCCCAGGCCCTGGCGGCTGATGCCGGCATCAGCGTCGCCGCGGCCGAGGCCGCCCTGCGCGCCGAAGGCGTCGGGAGCGCCAGCGTGGCTGGCGCCCTCGGGAGCGACGTGGCTATCCTGGCCATCCTGGGTGCGCTGATCGGCACCGTTGCGTTCTCCGGCTCATTGATCGCATGGGCCAAGCTTGATGGGCGCATGAAGCGCAACAAACTGGTCCCCGGCCAGCAGATCGTGAACATCGTGGTGTTCGCGCTCGCCATTCTCTTCGGGATCATGACGTTCTTTACCGACAGCATCGCGGTCGTGGCCATTTTCTTTGCGCTTGGCCTGCTGTTCGGGGTCTTCGTGGCGGTGCCCATCGGGGGCGCCGACATGCCGGTCATCATCTCGCTGTTCAACGCCCTCACCGGCCTGGCCGTGGCCTTTGAAGGCTATGCCATCGGCAACCCGGCAATGATCATTGCCGGCACCGTGGTCGGCGCGGCGGGCACGCTGCTCACCCAGCTCATGGCCAAGGCCATGAACCGGCCCATTACCAACGTCCTCTTTGCCGGCTGGGGCGCCCAGGACGGCGGCAGCGGCGAGACCAGCGACGGCGAAATGCGTGACGTATCGCCCGAGGACGCCGGCATCACGATGGCCTACGCCGAGCGGGTCATCATCGTGCCCGGCTACGGCATGGCGGTGGCCCAGGCGCAGCACAAAATCTGGGAGCTGGTCGAGCTGCTCCAGGATCGCGGCGTCGAGGTCAAGTTTGCCATCCACCCGGTGGCGGGGCGCATGCCCGGGCACATGAACGTGCTGCTCGCCGAAGCCGGCGTGCCCTACGACATGATCTTTGACATGGAGGACATCAACGAGGAGTTCGGGATGACCGACGTGGCTGTCGTGATTGGCGCCAACGATGTGGTCAACCCGGCGGCGCGCGACGATGCCTCCAGCCCGATCTACGGCATGCCCATTCTCAATGTCGATGAGGCCGAGAACGTGTTCGTGATCAAGCGCGGCCGTGGCGCCGGTTTCTCGGGTGTCGAGAACAAACTGTTCTTCAATGAAAACACCCGGCTGGTGTTTGGCGATGGCCAGAAAGTAGCCGCCGGCATGGTTCAGGCAGTCAAGGGCCTGTAAGGCCCCCTACAGGAGCAGACATGAGCGACGCCGAAAAACAGCAGACGCTGGAGCAGCTCCAGCTCGACAACGACGGTCTCTACCGCGAAGAGAACTTCACCGACCGTCGTGTCGGCAGCATCCAGCGGCTCACGCCGATTACGCGCGACGGTGAGCCCGACCCGGGCCGCCCCGTGCTCTATGTGGGCTCCACCCAGGTGATGACGCCGGTTGGGGCACTGCCGCTTACCTTCGAGCTCGAGGTGGACAGCCTTGAGGCCGCCCTCCAGGCGTTCCCCGAGGCCGCGCATGTTGCCCTCGAGCAGACGATGGATCAGCTCAAGGAAATGCAGCGCGAGCAGGCTTCGCGCATCATGACGCCCGATCAGATGGGCGGCGGGATGCCCGGCGGGGGTATGCCCGGTGGTGGCGGCGGCGGTGCGCCAGGGGGCGGCATTCAGCTGCGCTGAAACACCCCGAGAGTGATGGTGCCGCGCTCCAGCGGCGCCATGATCGCTGCCAGATCCGCGACATCCACCGCTGCCGGCGGGTTGGCATAGCGCTGCAGATAGCAGCGGGCAGTGGCGGTGGCAGCCGCCTCGTGAGGCGCCCCCGGGCGCTGAGCGGCGGCTGGCAGCGCCGGGGCCATAACCCTCAGATAATCGCTGCACACCAACTGCTGCTGAAGCCATTCGGCCTCAACCTCCCGGGCCAGCAGCTGCTTGCGCAGGGCGTCGGCGTCTGCCTCGATGGCCAAATGGCCGGCCGCCTCGCGCACGCCGCCGCGTGCCGCGCGCAAAGGCTCAATGACCCGATGCTGCCAGTCGTCCGCACGCGCCATTATCTCGGCCATTTGCGCCGGGGTTGGCACCGGATACCCCAGTGCACCCAGACCCGCCAGGGCAAAGAGAGCGCTCACGCCCAGGCCAAGCCGGGTCTGCAGCGCGAGACAGGCCCTCTGCACCCCCTCCGCCTCGTACCATTGCAGCGTTAGCTGCCAGATCGCCTCGGCGACATCCGGCCGGGTTGTATCCGTCATCCCCGGAGTCTAGCAGGGCGACCGCCGGGGTTGCGCTCAGGCCGGCCGCACCCAACAATCGCGCAATGACCCTCGCCATTCCCGTTGCCGTTCCCGGGCCGTTTGCCGAGCCCCTCGACTATCTGCCGCCTGCCAGTAACCCGCTGCCCGGTATCGGCACCCGAGTGCGCGTGCCGCTGGGCCGTCGGCGGGTGATCGGCATTGTGGTTGCATCGGCGCGTGAAGGCCGGGTGGACAGCGCGCGACTGCGCCAGATCGAGGCGGTACTCGACACGGTGCCGGTACTGGATGCGGAGCTCATGGCGCTACTCACCTGGGCCGCAGCCTATTACCACCATGCCCCGGGTGAATGCCTCGGCACCGCCCTGCCTGCTCGACTGCGCCAGGGTGCGGCCGCCCGTCTCAGCGCCGAAACCTGCTGGCAGCTGACGGCAGCCGGGCAGGCGGCTGACCCCGAGGCACTGCGGCGCCGGGCGCCTCGACAGGCCGAGCTACTGGTTGCCCTGCAGAGCGCCGGCGAACTCGGCGCGGCCGAGCTCGCCGGGATGGGTGGCGATGCCCGCGGTGCCCTGCAGCGTCTGGTAGAACGGGATCTGGCCGTGGCGATTCAGCGCGAAAACGCCGGCCTGATCAGCGCCACCGCCGCCCATGCGCCGCCTGCACTGAACGCCGAGCAAACGGCGGCAGCTGCTGCCATCACGACCACCACCGGCCACGCCGTGGTGCTTATTGATGGCGTGACCGGCAGCGGCAAGACCGAGGTGTATCTGGACGCCATTGCAAAGGCCCTGGCTGCCCGGCAGCAGGCCCTGGTGATTGTTCCCGAAATCGGGCTCACGCCGCAGCTGGTCAACCGTTTTCGCGAGCGACTGAGCGGACGCATCGCGGTGCTGCACTCCGGGCTTTCCGATACCGAGCGACTCAACGCCTGGCTCGCCGCGCGGGACGGGCTGGCCGACGTCGTGATCGGCACGCGCTCGGCGATATTCGCCCCGCTGGCCCGGCCCGGCCTGATCGTGGTGGACGAAGAGCATGACGCCTCCCTCAAGCAACAGGAAGGGTTTCGCTACTCGGCCCGGGATCTGGCCATATTGCGCGCGCACCGCCTGGGCCTCCCGGTGGTACTGGGGTCGGCGACACCCTCGCTGGAGACCCTGGCCAATGCCCGCGCCGGGCGTTATGTCCATCAACGCCTGACCCGCCGCGCCGGCGATGCCATGCCCCCGCAGCTGCGACTGCTCGACATGCGCGGACAGCCGACGCAGGAAGGCCTGTCCGCGCCGCTCCTCGACACAATCCGCCGGCACCTCGACAACGCCGGCCAGGTGCTGGTGTTTTTGAACCGGCGCGGCTATGCGCCCACGCTCATCTGTCACGAGTGCGGCTGGCTTGCCGAGTGCGAGCGCTGCGATGCCCGCTATACCTACCACCGCGGCCGCGCCCGCCTGCACTGTCACCACTGCGACCGCGAACGGCCCATACCACGGGCCTGCCCGGACTGCGGGAGCGTCGATTTGCGCCCGTTGGGCCTTGGCACCGAGCGCATCGAACAGGCCCTGGAGACGCTTTTACCCGACACTCGGCTGGTGCGTATCGATCGCGACAGCACCCGCCGGCGCGGGCACTTCGAGACCCGAATGGCCGAGGCGCTCCGGGGCGAGGCGCGACTGCTGCTGGGCACGCAGATGCTGGCAAAGGGCCATCATTTGCCGGCCGTTACCCTGGTCGCGGTGGTTGACGCCGATCAGGGCCTGTTCGGTGCCGACTTCCGCTCGCCCGAGCGCCTCGCCCAGCTCATTGTCCAGGTGGCCGGGCGCGCCGGCCGGGCCGAGCGGCCCGGTGAGGTTGTCATCCAGACCCATCAACCCGAACACCCGCTGCTACAGACGCTGATCCACGGCGGCTACCCGGCCTTTGCCGATGCCGCGCTTGCCGAGCGTGAGGCGGCGGGGCTGCCACCGGCACGGGCCATGGCCCTGCTGCGTGCCGAGGCCCCGGGGCGCGAGGGCCCGCAGGGCTTTTTGCAGGCGGCCCGCGCCTGCCTGCCGACACCCGGCACGATAGACCTTCTCGGCCCCTACCCCGCACCGATGGAGCGCCGAGCGGGCCGCTATCGGGCCCAGCTCATGCTGCTGGCCGACGAACGACCAGCGCTCCAGCACCTGCTTGCCCGCTGGCTGCCGGCGGTCAGCGCCCTGCCCGCGGCCCGTCGAGTGCGCTGGTCGGTCGATGTCGACCCCGTTGAGACCCTATAATGGCGGTTTACTCTACATCCGGACTGCTGACACCCTCATGAAAGACGAACTCGCCGATCTGCTGCGCCAGGCGCTCCAGTCCTATCTTGCCGATAGCGGTATCGAGCCGCCGGAGGGGCTGGACATACAGATCGAGCGCGGTCGCGGAAGCGGCCATGGCGACTACGCCAGCAATCTGGCCATGCGCCTTGCCAAAACGGCCCGGCGTGCCCCGCGCGACCTGGCGCAGTCCCTGGTCGCTGCCCTGCCGGCGCATCCCCATGTCGAGCGCATCGAGGTGGCCGGCCCCGGGTTCATCAACTTCTTTCTCACGCGCGATGCGGCCGCCTCGGTCATCGGCCGGATCCATCGTGAGGGCGCGGAGTTCGGCCGCTCCGGCGAGGGCGCCGGGCGGCGGATCATGGTGGAGTTTGTGTCGGCCAACCCGACCGGCCCGCTGCATGTCGGACATGGCCGCGGCGCGGCCTTTGGCAGCGCCCTTGGCAACCTGCTCGAGGCGGCCGGCTATCACGTCCATCGCGAGTACTACGTCAACGATGCCGGCCGTCAGATCCACATCCTCACGGCAAGTGTCCTGGTCCGCTATCTGGAGCATCGCGGCGAGGCCGTCCCGTTCCCGGTGAACGGCTACCGCGGTGACTACATCCACGACATTGCCCGGGATCTTGAAGCCAACCACGGCGAGCGCTACCGCATCAGCGGCCATGAGCTGCTTGCGGACCTTCCCGCCGATGGCAACGCCGGTGGCGACAAGGAGCAGTACATCGATGCGCTCATCCAGCGCATTCGCGAGCTGCTTGGCGAGGCCCGTTATCTCGAGATTCTGAAAACGGCGGTTGGCGCGATTACCGCCGATATCGAAGAGGACCTGGCCGCCTTCGGCGTGCGCTATGACCGCTGGTTCAGCGAGCGCGGCCTGGTCGAATCCGAGGCGGTTGAGCGGACCCTGGAGCGGCTGCGTGCCGCCGGTGAGCTCTACGAACAGGACGGCGCCGAGTGGTTTCGCTCCAGCCACTACGGTGATGAGAAGGATCGCGTTGTCCGCCGCGCCGATGGCCAGACCACCTACTTTGCCTCCGACATCGCCTACCACCTCGACAAATTCGAACGCGGCTTCGAGCGGGTGATTGATGTCTTTGGCGCGGATCACCACGGTTACATGGCACGCGTGCGGGCCAGCCTGGACGCCTTTGATCACGATGCCGAGCGGCTCGAGTTCCGCCTGGTGCAGTTCGCCATCCTCTACCGCGGGCATGAGCGGCTACCCATGTCGACCCGCTCGGGCGAGTTTGTGACCCTGCGCGAGCTGCGCGAGGAGGTGGGCAACGACGCCGCCCGCTTTTTCTATGTCATGCGTCGGCCCGAGCAGCATCTCGACTTTGATCTCGAGCTGGCCAAATCGCGCTCCAACGACAACCCCGTGTACTACGTGCAATACGCCCATGCCCGCGTCTGCAGCGTCCTTGCACAGATGGCGGAGCGCGGCATCCAGCATGACCGCGATCGCGGGCTTGCTGCCGTGGATCGACTGGTCGAGGCGCATGAACAGGCCCTCATCAGCGCCCTTGGCCGCTATGCCGAGCTCATCGAGAGCGCGGCCGCCACCCATGAGCCGCACCAGCTTGCCCAGTACCTGCGTGAGTTGGCGGGCACCTTTCACACCTACTACAACGCCCATACCTTTCTGGTCGATGACGCCGATGTCCGTGATGCCCGGCTCGCGCTCATCACCGCCGTCCGGCAGGTCATCCGCAACGGCCTTGCCGTCCTGGGTGTCTCCGCCCCCGAGAGCATGTAGGCCATGGCGGCGCGTTCATCCAGCCAATCCAGCGCCAGCCCCAAGCGCAAGTCGGCCCGGACGCAACGCGCCGGCGGTGGTGGCCAGGCGCGTCAGCGCAAACCGGCCGCCAACCCGCGTCGCCCCCTGATCACAGGCTGGCTGATCGGACTGGCAATGGGGCTCTTTGTCGCCGGCATCGTCCACCTGGAACATACGCGACCCGCGACAACCAGCGGCGGCACCGAGGCCACCGCGGGCAGTGGCGGTGCCGCCGGCAGTACGGCCGGGGATGGCCCACGCTTTGAGTTCTACCGCCTGCTAAGCGAGCAGGAAGTGGATGTAAGAAGAGACGATCCCAGCGGCGTTGACGGCAGGGATGCCCTGCCATCGGTCGCGGATCAGGATGGCAGCGAAGACGCGCCCCCAGCCCCGTCCGCGCAAGCCACTGCCAACGAGGATGGCGCCGGACAGCCCGATGCCGAAGCCGGCGAGCGCTATCTGCTGCAGGCCGGCTCGTTCCGGCAGGCTACCGATGCCGAGGAGCTCAAGGCCAACCTCGCCCTGCTCGGCATCCAGGCGCGGGTTCAGGTGGTGGAGCTGCCGGGCGGCGAGACCTGGCACCGGGTACGCATCGGGCCGTTCGCGGACCTGCCATCAGTCAACACGGTGCGCGAGCGCATGGCCGCCCGCCAGATCGACTCGATTCTCCTGCGAGCCGGTGGCTAGCGCCGGCGGCTTGCCAGGACCAGCCCGCTCACTCGCCTAGAGACTGCGCCGATTGCCGGTTTCGAACAGCGCCCGCTTCAGCCGGTAGAGCGCCGACATGTCCTCATCGCCATGGCCCTCGGCCAGGAGCCGGTCATAGTGCTTGATGGTCATCTCGACGAGCGGCAGGTTCATGTCCATGGCCTGCAACAACTCGCGGCACAGATGCAGGTCCTTGTGATGCAGTGCCATGCGAAACCCCGGCGCAAAATCCCCGGCGAGGATCCGCTCACCACGCCGCTCCAGCAGGCGACTGCCCACGGCGCCCCCTTGCAGCACGGGCAGTAGCCGGTCCGGCTCAAGGCCACTGGCATCGGCAAAGGCCAGGGCCTCGCTGATTGCCTGGACCATCCCCGCGGCAAGCACCTGATTGACGGCCTTTGCCCGCTGGCCGTAGCCGACCGGGCCAAAATGGGTGACGGCAGCGCCAATGGCCTCGAGCGCCGGCATCACCGCCTCCAGCGTGGCCGGGTCGCCGCCTGCCATGACCTGCAACGTGCCATCCCGCGCACCCTCGGCGCCGCCCGTAACCGGGGCATCAATAAACTGCACATTGCGCTCGGCCAGCCCCGCAGCCAGCCCCTCCACCGTGGCAACCCCCACGGTCGAGGTATCGACCACCACCTGCCCGGATTGCAGGCCGGGCATCAGGGCGTCGACAACCTCGCGCAGGTCAGCGTCGGCGCTCACACAGGTGAGCACGACATCGCAACGATGCGCCAGGTCCTGCGGGCCGTTGGCCAGCGCCACATCCAGGGACTGTGCCACGGCCTCACCGCGCGCGGCGGTGCGATTCCAGACCGCATCGAGCAGACCCGCCCGTGCCAGATTGCCGGCCATTCCGGCCCCCATCACCCCCAGTCCGATCACTCCGACCCGCATGCAGCCTCCTGATTTGGTGCTTTGGCGCCCATGGTAACGATCGCCGAGTCTAAACGAGCCCTGCCGGCATAAAAAAACGGGCGCCCGAAGGCGCCCGTTGTCCGTGGAGAACTCCGTCTCGCTTACTGCGTGCGGGTGAACTCCGGATAGGCTTCGACGCCACATTCGGTGATGTCGAGACCCGTCTCTTCCTCTTCCTCGGTCACGCGGACGCCCATGACGGCCTTGATGATGGTCCAGAGGATGAAGCTGACCACAAAGGTCCAGGCAAAGATGGCCAGGATGCCGATGATCTGCGGGCCAAAGCTGGCACCGTCGCTCCACAGCGGCACAGCCAGCACACCCCAGATACCCGCGGTACCGTGCGCCGAGATCGCACCGACCGGATCGTCAAGCTTGAGCTTGTCGAGGCCAACGATCGAGAAGACGACGAGCACGCCACCCACGGCACCGATGAGCGTTGCAACCAGCAGGCTCGGCACATTGGGCCCGGCCGTGATGGCCACCAGGCCAGCGATGCCGCCGTTCAGGGCCATGGTCAGATCCGCCTTGCCAAACATCAGGCGGGCGGTGATCAGCGCAGCAACCACGCCACCGGCAGCCGCCAGGTTGGTGTTGGCAAACACCAGCGCCACGGCGTTGGCCGAATCCACGTCGGACACCTTGAGCTCGGAGCCGCCGTTGAAGCCGAACCAGCCAAGCCAGAGGATGAACACACCCAGTGTGGCGAGCGGCATGTTGGTACCCGGGATCGGCTTGACCTCACCGTTGGGGCCGTACTTGCCCTTGCGGGGGCCGAGCACGATCACTGCCGCGAGCGCTGCCGCCGCGCCAAACATGTGCACAATGCCCGAGCCGGCATAGTCGCTGTAGCCCAGATCTGCCAGGAAGCCGCCACCCCAGCTCCAGAAGCCCTGGATCGGGTAGACCACGCCGGTCAGAATGACCGTGAACAGCAGGAACGACCAGAGCTTCATCCGCTCGGCCACGGCACCGGAGATGATGGACATCGCCGTCGCCACGAACACGACCTGGAAGAAGAAGTCGGAGACGTTCGAGTAGTAGGCATCGCTGCCCGCCGCGATATCAGCCGCCGCGTTGTCGCCGGCGCCCAGAATCAGGCTGACGGACGGGATGACCGAACTGATTCCACCGCCGTACATGATGTTGTAGCCGATCACCATGTACATGATGCAGGCGATCGCATACAGCGCGACGTTTTTGGTGAGGATCTCGGTGGTGTTCTTCGAGCGCACGAGGCCCGATTCGAGCATCGTAAAGCCCGCCGCCATCCACATGACGAGCGCGCCCGATATCAGGAAGTAGAATGTATCAAGCGCGTACGCAAGTTCATTGAATTCTGCAGACATTGTTCAGACTCCCAGTGATTCCTTAGAGTGCGTCTTTATCGGTCTCGCCAGTGCGGATGCGAATGGCCTGCTCAACAGGCGAGACGAAGATCTTGCCGTCGCCGATCTTGCCGGTATTGGCGGCCTTGCTGATGGCATCGGCGGCGCGCTCGACGAGCTCGTCTTCAAGCACCACCTCGACTTTCATCTTGGGCAGAAAGTCGACAACGTACTCGGCGCCGCGGTAGAGCTCCGTGTGGCCTTTCTGACGGCCGAACCCCTTGACCTCGGTCACCGTCACGCCCTGCACCCCGATCTCCGAGAGGGCCTCCCGGACATCATCGAGCTTGAACGGCTTGATGATTGCTGTGATTAGTTTCATGCCTGGTCTCCCTAAGGGGGCCGGGGACTGACCCGGACCCGTGGACGGTAATAACCCGCACGGACTAATGCAGGGACCGTGCCAGATATTGCAGCGCGCCATAAAAGCGCGTCACGAACCGGACCGGCGGGGCAAAATCGGGGCAAAATCGGGGGGGTTGCACCACTGTGGCTCATCCATTGGGCCGAGCGGGGCGTTATTTGCACTCTATTGGTGCGTTAATCGGGTTTGGGTTCCGCCGGGCCGCCGCTTAAACTGGAGTCACAGTCACGGAGGTACCCCAGATGCTTGACCCCAAACAATTTGACGAAATGGCGAAGCGGTTCGCAGACAACCTGCCCACCGGTGTTCGAGACTTGCAGCAGGAAGTCGAGAAAAACGCCCGGGTGGCCCTGCAGAGCGCATTCAACCGCATGGAGCTGGTCACCCGCGAGGAATTCGACGCCCAGGCCAAGGTCCTTGCCCGCACGCGCGAGCGGCTCGAGGCCCTGGAGGCGCGTCTCGCTGCACTGGAAAGCGGATCGGCAGGCCCTGAAGCCAGTTCCGGCGACGACACAGCTAGCGCCTAACCCCGACAGAGCGGCCTGCCATGCACACGGAGGTGCTGGCGCATGTCGCTTGCCGTTGTTCAGGGCCGGGCCGCGCTCGGCGTCGATGCCCCTGCCGTCACCATCGAGGTACATCTGGGTGGCGGCCTGCCGTCCTTTTCGATTGTGGGCCTGCCCAATACCGCACTGCGCGAGGCGCGCGACCGGGTGCGCGGTGCGCTCACCACCAGCGGCTTTGAATTCCCGCGCCGCCGGATCACCGTCAACCTGGCGCCCGCCGATCTGCCCAAGGATGGATCGCGCTTTGATCTGGCGATTGCGCTGGGGATCCTGGCGGCCTCGCGACAGATCGACCCCATGCGCCTTGAGGGCGGTGTCTTTACCGCCGAGCTGGCACTGTCGGGCGCGCTTCGCCCGATCAGCGGCGCACTGCCCGCGGCGGCGCGCTGTGCCGAGGCAGGGGAATGGCTGATGCTCGCCCGCGCCAACGCCGAGGAGGCCGCGCTGGCCGGTGGCACCGTCTACGGTGCCGCTCACCTGCTGGATGTTTGCGAGCATCTATCGGGCAGGCGCCCATTATCCCCGGCTGCGCCACCTACCACGCGCGGCACCGCCTCAAGCCCGGATCTTGCCGATGTTCGCGGCCAGCATCGCGCCCGACGGGCCCTGGAAATTGCAGCCACCGGCAGCCACAGTCTGCTGTTGCAGGGGCCGCCCGGCAGTGGCAAGAGCATGCTGGCAGCGCGGCTCCCGGGCCTGCTACCACCCATGACCCGCACCGAGGCCATCGAATCAGCAACGCTGCGGTCCGTGGCGCACGGGGGGTTCGAGGCCCGGCATTGGGGACTGCGGCCGTTTCGCGAACCCCATCACACGGCGTCATCGCGCGCTCTGACAGGCGGTGGCGCCACCCCCCGACCGGGCGAGATATCGCTCGCGCACCACGGGGTCCTCTTTCTTGACGAACTGCCCGAGTTCCCGCGCGATGCCCTCGAGGCCCTGCGCGAACCCCTCGAGACCGGCGAAATCCATGTCTCACGCGCCCATGCACATCTGCGCTTTCCGGCCCGCTTTCAGCTGGTTGCCGCCATGAACCCCTGCCCCTGCGGCTACCTTGGCGAGGGCGATCACCTCTGCCGCTGCACCCCCAACCAGGTTCAGCAGTACCGCAACCGCATCAGCGGCCCGCTGCTTGATCGCATCGACATGCGCATTGATGTGCCGCGCGTGTCGCCAGCCGAGCTGGAGCGGCTGACACCCGGCGAGTCAAGCGCCCGGGTGGCCGAGCGAGTGGCGGCCACCCGCGCCCGCCAGCAACGCCGCGATGGCTGCCCCGCCGCTGATCTGCCGGCTGGCACGCTCGAAGAGCGTTGCCCACTCGATGCCGGTGGCCGCCTGCTGATGCGCGAGGCCTGCGAGCGTCTGGGCCTGTCGGCCCGCGCCTGGCATCGTAGCCTGCGTCTGGCGCGCACCATCGCCGACCTGGAAGCCACCGAGCGCATTGGCGAGGCCCATATTGCCGAGGCACTCGGCTATCGGGGATCACAATGAGACAATGGGGCGCAGGTGGCGACCCTCTCGCAGCAAAGCGCAGGAGCCAACGTGCACATCACAGTCATCGGTGGCGGACTCGTCGGCGTTACCACGGCCTGGTATCTCATCGAGGACGGCCACCACGTCACGCTGATTGATCGGGCCAGCGAGCTGGCGGCCGAGGCCAGTCACGCCAACGGGGCCATGCTGCATGCCAGCCATACCGAGCCCTGGAACACGCCGCGAGCCATCGGCCAGCTGCTGCGCTGGATCGGGCGGGAGGACTCACCGCTCCTGCTGCGGCCCGGCGAGCTGCCGCGCATGGCTCGCTGGGGGCTCGGCTTCCTGCGCTACAGCCAGCCGCATCATCACGCCCGCAACACCGGCGTCAACGCGCGTCTGGCCGTTTACAGCCTTGCGCAGATGCGCGCCCTCGAGGCCATGCTTGACCTCGACTACACCCAACGGCATGACGGTATCCTCAAGATCTTTCGCAGTAGCGAGGAACTGATCCGGGCACGTGCCGATACGGCGCTTATGGCCGAAGCCGGCGTGCGCCATCAAGAGCTGGAGCCCGCGGCTATCGCGGCCCACGAGCCGGCGCTTGCCGACATCCAACAGACCCTGAGCGGTGGCTTCTACTACCCGGACGACGCCAGCGGCGATGCGCGGCTGTTCTGCCAGCGGCTGGGGGCCATCGCCGCAGAACGCGGACTGGTCCTGCGGCTCGGCGAAACGGTGGAGCGGCTTGTCATCCGTGATGGCCGGGTTGCAGCGGTAACCACGAGCGCAGGAGACCTCGAGGCCGACGCCTTTGTGCTGGCCACCGGCGCCGAGGCACCGCGTCTTGCACGGCAGGCGGGCGTTCGCCTGCCGATCCGCCCGGTCAAGGGCTATTCCGCCACGATCCCGGTGGCCGGGCTGGAAGGGGCGCCCCGGCTGCCGATCATTGATGATGGCCGCAAGGTGGTCATTACGCGGCTGGGTGATCAGTTACGGATTGCGGGCACCGCCGAGTTCGCAGGCTATGACACCCGTGTTCGGGCAAATCGGGTCGCCGCGGTCCTGAATCAGGGGCTTGCCAACTTTCCGGCGCTGGCCAGCCAGGTGGCTCCGGCCGGCGTCGATCAATGGGCCTGCCTGCGCCCCATGAGCATGGATGGCCCGCCCATCCTGGGGGATAGCGGCGTGCCGGGGCTGCACCTCAACACCGGCGCTGGCCATTTGGGGTGGACCTTTGCCGCCGGTGCGGGCCGGGTGGTTGCTGATATGATCGGCAACCGGGCACCCGAGATCGACGTGACCGGACTCACGCTGGATCGATACCGCTAGCAACAACGCAAAGGGAACAAGCGAGCCAAAGTGCACGGACTACACAGCGTTCTCATACTGCTGGCCGCATCAGTCGTGGTCGTCGCGTTATTCCGGCGACTGTCACTGCCGCCCATCATCGGCTATCTGGCAGTGGGCATGGCCATTGGCCCCTCCGCGCTCGGGCTCGTTGAAGACACCGCCGGCACCCATCTGATCGCCGAGTTTGGCGTGGTCTTTCTGCTGTTCACCATTGGCCTGGAGTTCTCATTCCCTCAGCTCCACGCCATGCGCTGGGCGGTGGGGGTGCTTGGCTCGATCCAGGTGCTGGTCTGCCTGGCTTTGTTCGGCGCAACGGCCTGGTGGCTGACCGGCTCCTCGGGCGCGGGCATTGTGCTCGGCGGCGCGCTGGCGCTTTCCTCCACCGCGATTGTCACCAAGCAGCTCACCGAACAACTCGAGATTCATACCCGGCATGGGCGGCGGGCAGTGGGCGTGCTCCTGTTCCAGGATCTGGCCGTCGTGCCCCTGCTCATCGCGATTCCCATTCTGGCCGGCAACGCCAATGACTCACTGGCAACCGAGCTGGGTCTGGCACTCCTGAAGGGCATACTGGTATTCGCCGCCATGGTGTGGATTGGCCGCAAGGGGCTTCGGCCCATTTTCCATGAAGTGGCCGCGGCGCGCTCCAACGAGCTATTCACGCTGACCGTGCTGCTCATCGCCATCGCCGCCGCGTGGTTTACCCACCTGGCTGGCCTGTCGCTGGCACTGGGCGCATTTCTGGCCGGCATCATGCTGGGAGAGACCGAATACCGCCACCAGATCGATGCCGATATACGGCCGTTTCGCGATGTGCTGCTGGGTTTTTTCTTTATCACCGTCGGGATGGTCATCGATCTGTCCGTGCTACTGCTTGGCCTGCACTGGGTAGTGCTCATCGCCGCGGCGATGATGCTGTTCAAGGGCGCGCTGGTCTTTGCCATTGCGCGCTTTGTTGACAGCCCGCAGGACGCCACGCGCACCGCCATCATCCTGGGCAATGGCGGCGAGTTCGGCTTTGCACTGATCGCCCTGGCGCTCAGTGCCGGACTGCTTGAACCGGATATGACGCAACACGTCCTGGCCGCCATTGTACTGAGCATGATCGCCGCCCCGTTGCTCATCCGGCACAACGAAAAACTTGCCGAACGGCTGGCCGGCCGCGCCGGGAGTCCCGTGGATGCGGTGGCGGCCGAATCAGATGTGGCCCGCCTTGGCGAGACGCTTGATGGGCATGTTGTGCTCTGTGGCTATGGGCGCACAGGCCAGAACATCGCCCGCTTCCTGGACCAGGAGGGCATCGCCTATCTGGCGCTCGACCTCGACCCGCAGCGCGTGCAGGAAGCACGCAGTGCGGGCGAGTCGGTGAGTTATGGCGACTGCGAGCGTCGCGAGATATTGCAGGCGGCAGGGCTTGAGCGCGCGCGCATGCTGGTACTGAGCTTTGATGACCCCGCAGCCAGCATGAAGGTGCTGGAGCATACCCGCGGTGAGCGTCCCGATCTTCCGGTACTGGCCCGCACCCGCGATGACCGCTGGATCGAGCAGTTCGAGGATTCCGGGGCCACGGTGGTTGTGCCCGAGGTGCTCGAGGCCAGCCTCATGCTTGCCTCGCATGTGCTGGCACTGCTTGGCGTCCCGATGGCGCGGGTCTTTCGTTATGTGCGCGAAGTCCGGGGCGACCGCTATCGCTTGCTGCGCGGCTACTTTCATGGTGCCGAGCGCATGGATATGGAAAAGGCGGATCGCTTTCGCGAACAGCTACACGCCGTCACCCTGACCGGGCAGGCACGGGCCATCGGCAAGCCGCTTGCCGACATTGATCTGGAGAAATCCGGCGTTCAGGTGACCGCCGTGCGTCGTGGCGGGATCCGTGGCCCGCAGCCCGACCCGGGGACCGTGCTGCGTGATGGGGATGTTTTGGTGCTCTACGGAACACCCGAGGCGCTCGAGCACGCCGAGCACCAGCTGCTGGGCGGCGAGCGCTAGCGCGGCGCAAGCGGCCCGCACCGTCTGCGCCAGAATCAGGACTCGGGGATATCGAGCCCGGTCTCGCCTTCGATCATCCACTCGATTGCGGCACGGATCTCTTCTTCACTGGCGGCGGCACCCTGCGCCGGCATATTGCCGTAGCCGTTGACGACATTGCCGATCAACGTCTCCCAGCCCTTGCCAATGCGCTCGTTCCAGCCATCGACATCGCCCACACCGGGGGCATTGAGGAAATTGCCCTGGTGACAGGCAATGCAGACCGCCTGGGTCACCTGCTCGCCGCTACGGACCTCGGTGACACCGGAGTCGGCCGCTTCATCCTGCGCCGAGGCCATGGCAGGGGCAGGCTCGCCGGTCAGCCGTACCGCAAAGCTGGGAGCCAGATTGGCGGCGCCGCGTTCTTCGGCAAGCGCTTGCTGCTCGGCGCTGTCAGTGCCAAAGAAAATGTTGGCGATCAGCACCAGCACCACGGTGATACCGACCAGACCGGCAATGACGATGGCAAAGTTGCGGATGAAAAGACTGTCCTGCTCGGCGCTCACGATGCAATCCTCATAATTGAAGGCATAAGTGGCGACGAGTATAGCCAGAATGCCCCCGCCGGGAAACTAGGGCTATGCCGTGGCCCGCGTTGCCGGTACAATCGGCTCGCATTGCGCCCGTAGCTCAGCTGGATAGAGTGTCGGCCTCCGAAGCCGAAGGTCGCAGGTTCGAATCCTGCCGGGCGCGCCAACCTCCTCGCCCCAGCCCCGGAGCGCCTATCTCAGCGTGAGGAACCGCAAGCCGTGAAAGCGTATTTCGACAGTCGTCAGGATCTGCATCACCCCCGCACCTACTTCACCCGCGGCCAGATGCGCGCCCCACAGGAGATTCCCGAGCGCAGCGGTCACATCCGCTCCGGGCTCGAGGCATCGGGCATTCACGTCGAGGCCGTCGAGGATCATGGGATACAGCCGATCAGCCGGGTCCATGACCTGGGTTATCTGCGCTTCCTGGCGTCGTGCCACCGCCGCTGGAAAGCCATGCCCGAGGACTGGGGCGACGAGGTCCTTTCCAACATCTTCGTGCGCTCACCCAACCCGCTGCGCGGGATCCTGGCCGAGGCCGCGCGTTACCTGGCAGACGGCAGCTGCCCGGTGGGCGAGCACACCTGGGAGGCGGCCTACTGGTCGGCCCAGGGCGCCGTCACGGCGGCCAATGACATCCTGGCCGGCGACCCGATGAGCTTTGCCCTTTGTCGTCCGCCCGGTCATCACGCCCGCGTCGATGCCGCCGGCGGGTTCTGCTATCTCAACAATGCGGCCATCGCCGCCGAGCACCTGCGCCAGCGCTATGCCCGGGTTGCGGTACTGGACACCGACGTACACCACGGCCAGGGCATTCAGGAGATTTTCTACGAGCGCGACGACGTGCTCTACATCTCCATCCATGGCGACCCCACCAACTTCTACCCGGTCGTCACCGGCTTCGAAGACGAGCGCGGCGCCGGCCGCGGGCTGGGCTACAACATCAATCTGCCGCTGCCGCATGGCTCCGATGCCGATGCGTTTTTCGGCCAGCTCGACGCCGCGTTCAACGCGATCCGACTGTTCGCACCCGATGCGCTGGTTCTCTCGAACGGCTTTGATATCTATCGCGAAGACCCGCAGGCAAAGATCGCCGTGGACTCAGCCGACATCGAACAACTGGGTGCTCGCGTGGCCTCGCTCGACCTGCCGACACTGATCATCCAGGAAGGCGGCTATCACTACGACAGCCTGGCGGATAACACGCGACATCTCATACAGGGCCTGACCAAGGGGCACTAGGCGGGTTGGCCCATTGGGCCACGCTCAGTGGGTGCTGGCCAGATAGTCGACCAGCACCAGGCCGATGATCGCCGCCAGGGTAATAATGAGGGCCAGCCGGCTATAGGGCGGTCGCGAATCGTTGGCGTCCCGATCGTTCATGTCAGTTGCCCATCCCGAATCGTGGCCGCAGCGCAACGCCCACGATCGAGCCAAGAAAGCCAAAGACAAACCAGACCCAGCCATGCAGGCTGCCCGAGGCAATGCCGCTAAAAAACGCGCCAATGTTGCAGCCAAACGCAAGACGGGCGCCATAGCCCATGCACAACCCCCCGATGACGGCGGCACTGACATTGCCAATGCCCAGGCGGTTCTGACTGCCGGCGTTAAACTTGCCGGCGAGCCCGGCCGCCAGCATGGCCCCCAGAATGAGCCCAAAGGCCATCACCGAGGTGATATCGAGCAGCACACTCTGCTCGAGCACGCGGGCCGGATACGCCCAGGTCCAGTACTCGAACTGTGCCATGTCAACGCCAATGGCACTGAGGGCCTTCGCCCCCCAGACGGCGAAGGCGAATGTAATCCCCCAGGGCCGACCCGCCAGCAGCAATGTCGCAAGGCCCAGCACCGCCAATGCCACGACCCCCCAGACAAGGGGCCAGTCGCCGCTCACGAGCGTGCGCAGCCATGACCGTCCGGGCGCAACAAGCAGCGGCTCGACGTTGCCATGCCGGTCACGCTCCACTGCCAGGATGACACCCCCCAGTGCCAGCAGCAGGGCAACCTGCAACAGCAGACCGCCCAGCGGGTCGAGTGCAGCGGCCAGATCAACAGGGCCCAGGTTGGGCCCGGACAGCCACCAGGGCAGATGCAAGGTGCCAAGTACCGACCCGGCGATGAACGCGATCAGGGTAATCAGCATGCGGCGGTTGCCCGCCCCGACGGTAAACAGCGTCCCCGAGCCGCAGCCACCGCCCAGCTGCATGCCAATGCCAAACAGGAAACTGCCTACCACCACGAATGTGCCCACCGGCGCGATGGCGCCGGCGGCCTGCCCCCCGGCAATGACGGGAATAAAGAGCACCGAGGCCAGCCCCAGCAGCAGTAGCTGGGCGCGCAGACCGCGGCTGCGCCGGCGCACAATGAAGTTGCGCCAGCCCGCGGTAAAACCAAAGGCGGCATGATACAGCGCTACGCCAAGCCCCCCACCAATCAGGAACAGCCAGAACAGCCGGAGCGAGCCCAGCTGCCAGACCATTCCGCCCAGCACCAGGCCCGCCAGTATCACGCTGGTGATGACAAACCGATCGCCCCCCAGCGCGCGCGCGGCATGCCGGGGGGATTCGCCGTTTATGGCCTCGGCAAGGGTACTCACAAGGCAATCACCCGGATTAGTTGAGCAGCTGGCTGAGTGCCCGCTGACCCCGCACCAGCTCGCGGGAGTCATCCTGCGTCCACGCGGTCATGGAGCCATCGTAGAGAGACACGTCGGCCAGGCCAGCCACCTCGGAGAGGGCAAACCAGCTGGTCGCGGCCCAGTGGCCGGTGTTGCAGAACGAGACCACGGGGCCGTCGCCATCAATCCCGGCCGTGCGGATCAGGTCATTGATTTCGTCGCGATCCAGAAAGTACGCCGTGCCTTCGGTGACCAGCAGCTGCTGCTCAAGGCTCGCAGCCCCCGGAATGGTCCCCGCGCGGCGAGCGGCCGGATGCTTGGCCTCACCCGCGTACTGCGCGGCCGGACGCGCGTCGACCAGCTGATGGCCTTGGGCACGGGCCTGTTCCACAGCGGCCGTATCGGCCAGCAACTCGGGGCGGACATCGGCGGTGAAGCCGCCAGCCTCAGGCGCTGGACGGCCGCTGGCCACCTCCCCGCCCGACTCGACCCAGGCACGGTAGCCGCCGTTCAGAATGGCCACATCGTCGTGTCCCAGATACTTGAATGTCCAGTAGACCCGAGCCGCGCTGCCAAAGTCGGTGGACCCAACGCCGGCCGGCACAACCACGACGCTGTCGTCATTATCGATCCCGAGGCCGCCGATGAGCGTCTCCAGTCGATCGACGGACGGCAGCACACCAGGCACCGCGCCGTCGGTCACGCGCCAACCGGCGCCGGTGTAGCTTGCATAGACCGCACCGGGGATATGCCCGGCCGCAAAGCCCTCGGCATCGGTGCCATCAATGGCGGAGCGCACATCCAGCACCACCAGATCCTGATTATCGAGATGACCGGCCAGCCAGTCGCTGTCCACCAGCGGCGTCACGGCAGGGCCTGCGAACGCAGTGCCAAAGGCCAGCACCCCGGACAGTGCCGTCACTGAGAGAAAGGGAATCCTGAACGCCATGCGAAGTCTCCGCTGAATCGAATGAGACCGACGAGCCTACCGGAGTGCTTAGATATTGGAAGAACGGATTTACTCTAACAATATGCCCGTTGGTTATATCGATTGATGCCAGAGTGTCACAAGCGGTCATCCAGCCTGGCTCTTCCCGCCATCGGCCGTTCTTCCTATCATTTACCCCATCGCAGGGCAGCGTCCCTGCCACCGACTCTCCTCCTCTTGGCCGGCCCTAGTGTCGGCTTTTTTTTTATTCGAACCAGGCCTGCAGACGGGGCAGGAAGCGCGCCAGCTCGCCGGTCATGATGGCAAAGTCGGCGTCGAACCGCTCCGCAGCGCTTTCCGCTTCGCGATCATCCGCGTCCGACTGAACCAGGTCGGAAAAGCGCAGGCGCTTGACCGACAAATCCGCATCGAGCATGGCATTGATACGACCGTCCCAATCAATCGCCAGCCGCCGAATGCGCTTGCCGGCCCGGATATGGGCACGGATTTCGTCGCTGCGCAGATCCTGACGCTTGCAACGCACCTCGGCGCCCTCGCTGCGCGGGTCTTCAAAGACCGCTTCTTCGCCGGGTTCCAGATCACTCGGAAAGCGATCCCGCGCCAGCCACTCCGTCATCACCTGTGCGGGCGAGCTATCGGTCTGAAACGGGCGCACCGGCAGGCTGCCCAGCATGGCGCGCAAATCGTCGGTCAGGAGCTCGGCCTCGCGCCAGGTGGCGGCATCCACCACCAGCCAGCGGCCCTCGGGGTCGATATAGGCATAGGCCCGCCGGCTTTTGGTGAAGGCGCGCGGCAACAAATCCAGGGTGACCTCTTCCTTGAGCCGGGCCTTTTCGCGCCGCCCCATAGGCCGGCCCATGGCGTCCTCGCGCTCACTGATCCGCTGCTCCACCTGCTCGCGCACCACGGCAGGCGGCAGCACGCGCGACTCGGTCTGCAGGCAGATCATCAGGCACTGGCTGGCGGCATGCACCAGCTGCTCACTATCACCCCCCAGCGGAGGCACCCAGCCACGCGACTCGGGATCATGCCCGCCAACGGGATGAAACACACCGGGCTGCAGGCGCTCCTCGAGCTGCTCGGCATCAATGGAGAACGCGTCAGCCAGCTGGTAGACGCAGAGATTGCGAAACCACATGGATTTATTGTGTCCGGTTATCTAATAAAATGCGTTAAAGGGCAGCGCGGGCAGCCAGTGCCCGGCGCGCCGCATCGTCACGGTCATCGCCCAGAGCCGTGATATGGCCCATCTTGCGTCCTGGTTGCGGCTCGGCCTTGCCATACAAATGCAGATTGACGCGCGGGTCGGCGAGAGCCGCCTGCCAGTCGGGCTCGCCGGCAGCCCAGCGCTCGCCCAGCAGGTTGGCCATGGCCACGGGCGCGACCCGGGCCGTATCACCAAGCGGCAGGCCACATACGGCACGCAGCTGCTGATCAAACTGGCTGCTCGCACACCCCTCAATGGTCAGATGCCCGGAGTTATGCGGCCGCGGCGCCAGTTCATTCACGATCAATGCGCCGTCCCGGGTCAGGAACAGCTCGATGCAGAGCACGCCCACCACCTCCAGCGACTCCAGGACGGTGTGGGCAATGTCCCGCGCCGCCTGGGCCTGGGCGGGCTGCAACGGCATATCGGCAATCGAGAGATCCAGAATGTGGCTGGCATGCCGGTTTTCGATCAGGCCATAGTCGACCATCGTGCCGTCGAGCCCGCGGGCCGCCACCACCGACAGTTCGGCGGCAAAGTCGACCACACCCTCGAGCACCGCTGGACCACCCCCGATGGCCGCCCAGGCCGTGGCCGGGTCGGTGTCGGCCTCAATGCGGGTCTGGCCCTTGCCGTCGTAGCCAAAACCCGCGGTCTTGAGGATGGCCGGCGTGCCGATGCGCTCAATGGCTCCAGGCAGTTCGGCGCCCTCAGCAACCGCCTCGAAAGGGGCGGTTGGCAGGCCCGCCGCGGCCAGTGCCCGCTTTTCGCGCAGCCGGTTCTGGGTGATGTGCAGCACCCCGCCATCCGGGCGCACGGGGGCATGCCGGGCGGCACAGTCCGCTGCCGCAAAGGCCACGTTCTCGAACTCGAACGTCACCACATCGACCGTGCGGGCAAATGCGGCAATGGCGTCGAGGTCATCGTAATCGGCGACGATTTCGCGGTCGGCCAGCTGGCCGGTCGGCGTGTCCCGGCCCGGTGACAGGGTATGCACCCGATAGCCCATGCGCCGCGCCGCCTGCGCCAGCATGCGCCCCAGCTGGCCGCTGCCCAGGATGCCAATGGTTGCGCCGGGCAGAACCGCTGTGCTCAAGGCAGCTCGTCCTCGATCACCTTGCGCGCCTGCGCATCCCGAAACGCCTGCAGGGCCTCGACGAGGGCCGGATCATCCGCCGCCAGCAGCGATACGGCAAACAACGCGGCATTGCGCGCCCCGGCCTCGCCGATCGCAAATGTCGCAACCGGGACGCCGCCCGGCATCTGAACGATCGACAGCAGCGAGTCGAGCCCCTTCAGCGCCTTGCTCTGCACGGGCACGCCCAGCACCGGAACGGTGGTCTGCGCGGCCACCATGCCAGGCAGGTGGGCCGCGCCCCCGGCACCGGCAATGATGGCCCGCAGCCCGCGCTCGCGCGCCGTTGCGGCATAGTCGTTCATGCGCTCAGGCGTGCGATGCGCCGAGACAATGCGACATTCATGCGGCACACCGAAATCCTTCAGGACCGTATCGGCATGCGCCATCGTCTCCCAATCGGAGCGGCTGCCCATAATGATGCCAACGCGGGGCGCCGCATCAACCATCCGATTTCTCCAGCACATAACTCCCCGGTGCGGGCTCGATCGACTTCAGCTTGCCCTCGCCGGGCTTGCGCGCCGGGACCTCACCACCCCGCTTGGGCTCGAGCCACTTCACCCAGTCGAGCCACCATGAGCCCTCGTGCTGCGTGGCTGCCTCCAGCCAGGCCTCGGGGTCTTTCGGCCGCCGGCTGTTGAGCCAGTAGCCGTACTTCTGCTTCTCGGGCGGGTTGATCACACCGGCAATATGCCCGGATCCGCCCAGCACAAAGCGCGTCTTGCCGCCCAACAGCTTGGCGCTGCTGTAACAGGCATGCCACGGGGCAATGTGATCCTCGCGAGCCGATATGAAGTAGGCCGGCACCTTGACCTTGCCAAGATCGACCGGCACACCATCGAGCGTAATGCCGCCGGGCTCGCGCAAGCGGTTCTCGAGGTACATGTTGCGCAGGTAATACGCATGCATGCGCGCCGGCATGTTGGTCGAGTCCTGGTTCCAGTAGAGCAGATCAAACGGGAACGGATCCTCGCCCTTCAGGTAGTTGTTCACAAAGAACGACCAGATCAGATCGTTCGAGCGCAGGCTCGACATCGTGGTGGCCATCTGATTGCCCGCCAGATAACCGCGTTCGTTCATCTGCTTTTCAAGGGCGTTCAGCTGCTCGTCATCGATAAACACCTCGAGCTCGCCCGGGCTCTCGAAATCGAGCAGCGTGGTCAGGAAGGTCGCGCTGTTGACGCCCCCCTCACCACGATCGGCCATATACGCCAGGGTTGACGCGAGCAGCGTGCCGCCCAGGCAGTAGCCAATGATGTTGACATCACGC
This sequence comes from uncultured Spiribacter sp., assembly GCA_913056145.1. GTDB lineage: Bacteria > Pseudomonadota > Gammaproteobacteria > Nitrococcales > Nitrococcaceae > Spiribacter. The sequence goes on from CAJXMI010000004.1 coordinate 30,090, forward strand.
TCGCCAATGGCCTGCTCAACGGCATCCAGTGCCGCCAGCGGACCCTCTTTCATGTAGTCCTCGAACTGCTTTTCCGCCAGCTCGGCATCGGGGTTGCCCCACGAAATCACGAAGACCGTGAAGCCCTGCTCGACCAGCCACTTGATCAGCGAGTTCTTGGGGCGCAGGTCAAGGATGTAGTACTTGTTGATCCAGGGCGGGACAAACAGCAGGGGGCGCCGGGCAACCTGCTCGGTGGCCGGCGTATACTGTATTAACTGCATGAGTTCGTTTTGATAGATGACCTCGCCCGGGGTGACCGCCAGGTCCTCGCCTACCTGGAAGGCGTCCGGGTGCGTCTGACGGATCTTGAGGGTGCCATTGCCCCGCTCCAGATCCTCCAGCAGCTTGTTCAGGCCATCCAGCAGGTTCTGGCCACGGCTCTCGACCGTGCGCTCAAGCACCTCGGGGTTGGTGGCCAGGAAATTGGAGGGCGACAGCGCACTCACAAACTGACGGGTGTAGAAGTCGATCTTTCGCCGCGTGCGATCATCGAGCCCGTCGACGTTATCAACCGTGTGATGCAGATAGTCGGCCGTGAGCAGGTAGGACTGCTTTACAAAGTCAAAGAACGGGTTGTCCTCCCAACCCTCATGGGCAAAGCGCTTGTCACGGCGATCCGGCTCGCGCACGGGCTCGCTCTCGACACCCATCATGCGCAGTGTCGAGTTCTGCATGAGTGACATGTAGTCCTGCCAGAAGGCCATCTGCGCCTGGACGAGCTGAACAGGATCGGCCATCAGCCGGGCGTAGAGATCCTGAAAGAGCTTGCTCATGTGCAGGGCGTCGTCCATCGACACATTCTGGCCGGCCTCCTGACGCGCCAGGAAATCCTTGACGAGCTGCTGACTGCGACCAGCGATCTCGGAGAGAGAGCGACTGAGCTCGTTGGGATCGATGGTGTCGAGTCCGCTATCCTTTTGTTCGGTCATGATTTGATTCGCCTCCTGGCACGAGTGGTAGCAAGATCATACGGCACTGCGACAAAGCCCCACAAACACCCGGAAGACTCCCACTGGTTGCAACAGCGGAGTGCGCCGGCGAGGCACCCGGATTGGCCCGGCGTGCCGGGGCGTTTGTGGCCGACACCCCGCCTGGCGCGGGGCTGTATTTATGGCTCGACCCGAGTGGACTGCACCTGTGTCGGGCGGGGCGGCCAGTCAGCTGCCTGCGCGTCGATTTTCTGGGGGGTGATCAGGGGTATCGGGCCGGGCAGCTTGGCCGCCAGCGTGAACTCGTGGCTCGCGCCTGCGGCATCAGGGGCAACGCCGCCATCAACATCGTGGACGCCACCGCGGGCCTGGGGCGCGATGGCTTTGTCCTGGCCGGACTGGGCGCCCGGGTCACGCTGATCGAGCGCTCGCCCGTCGTGGCCTGCCTGCTCGAGGACGGCCTGGCACGCGCCCGGCAGGGCGGGCTTGATGGCATTGCGAGTCGAATCCGACTGGTGCATGACGACGCACTGCCCTGGCTGCAGGGTCTGCCCGCCGACAGGCAACCCGACGTGATTTACCTCGACCCCATGTACAGCGACGGTCGGCGCCGGGCCGCCGCCGGCAAAGCCCTTGCACTGCTGCAGACACTCCTGGGCGACGACGGAGAGGCCACGCCATTGCTCAATGCCGCTACAGGCATTGCGCGGGATCGGGTGGTGGTCAAACGCCAGCGCCGCGCGCCGCCGCTTGGCGAGCGGCCGCCCGATTATGCGCTCAAGGGGCGTAGCACCCGGTTCGATGTGTATCGCGTCAACGCGGCACGGCGGGCTGATGCCGGGGAATACTGACCGACGCCTCCAGTGCCAGCATGGTTGACCAGGGGTCGTCGGCGGTCGCCGGTGCCCGCAGATCGTCCTGCCCAACCAGGCGCAGGCGCAGATCGCTGAACCCGGCCCGCGCCAGTTGACTGGCAACGCCCGCCTGAGCCGCCGCATCCACTTCACCGGCCAGCAACGCGAGCAGTGTGCCGCCGCGCCCCGCACCCGGCTCGAACTCGGCCAGGCGGAGACTGCGCAAGCGCTCGCCAAAGGCCTCGCGCAGAACCGGCCAGGCTAACTGCAGCCGCTGCCGATGGGCACCATTGAGCCGGGGGGTGGGCGGCATGGCCCGCCGCAGCGCCAGATCGATCAGCACCTCCGGCGGTGGCCCGGCGCGCAGCACCGCAGCCGGGGTGCGTCCGCCCAATCCAGGGTGGGGGCTGAGCCACCAGTTGCCTGCCCCCTGCTCGGTTGCACCGTCGTGCTGGCGCAGCCGCTCCACAAAATGCACATCACAACTCACCCGATGCATGCCGGCTACCTGCCGGCGCCGCCCCGGACGGCCACAGCCCTCGCAACATACGGCGGCGGTATCACGGGCCCGGGTAACGGCGGGGAGAATGCGATCGCGAACGCCATCAAAGCGAATCTCGAGGCCGCCCTGAATGGCGGCAAGACGGCGCCAGCGGAATCCGCCCTGCTCTTCGGCCGGAACGGCCGCCTCGACCTCGGCAAACAGCTGCTCAAGCAGGTCATGCCAGCCGGCCGGCACGTTGACCTCGACCGGATCCTCATCGGCATGCTGGCCGCGTCGGCGAAACTGCCAGGCGTGACGCAGCTGGGCTGCGGCCAGAAAGGCCCGGTGCCGGCGTTCTTCGTCATGAGCAACCATGGGCATATTGTGCGCAAAGCCGCCCCATAAACAAAAAAACCCGTGGCTGCAGCGCAGCCACGGGCTATCAACGGCTTATCGGGCCGTTACCAGGAGCGGCGCGGGCCACCCCCACCGCCGGCAGGCTTACGATCCTGCGCTTCGTTGATGCGCAGGGTGCGTCCGCCCATTTCGGTTCCGTTCAGGGCCTCGATGGCGGCATCCGCCTCGGAGGGATCCATGCGAACGAAGCCAAAGCCGCGAGGACGACCGGTTTCCCGATCGGAAATCATGCGAACTTCTTTGACCTCGCCATGCGGGGCAAACAGATCACGGACTTCGTCCTCGGAGGCGGTAAAGGGCAGATTGCCCACGTAAATCGATTTCATCAGTAACGTCTCATCACGCTCTGCCGGCTTGTGTTGAGCTCGGCAGGTCTAACATCGCAGAGGGCAAAACACCCTCCTTCGGGCGGCCTTACATCGGCACGCCGGGCCGGGCCACTCGCAAGCGACACCAACTTGAGGTTGACAATACGGCAGTCAGTGGTGCCGCGCAATCAGAAATTTGTTCAGAAACTCGGTACCATGTCGAATTGCATTATTTATTGAGCAAAACAGGAGGCCGGGCCGATGGGGGCACCCCTCGACAGCGGCGATGCCATACTCGATCGTCAGGGCGCCTACGCGCACTGGCTGCTGCGAACGCCGCTGGCGCTTGTAATGCTCTACCACGGGCTCGACAAATGGCTGGGCAGCGGCCTTGCCGGCTTTGCCGAGGGCATTGGCCTGCCGTTCGCCGTGGCGGCAGCCGTGGCGACAAGCGAGGTGGCTGCAGGGCTTTGCCTGCTCATCGGCGCCATAGCGGGCGACTGGATCACCCGCCTTGGCGCCGCGCTGGCCTGCCCGGTTCTGCTGGGGGCCATATTCATGGTCCACTGGGGGCAGTGGCATTTCCTGCCGAGCGCCAGTCATCCGATGGGTGGTCTGGAGTTTCAGGTAACCCTGCTGTTCCTCGCCACCTATCTGCTGATTCGCGGCAACCAGACCTGATGGATACGCGATGACCGATACCGACCGCAAACGCCTGCTCGCCCGTCTTTCGCGCGGCGTGGTCTACTCCGCACCGCTCCTGATCGCGGTAACGGGGGCCGCCTCGCTGCATGCCATTGTCTCGGATATCCGGACACCGCCGGAGAGCGCAGGCGTCGAGCGCGACAGCGCGGCGCCCGGGGCGACGCCGGAAGCCACACCCGAGGCCATGCCCGAAGCAGCGCCGGAGGCCACTCCCGAGGCCATGCCTGAGGCAACACCGGAGGCCGCCCCCGAGGCCATGCCCGAGGCCAGCCCGGAGGCCTCGTACTAGGCCGCCTGGGCCGCCTGGACCGCCTCAGGCAATCCGCGTGGCGTTGCCATCCTGGCGATAGCGGCGCCGCAAGGCATCCTGCACGGTGGGGTGCACGAAACGGCTCACATCACCGCCCAGCGCCGCGACCTCGCGCACCAGACTGGACGAGATATACGAGTACTGCTCGGCCGGGGTCAGAAACACCGTTTCCACCTTGGGCACCAGCTGCCGGTTCATGCTGGCGAGCTGAAACTCGTACTCGAAATCAGAGACGGCCCGCAGCCCGCGCAGAATGACCCGCGCGCCCTGCGCCTCGACAAAGTCGACGAGGAGGCTCTCGAACGCCGTGACTTCAACATTGGCGTAGGGCTTGAGCACATGCCGGGCCATTGCCACGCGCTCGTCCAGATCGAACGCGGGGTGTTTGCTGGGACTCGGGTAGCCCGCAACAGCCACGATCAGCCTGTCAAAGAGCCGCGAGGCGCGCTCGACAAGATCACTATGCCCGTTTGTCAGCGGGTCGAAGGTACCCGGATAGACTGCCGTTACCGCCATGACGCCTCCTTCGTTGCGGTGCAACATGGTAGAGGCTGTTGACCCTGGATGCCACCCCGGCGAACTCACAGGCGGCTGGCATCCGGCCCGGTCAGGCCAAAGCACACTCCACCGGCCGTTCGCTCACGGTGGATTATCCAGCCGGCGGGCACCGGGGGAAAGCCCGTCCGAGCGTCACATTCCACGTAGACCACGCCGCGTGCCGTCAGCCATCCGGGCTCGGCCAGTCGCTCGAGCATCGGCGCCTGCAGACCAAGCCGGAAAGGCGGATCAACAAAGACAATGTCAAATGGCCCGTCCTGCAGGCCGCCGTAGCGCAGGGCATCCGCCACAACAACCCGGGCCCTCGAGTCGGCCTCCAGCGTGGCGATGTGCGCGCGAAGCGGGTTGGCGACGCGCCGCGAGCGCTCAATGAAGACCGCCTTGGCGGCGCCGCGCGACAATGCCTCCAGCCCCAGTGCCCCCGTCCCGGCAAAGCAATCCAGGACCCGTGCGCCCGGCACAAGCCCCTGGAGCCAGTTGAACAGGGTCTCGCGAGTGCGATCACCGGTGGGGCGAAGCCCCGGCGCGCCGCCCACGGCCAGCCGCCGCCCCCGCCATTCGCCCCCGATAATCCGCAGCTGCCCCGCCACCCGCCATCATTCCACGGCGTTAATGACGTCGGCCGGCCCGACCAGCACCGTTACCAGTCGGTCGGGGTGGATATGGGTCTGCAACGCGGACTGGACATCGCCAGCGTCAAGGGTTTCGACGCGATCGACAAATCGCTGCAGATAGTCATGCGGCAGGTCATGGAAACCAATGCTCGAGACATAACCCAGCAGATCCTGATTGCTGTCTAGCTGCAGCGGGAAGCTGCCGGTAATGTTTCGCTTCGAGCCGTCCAGGCGCTCGGCCGAGGGGCCGTCATCGCGCAACTCCTGCAGACTGCCCCGCAACACCTCGAGCGCCTCGCCGAGCGCGTCGTTACGCACCTGGGTTGCCATCTGGAAGCGGCCTCGCCGCGCGCCCGTCGTAACGCGTGACGAGCTGCTGTAGGAAAGCCCCCGCTCCTCGCGCATGCGCTCGGCGAGGATCGAAGTCAGGCCGCCACCGCCCAGAATGTGATTACCCAGGTAGAGCGGGTAATAGGCCTCATCGCCACGGCGCACCGCTGGCTGGCCAACCACGACATGGGTCTGCCCGGCCTCGAAGGGGATACGCACGATCTGCGGCGTCTGGGGCAGTTCGACCTCGGGCAGTGGCTCCAGCGACTCACCGGCCGGCAGCGCCCCGGCAAGTGCGTTGGCCATCTGCTCCGCCGCAGCCCGATCCAGATCACCCACAATCGAGATCACGGCGTTTGCCGCGGTGTAATGGGCGGCGTGGAAGGCCATTACCGCCTCCCGCGACAGGCCCTGCACCGACTCCAGCGTGCCCGCAGGTGGCGAGGCATAGGGGTGGTCGCCATAAATACCCCGGGTAAAGGCGCGTTCGGCCAGATCCGACGGCGATGACTGCGCCTGCTGCAGTCCCAGCAGCATTTGCTGGCGGACGCGCTCGAGGGCGTCAGCGGGGAAGCTCGCGCCCTGCAACACCTCGGCCAGGCTGCTGATAGCCGGGTCGAGGCGGGCCGGATCGCTCAGGCTGCGCAGAGACACCTCGGCCACGTCACGGCTGCTGCCGCTGGAAACCCGCGCCCCGTGCCGCTCGAAGGAGCGGGCGATTTCGCCGGCATCCCGCTCGGTTGTGCCCTCCAGCAGGAGGTTGCTGACCATGCGGGCCAGCCCGGGCGTCCCGGCGTCCCGGGCGCTGCCGGCATCAAATGCGACGCGCAAGTCCACAATCGGCAGCTCGTGGCGTTCGACAAAAAGGACCCGCGCCCCGTTGTCGGTTGCCCATTCCTGGATATCCGCTTCCATTGCACCCCCCGTGCCCGTCATTGCGATCAGCCCGATTGCCGTTAACCAGCGTTTCATGACCGGGTCTCCCCATCCGCCGGCTGCAGGATGCCGATGGTCAGCTCTTCGCGGCGCAGATAGCGCCTGGCCGCTGCCTGCACGTCCTCGGCGCTCACCGCACGCACCCGGTCCTCAAATTCAGCGAGCGCCTCGTAGCCGGCACCGGTTGTCTCGAGCATGCCCACCTGCATCGCCTGGTAGAACACCGAATCCAGCTGGAAGAGATGATCGGCCAGAAGCTGACTGCGGGCGCGCTCCAGTGCCTCGGCGCTGACCGGTTCGTCCTTCAGGCGCTCAATCTGCTCGAGCAGCGCCGCCTCGACGGCCGCAACATCACCGTCCGCCGGCACGCCATAGAGCGAGAACTCCGACTCAAGCCGCGTCATCGGGTTGTAGCCGGCGCCAGCCGCGGCGGCCACGCCACTCCCGCGCACCAGGGTCTCGGGCAGTCGGGCACCGTCGCCACCATCCAGCAGCGTTGCGATCATGAGCAATGCATAGGGGTCGGCGGGGTCACTGGCGGTTGCCAGCGACGGCACGCCATAACCCATGCGCAGCTGGGTGACACGGGCCTGATCATCGCGATAGACGAGCCGGCGTTCACCCGGCGGATCAAGCGCCTCGGGGTCGTGTACGGCCGGGACGGGGCGTGCCGGGATATCACCGAAGTGCTCCCGCGCCAGCGCATGAACGGCGTCCGGGTCGACATCGCCCGCCACCACCAGGATGGCATTGGCGGGGTTGTACCATTGAGCGTACCACCGCTCGAGATCTTCCACCCCGAACTGCGCTATATCGTCCGCCCAGCCAATGATGGGGTGGGCGTAGCCCGTCCCGACATGCGCAAGCGCGGCATAGCGCTCACCAAACCGGCCCTCGGGGCGATCTTCGGTGCGCAGGCGTCGCTCTTCCAGAACCACATCGCGCTCCGTGGCGAGCGCATCGGGGTCAATCTGCAGATTGGCCATGCGATCGGCCTCCAGCTCGAGCGCGACCGGCAGCCGGTCGGCCGCCAGAATCTCGAAATAGGCACTGAAGTCGCGGCCGGTGAACGCGTTCTCGCGCCCGCCCTCGCGCGAGATGATCTCGGAGAATCGGCCCTCGGGATACGCCTCGGTGCCCTTGAACATCATGTGCTCGAACAGATGGGAGAGGCCGGTCTGGCCCCGGCCCTCGTAACTGGAGCCGATCCGGTACCAGACCTGCGAGACCGCGACAGGCGCACGGTGGTCTTCACGAACGAGGATCTGCATGCCGTTGTCGAGTGTGAACTCGTGCACCCCCGCCACGGGCTGGGCGGCGGCGGGCATTGCCAGCAGAGCCGGCACCAGGGCAAATAAGGCATTGCGCGTTGTCATGCTTCGGCGTCTCCGAGTGGGTGTCACGGTGATACGATAATGCCAGTTTGTTCGAATTCGACCCACGAGAGTTCCATGCTGCCTTTTCGCCGCAAGCGCCCCACGGGCGATGACAACGCCCCGACCGACCCGTCGCCGTCCACCGACAGCGGCGGCCTGCTGCAGCGCCTTCGCAGCGGCCTTAAACGAACCGGCAGCGGCCTGGGCCAGTTGTTCCTGGGGCGCAAGCAGATTGACGAGGACCTGCTCGACGAGCTGGAAACCCTTTTGCTGATGGCCGATGTGGGTGTCGATGCCACCCGACAGATCATCGATGACCTGACCGCGCGCCTCAAACGCAATGAACTGGCCGATATCGAGGCCCTGCATACGGCGCTGCGCGACGACATGCTGGCCATTCTGGGGCCGGTGGCACAACCCCTCGCCCTGCCCGGGCTCGAGCAGCCCGCGGTCATCCTGACGGTGGGGGTCAACGGCGCGGGCAAGACCACCACCATCGGCAAGCTTGCTGCAAGGTTGCACGGCGAGGGGCGGCGGGTAATGCTGGCCGCCGGCGATACCTTCCGGGCCGCCGCCGTCGAGCAGCTCCAGACCTGGGGAGAGCGCACCGGCATAACGGTCATCAGCCAGCCCACGGGCTCCGATGCCGCCTCGGTGGTGTATGACGCCCACCAATCCGCCACGGCGCGCGGCGTTGATGTATTGATCGCGGACACGGCGGGACGCCTGCACACCCAGGGCAACCTGATGGAGGAGCTGCGCAAGATCCATCGGGTGCTTGGCAAGCAGGACGCCACGGCCCCGCACGAGGTCCTCCTGGTGCTTGACGCCGGCACGGGTCAGAACGCGCTGGCCCAGGTCGAACAGTTCCAGCAGGCCGTCAATGTCACCGGCCTGGTGCTGACCAAGCTCGACGGCACCGCCAAGGGCGGCGTCATCTTTGCGATCGCGCAGCGCTTTGGCATCCCGGTGCGCTTCATCGGTGTTGGCGAGGGCGTTGATGATCTGCGCCCGTTCGACGCCGAAGCGTTTGTCGATGCCCTGCTCAGTCAGGCCCGGCCCAACGCCGACGTTGACGACGCATGATCCGCTTCGAGGGCGTTGCCAAGCGCTACGCAAGTGGCAACGAGGCCCTGCGCGGCCTCAGCCTCGATATTGCCCGCGGCGAGATGGTCTTTGTCACCGGCGCCAGCGGGGCCGGCAAGAGCACGCTGCTGCGCCTGATCCCGCTACTCGAGCGCCCCAGCAAGGGGAGCGTGATCATCGACGGCGTCAACCTTGCACGCCTGCCGCAGCGTCGCATCCCGTTTTTGCGCCGCGGTATCGGCATGATTTTCCAGGATCATCGCCTGCTGCATGACCGCAGCGTGTTCGACAACGTGGCGCTGCCGCTGGTGCTGGCCGGTCGTCCCCATGCCGAGGTGCAGCGCCGGGTGCGCGCCGCACTCGACAAGGTTGGGCTGCTCAGCCACGAGCGCGCCGAGCCCGTTACCCTGTCGGGCGGCGAGCAGCAGCGCGTCGGCATTGCCCGCGCCGTCGTCACCCGGCCTCCGGTGCTGCTGGCCGACGAGCCCACGGGCAACCTCGACCCCGCTCTCTCGGAGGAGATCATGCGGCTGTTCGAGCAGTTCAATCAGGTGGGCGTGACCACGGTCATTGCGAGCCACGACCTGACCCTTATCGAGCGGTTGGGCCACCGCCGCATCCATCTGGCCGACGGGCGCGTGGCATGAAGATCATGGCGCCGCTAAGGGGCTGGCTGGCACAGCATGCCCGCGCCGCGATCGGAGCGCTGGGCCGGTTGCGGCGGCGGCCTGCGGGCAGCCTGATGACCACAGCCGCCGTGGGGATCGCACTGGCGCTGCCGGCCGGGTTTCTCCTGGCCGTTGACAACCTGGAGCGCGCCACAACGGGCTGGGATGGAACGCCGCGGCTCTCGGTATTTGTCGATCAGCGGCTTGCAGCGGAGGCGCAAACCGCGCTGCAGGCCGAGCTGGAGCGGCTCCACGGCGTTCGCGAGGTCACTCTGATCACCCCGGAGGCGGGGCTCGAGGCCTTTCAACGCGAGTCCGGCATGGCCGATACGCTTGCCCTGCTCGACTCGAACCCGCTGCCACCGGTCCTCGAGGCCACGCTGGCGGATAGCCTTGGCAGCAACGCCGCCCAGGCGCTCGTCGCGCGGGTCAATGACCTGGACGGCGTCTCCGAGACACGGTTTGACCGCGCCTGGCTGGAGCGCCTGCAGGCCATCATGGCCCTCGCAGGGCGCGGGTCGAGCCTGGTCGCACTCCTGCTGGGGCTCACCGTGGCCCTGGTGGTAGGCAACACGATCCGGCTCGACATTGCCAACGCCCGCGCCGAGATTGAAATCACCAAGCTGATTGGCGGGACCGACGCCTTCGTCCGACGGCCCTTTCTCTATACCGGACTGTGGTACGGGCTGGCGGGGGGCCTGCTCGCCGCCCTGTTGCTGGGGATCGGGGTAGCAGCTGTTGCAGGGCCCGCTGCAGACCTCGCAACCCTTTATGGCAGTGATTTCGAGTTGGCGGGCCCGGGCCTCGATGGCACCCTCACGCTCATTCTGACCGGCACCGGCCTGGGGCTGCTGGGTGCCTGGCTGGCCGTGGGCCGACACCTGGCCACCATCGAACCCACCGGATGAACTTGTCGGCCTGCTTTTCATCCAAGCAAGCATGGTAAAATCCAGCGGATAAGAAGGCAGGACACACCAATGTCAACCGCTACCGCATTAATCAGCACCGACTACGAAAAACTGCCGCTTCGCGCCGGCAGCGAAGAGCACTACATCCAGGCTGTCAACGCCATCCCGGCGCTTGGCGCCGATGAAGAGCACGACCTGGCCGTTCGCTATCGCGACCACAACGACCTCGACGCTGCCCGCTGGCTGGTTCTGGCCCACTTGCGCTTTGTTGTGCACGTGGCACGCGGCTATTCGGGCTACGGCCTGCCGCTCGCCGATCTCATCCAGGAAGGCAACGTCGGCTTGATGAAGGCCGTCAAGCGCTTTGACCCGGAGGTCGGCGTGCGTCTGGTCTCGTTTGCCGTGCACTGGATCCGGGCCGAAATCCACGAATACATCCTGCGCAACTGGCGCATCGTGAAGGTGGCCACCACCAAGGCGCAGCGCAAGCTGTTTTTCAACCTGCGCTCGGCCAAAAAACGCCTGGGCTGGCTCAATCGCCAGGAGGTCGAGGCCGTTGCCGAAGACCTTGGCGTCAAGCCCGAGACCGTGCTCGAAATGGAATCACGGCTCTCAAGCCAGGACCTCGGCTTCGACCCGACACCGGAGTCGGACGACGAATCGGCCGCACGCGCACCGGCGGCCTACCTCGAGGATGTGCGGCTCGACCCGGCCCGCACCATCGAGTCGGAGGACTGGGACGACTGGCGGGAGACGCGTCTGCACGGCGCCATGGACAGCCTCGATGCACGCAGCCGCGACATCCTGACCCGGCGCTGGCTCACCGAGCCCAAGGCCACGCTACACACGCTGGCCCACGAATACGGCGTATCGGCAGAGCGTATCCGCCAGCTCGAGAAAAACGCCCTGCGCAAACTGCGCGACGACATGGGCAGCGACGACATGGGCAGCGACGACGTCCTGGCCACCTGAGGCCACTACAGTCACAGCAGACCGCGCTCGGCAAAACTCACCGGGCGCCCCTCGCCCACCACAAAATGATCCAGCACCCGGATATCGACGGTGCCGAGCGCCTCGGCCAGGCGCTGGGTCATCATTTCATCGGCATGACTGGGCTCGGCGACACCCGAAGGGTGGTTATGCGCCAGGATCACCGCCGCCGCATTCAGCTCAATGGCTCGGCGGACCACCTCGCGCGGGTAAACGCTGGCCGCATTGATGGTGCCGCGGAACAACTCCTCAAAGGCAATCATCTGGTGGCGATTGTCGAGAAACAGGCAGGCGAAGATCTCATAGGGCAGATGACGCAGGCGTGCGGTGAGGTAGTGGCGTGTGTCATCAGGTCCGGTCAGCGCCTCGCCCGATGACAGCCGGGCATGCAAATGCCGGCGGCCCATTTCGAGCACCGCCTGGAGCTGCACGTATTTGGCGGTGCCGAGGCCGTGGTGTCCGGTAAACACCTGCAGTTCCGACTCAAGCAGCGGCCGCAGCCCCCCGAACGCGGCCAGCAAATCACGGGCCATGTCCACCGCGCTGCGGCCGCGCACACCAGTGCGCAGAAAAATGGCCAACAACTCCGCATCCGATAGCGCAGCCGCGCCGCGAGCCAGCAGCTTCTCGCGGGGACGCTCGCCCTGCGGCCAATGATTGATCCCCATGAATGACCTCCCTGTTGCAGTTTTCATGTGCGGGGCAACAGTGTAAGTTCCGGGCTTTGGTCACGCTGTGAACCTGTTCCGCAATGACACTTTCTGCCGAGCGCATCGTCCTGGGGGTCAGCGGTGGCATCGCCGCCTACAAGGCCCCCGACCTGGTTCGCCGTCTTCGAGAGGCGGGCGCCGAAGTCCGCGTGGTGCTCACGCAGGGCGCCCGGGCCTTTGTGGGGCCGCTCACCTTTCAGGCGGTCTCGCATCAGCCGGTGCACACCGATCTGCTTGACCCCGCGGCCGAGGCCGGCATGGGTCATCTCGAGCTGGCGCGCTGGGCCGATCGGGTGGTCATCGCACCGGCTACGGCGGACTGTCTGGCCCGCCTTGCTGCCGGGCTGGCCGACGACCTGCTGACCACGCTGTGCCTGGCCACCGAGGCACCGATCACCGTTTGCCCGGCGATGAATCATGTCATGTGGCGCGCCGCCGCCACGCAGGACAACCTGGCAACCCTGGTACAGCGCGGTATCGACGTGATTGGCCCGGAGGAGGGCTCACTGGCCGAGGGGGAATCCGGCCCCGGGCGGCTGACCGAACCGGCCGAGGTCGTCCGTCGGCTGATCGCGGCACCCGCAGCCCCGCGCACTGCCGGCCATGCCCCCAAAAGCGGGCCGCTTGCCGGCCGCCATGTGCTGATCACGGCCGGGCCCACGCGTGAGGCGATTGACGCAGTGCGTTTCATTGCCAATCGCAGCAGCGGACGCATGGGCTTCGCGCTGGCAGCGGCCGCTCAGGCAAGCGGTGCCCGCGTTACCCTGATCGCCGGCCCGTCCACCGAGCCAACCCCCACCAACGTGGAACGGATCGACGTGGAGACAGCCCTCGAGATGCATGCCGCCACGCTGGCGCGGGCGTCGGCCAGCGATCTCTTCATTGCCGCCGCCGCCGTGGCGGATTACCGCGTGGCCGACCCCGTCACGCACAAGCTCAAGAACTCCCGGGAGCAGCAAACCCTGGCGCTGGTCGCCAACCCCGACATCCTGCGCGACGTGGCGGCCCTCCCGAACGGGCCCTTCACGCTTGGTTTTGCTGCCGAAACCGAGGCCCTGGAAGAGCATGCGCGCCACAAACTGACCGCCAAGGGCCTTGATATGATCGCGGCCAACCGCGTGGGCGACGGCATGGGCTTTGAGGTCGCGGACAACACACTGCATGTTCTCTGGCCCGATGGCGCAGTCACCCTGGGCCCGGCCACCAAGGGCCAAATCGCCCACGACCTTCTGACCATTGCCGGAGAACAACTTGATGGAGCAGGTTGAATTACGCCTCCTGGACCCCCGCCTCGGCCATGAATTTCCGCTGCCCGACTACGCAACCGATGGCTCGGCGGGGATTGATCTGCGGGCCTGCCTGAAGGCAAGCGAAACGCTCGCACCCGGCGATACGATGCTGATTCCGTCGGGCATGGCCGTCCACATCGCCGACAATAGCCACGCCGCGGTGGTGCTGCCACGCTCGGGGCTCGGTCACAAGCATGGCATTGTCCTTGGCAACCTGGTCGGGCTCATCGACTCCGACTATCAGGGCGAAATCTTTATCTCGTGCTGGAATCGTAGCGACACGCCTTTCACCGTCGAACCGGGCGAGCGCATCGCCCAGCTCGTGTTTCTGCCCGTGGCCCGCCCCGCCTTTCGTCAGGTTGAGGCCTTTGCGGCCTCGACACGCGGCGACGGTGGCTTCGGGCATACCGGCCGGCAATAAACGGCAAGGAGCGCCCAATGCAGACCATAGACCCTGCCATCCTCCGCACCTACGACATCCGCGGGCTTGTGGACCGCGATCTGACCGAGGCCAGCGTCGAGGCACTGGGTCAGGCCATCGGCAGCGCGGCCGCCGCAGCCGATCAAACGGCCGTCGTGGTGGGATATGACGGCCGCGAATCGAGCCCGCGGCTTGCGGCGGCGCTACGCCGCGGGCTGGTGGCCGCCGGCCGGCGCGTGCTCGACATCGGCCAGGTGCCTACGCCCGTCATGTACTTTGCCACTCACCATCTCAATACCGGCACGGGCGTTGCCGTTACCGGCAGTCACAACCCGGCCGAGTACAACGGTCTCAAGACAATGATCGCGGGCCGCCCCCTGTGGGGCGAGGGCATCACCGACCTGGGACGGCGCCTGCGCGAGTCCGATCTGGTCAAGGGCAAAGGCAGCGAAGCGACCGCTGATGTCCTCGACGCCTACGCCGCGCGCATCACCGGCGAAATCCGTCTGGCCCGCCCCCTGCGCGTGGTGGTGGACTGCGGCAACGGCGTTCCGGGCGCCCTCGCACCAGCGGTGCTGGAGGCGATCGGGGCCGAGGTTACGCCCCTGTTCTGTGACGTGGACGGCCGCTTCCCCAACCATCACCCGGATCCCACCGTGCCCGAGAACCTGGACGACCTGATCCGGACCGTTCGCGAGCAGGGTGCCGATGTGGGGCTTGCCTTTGACGGCGATGGCGACCGGCTGGGTGTGGTTGATGACACCGGCCATATCATCTGGGCGGATCGGCAGATGATGCTGTATGCCCGGGCCATCCTCAGCGAGCGCCCCGGCAGCAGCATTGTCTTTGATGTGAAGTGCAGCGGCCGTCTCGCCGATGTCATCCGTCAGGCCGGTGGCGAGCCGATCATGTGGAAGACCGGGCACTCACTCATCAAGGAAAAGCTGCGCGAGACCGGGGCGCCCATCGCCGGCGAGATGAGCGGGCATCTGTTCTTCAACGACCGCTGGTATGGCTTTGACGATGCCACCTATGCCGCCGCGCGCCTGCTCGAGATTCTGGCGGCCGATCCGCGACCCGCGAGCGCCGTCTTTGCTGAACTGCCCGAACCCGTTACCACCCCCGAGATCCGTCTGGACCTCGAGGAGGGACAGCCGCACCGGCTCATCGATGCCCTCATGGCCCAGGCGACCGACTTCGACGATGCCACCGTTACCACCCTCGATGGGCTACGCGTGGACTTCGATGATGGCTGGGGCCTGGTGCGTGCCTCGAACACCCAGCCCTGCCTGGTAATGCGCTTTGAGGGCCGGGATCAGGCAGCGCTCGAGCGGATCCGCGAGCGGTTTGACGGCCTGATTCGGGCCGCCGCAGATATTGCAGACGTTCCAATTTGACCCGGATCAAGGTTGCTCAAGGTTCGGCTATCCAGGCGGAGACGCCCGCCCTATCCTCAGTATCAACCACACCGACTGAGGAGCGTGAAAAATGAAAACGGTCTATTCACTCACTGCAGTTGTCGCGCTGGGCCTTGCCAGCAGCGTTGCTTCTGCAAACGATGCCCTGATGGAACGGGCCCAGCTGCTCTTTGAGCCGATCCCGGAGAGCGCGGCCGACCGTCTGGCCGATCGCAACCCGATGACCGAAGAGAAGATCGAGCTCGGCAAGAAGCTGTTCTTTGATCCGCGCCTGTCGGCCAGTCAGACCATCAGCTGCAACACCTGCCACAACGTGGGTATGGGCGGCGATGACAACATCCCCAGCTCGGTAGGCCATAACTGGCAGCGCGGTCCGCGCAACTCGCCCACCATCTTCAACGCGGTGTTCAACGTCGCGCAGTTCTGGGATGGTCGCGCCGAGGACATGACCGAGCAGGCCAAGGGCCCGATCCAGGCAGGCGTCGAGATGAACAACACGCCCGCCGTGCTCGAGGAGACGCTGAACAGCATTGGCGCCTACGTCGACGCGTTCGAGGCCGCCTTCCCTGATTCGGCCAATGCTGTCAGCTTTGACAACACGGCCAAGGCCCTCGAGGTCTACCAGGCCACGCTGATCACGCCCGACTCCCCCTTCGATCAGTATCTGAAGGGTGATGTCGATGCACTGACCGATCAGCAGATCGCCGGCCTGGATGCCTTTATGAACAAGGGCTGTGTGGCCTGCCATAACGGCGTCAATGTGGGCGGCCAGGGCTACTACCCGTTTGGTGTAATCAACCGCCCCGGGGCCGACATCATGCCCGAGGCCGACACGGGCCGTGCCCAGGTCACCGAGACGGCAGCCGACGAGTACGTCTTCCGCTCCCCGTCACTGCGTAACGTCGAGCTGACGGCGCCGTACTTCCACTCCGGCAACGTCTGGGGTCTTCGGGAAGCCGTGGCCGTCATGAACGACGCGCAGCTCAACAGTGCGCTCACGGACGAGGATGTCGACAACGTCACGGCGTTCCTTCGCTCGCTGACGGGTCGCCAGCCCGAGGTGGTCTACCCCGAGCTGCCGATCAGCACGGAGTCCACGCCGCTGCCCGATATCCCGGACTATCCCCGGGCCACGGGCGAGGGCTAACAGCCTCCCGGCGCTTGCGCCCCGGCTGACGGGGCGCCACCATTGGGCCGCACCTCCGGGTGCGGTCTTTTTGTCTGTGGATAACGAAAAACGATGAGCACTGACCCCTCTGCCCCCGATCAGGTCGCCCACGTCCTCACCGAGGCCCTGCCCTACATTCGCCGCTTTCACGGCCGCACGGTCGTCGTGAAGTACGGCGGCAACGCCATGGTCGACGAAGAACTCAAGCGCGGCTTTGCCCGTGATGTCGTTCTCATGAAGCTGGTCGGCATCAACCCGGTCGTGGTGCACGGTGGCGGCCCGCAGATCGGTTCGCTGCTCGAGCGTATCGGCAAGAAAAGCGAGTTCGTGCAGGGCATGCGGGTCACCGATGCCGAGACCATGGACGTGGTCGAAATGGTGCTCGGGGGGCTGGTCAACAAGGAAATCGTGAGCCTGATCAACACCCATGGCGGGCGCGCCGTGGGCCTGAGCGGCAAGGATGGCGGCCTGATTCGGGCCCGGCGCCTCAAGCTGACCCGGCCCGGACCCGCCGAACAGGCGCCCGAGATCATCGACATCGGTCACGTCGGTGAAGTGGCCAGCATCGATCCGGCATTGATGGGGCTGCTGGATGGCGCTGATTTCATTCCGGTGGTTGCGCCGATCGGCGTCGACGATGCCGGTGTGTCCTACAACATCAATGCCGATCTGGTGGCCGGGCATCTGGCGCGCACACTGGCGGCCGAGAAGCTCATCCTGATGACCAACACCCGCGGCATTCTGGATGGCGAGGGCAACCTGCTGACCGGCCTCGATGCCGATCGAGTCGCCGGGCTGATTGCCGACGGCACCATCCATGGGGGCATGCTGCCCAAGGTGGACTGCGCGCTGGACGCCGTGCGTCACGGCGTTGGCGCCACCACCATCATCGACGGCCGGGTGCCGCATGCCCTGCTACTCGAGCTCTTCACCGACAGCGGCGTGGGCACCCTGATCCACGGAGACTCGAGCAGCCGCGCTGATCAGACCCCGTAGCGCTCGCGATAGCCGCGCATGGCGACCAGGCGATCGGCGCCGTCCGGCTGCTCGGCCAGATACGCCATCAGCGTCTCGAGGGTCAGAATGGCAGTCACCGGGACACCATGCCGCCCGGCCACTTCCTGAGTGGCCGAATGCTCGCCCTGCCCTCGCTCCTGGCGATCCAGTGCAACCAGCACGCCGGCCAGCCGGGCTCCTGCGCCCTCGATCAGCGCGACACTCTCGGCGACCGACGTGCCGGCCGAAATCACGTCATCCACCACCAGCACCCGCCCCGCAAGCGGTGCGCCCACCACGACGCCGCCTTCGCCGTGGTCTTTTTCTTCCTTGCGGTTAAAGGCCCACGGGCAATCGATGCCATGCTCGGTGGCCAGCGCCATCGACACCGCCGCCACCAGGGGGATCCCCTTGTAGGCGGGGCCAAACAGCATGTCGAAGTCGAGTCCGGCATCGACCGCGCGGCGGGCATATGCCGAGCCAAGCCGCTGCAGGGCCTCGCCGGTGTTGAAAAGCCCCGTATTGAAAAAATAGGGACTCACCCGGCCCGACTTGAGGGTGAACTCACCAAAGCGGAGCACCTCGCGCTCCAAGGCAAATTCAATGAGCTTGCGCTGGTAGTCCTGCATGCCCCTATCCCGTGTTACGCATGCCGGCGGCAATGCCGTTAATGCATATCATGAGCGCCTCGCGCAGGTCTTCCTCGTGGCCATGGCGGACCCGATCCAGCAGCTCGACCTGCAGCAGGTTGAGCGGGTCAACATAAGGGTTACGCACCCCGACCGAGCGCTGAACCACCGGCGCCTCGTCCAGCGGGTTTTCATGACCGCTCACGGTCAGCACGCCGTGTCGGGTCTCAACCAGGCGCTTGCGCAGATCCTCTCCCAGGCCATGCAGTGCCTCGGGCACCAGACGCTGGTCGTACCAGGCCGCAACGGCCGGATCGCTCTTTGCCAGCACCATTTCCTGCATGTCGATAAACGCGCGAAAGAACGGCCAGGCCTGATACATGTGCTGCAGATCCGCCTCACGCCCGGCGTCCAGCGCCTCGCGCAGGGCATCACCGGCACCCAGCCAGGCCGGCAGCAGCAGACGGGTCTGGGTCCAGGCAAAGATCCACGGGATGGCGCGCAGACTATCGACTCCCAGCGTGGGCTTGCGGCGGGCCGGGCGGCTGCCAATGGCCAGGTGGCTGATCTCATGCTCGGGCGTGGCATGCCGGAAGTACTCGATGAAGTCGGGCGTCTCGCGCACCATGTCGCGATAGACCCGGCACGAGGTAGCGGCCAGCTGATCCATGAGCCCTCGCCAGCCCGCTTCGGGCGGGTTGGGCGGCGCCAGCGTGGCCTCGGCCACCGCCGTGGTGTAGAGCTCGAGGTTGCGTTCAGCAATGCCCTTCAGGCCGAACTTGGCCTGAATGACCTCGCCCTGCTCGGTCACCCGCAACCGGCCGTCCACGGAACCCGGGGGCTGCGAGAGAATGGCGGCATGGGTGGGCCCGCCACCGCGGCCGATCGAGCCCCCGCGCCCATGAAAGAGGGTGAGTTTGATGCCCTTGTCACGCGCCGTCGCCACCAGCTGCTCCTGGGTCTGATAGAGCCCCCAGGCTGCTGCCATGTGGCTCGCATCCTTGGCCGAGTCGGAATACCCGATCATGACCTCCTGGACGCCGTCGATATGCGCGCGATACCAGGGAATATCGAGCAGCTGTTCCAGCGTGGTCTGGGCACCTTCGAGGTCGGACAGGGTCTCGAACAGCGGCACGACCCGAAGCGGATCGGCCACGCCCATCTCCTTTTGCAGCAGCTTCACGGCCAGGATGTCGGAGGGCTTGGAGGCCATCGAAATCACATAAGCGCCCAGCGAACTATTGCCCATTTCGGCAACCACCCTGAGCGTGTCCAGGACCTCGGTGACGGCCTCATCGGCATCAAAGTCGCGGGGAATGAGCGGGCGTCGGCTGTCGAGCTCACGAATGAGAAAGCGCTGGCGCTCCGCCTCGTCCCAGGCGGTGTAGCTGCCAATCCCCAGCGCCTGGGTCAGCGCATCAAGCACATCACTGTGTCGTGTTGACTCCTGACGGATATCCACACGCATCAGCGTGAGCCCAAAGACAGACAGCCGCCGCAACAGATCCTTGAGCCGGCCCTCGGCGATCACCGCCCCGCCTGTGTCATGCAGCGAGCGATAGCACACCATCAGCGGTTCGCGCAGCTCCTCGGTGCGCCAGTAGATCAGCGCCTCGGCGGGTCGCCGCCCGGCGAGGCGTGCCTCGATCCAGTGGCGCGTGGCCAGCAGCCGGTCGCGTACGGCCTTCAGCGCTGTCCGATAGGGCTCCCAGGCATCGCCGACCCAATCGCGCAGCTCCGCGTTGGCGGTCTGCATGGACAGCTCTTCAATGAGCTCGTTGATCTCGCGCTCATAGAGCTCGACCGCCTTCCAGCGATTGAGGAGGCAGACCTCCCGCGTAACATTGGCGGTGACCCGCGGGTTGCCATCGCGATCCCCCCCCATCCACGAGCCAAAGTGTATGGGGGCGGCATCCAGCGCAAGCCCTTCGCCCGTCTGGCGGGTGAGGATACGATCCAGGCGGCGCAGGTAATGCGGCACCACGTCCCAGAGCGTTTGCTCAATAACGGCCAGCCCCCAGCGGGCCTCGTCCTGCGGCGCCGGCCGGCGACGCCGGATCTCGTCGGTCTCCCAGGCCGCGGTGATCTCGCGCCGCAGTGACTGGTGGACCTCTTCGATCTCCTCGGGCGTCGGGTCAACCCGATCACCCTGATCCAGGAGCTCGGCGATGTGGTTGTACTTCTGCAGGAGCGAGCGACGCATGACCTCGGTGGGATGCGCGGTGAGGACGAGCTCGATATCCAGGTTGGCGATCGTGGCGTGGAGGTCGGCAGGTTCGGTATGCGGCAGCATGCGCTTGAAGAATTCCTCGAGCGAGCCGCGCAGGGGGCCAGTCTCCGGGTCGCGCACCCAGGCCCGGCTGCGGCGGATACGATGATGCTGCTCGGCGATGTTGGCGAGATTGAGGAACTGCGAGAAGGCGCGCACCACGGGCACAATCATCTCGTCGGGCAATTCGCCGAGGCGCTTTTCAAGCTCGCGCCCGGCGTTGCCATCGCCGGCCCGGGCCTCTTTGGCGAGTCCGCGCACCTCCTCGATGGTCTCGTAGACGGTCACGCCCGACTGCTCATGAATGGTGCTGCCAAGCAGTCCGCCGAGCTGGCGGATGTCTTCGCGTAGCGGGGCATCACTGCGATTGTCGCTCATCCCGCATTCCCTCCCTGCGGACATAAAAAAATCCGAACGGCGCAATCACCGCCCGGACTCTCCCCTGATAACGACTGATTCTGACCAAAGGCCGCGGTGGGTTCAAGGAAGCGGTCCCGGCGCTTGCCCAATGCCCCGGCATCACCGAGGATGCCGACATGAACCCGAACCAACCGGCAAAAAGCTGGCGCGAGGTGGCGCAGGTCTACACCCGGCCCAGCGTCATCACCATGCTGTTTCTGGGATTTTCGGCCGGACTGCCGTTCATGCTGGTCTTTGCCACGCTGAGCGCCTGGCTGCGCGACCTGGATGTCAGCCGCACCGCCATTGGCTTTTTCAGCTGGATCGGGATGACTTATTCCATCAAATTCATCTGGTCGCCGGTTGTTGACCGCCTGCCGCTGCCCGGACTCACCCGCTGGCTGGGGCGGCGGCGTGCCTGGATTTTGCTGGGCCAGCTCGGGATTGCCGCCGGGCTTGTTGGCATGGCCTTCACCGACCCGCGGGCAGCCCTTGTTCCCGTGGCGCTCTTTGCGCTGCTGGTCGCCTTCTCCTCGGCCACCCAGGATGTCGCCATTGATGCCTTTCGGATCGAGTCGGACATCGACGCCTTCCAGGGTGCCCTCGCCGCCACCTACCAGATGGGCTACCGCATCGCCATCCTGGCCTCCTACACCGGCGCTCTGTACATGGCCGAGCTCATGGACTGGCGCAGTGCCTATCTGGTCATGGCAGCGCTGGTGGGGATTGGTGTTGCCACCGTGCTGCTGCGCCCCGAGCCGGCGACACGTATCGACCGCACCACGGCCGCCCGCGAGGCCCGTGCCGTTGCCTTCATTGAGCGCCACCCCACGCTGCCCCCATGGCTGCAGCAAACCGGCGCCTGGCTGGTCGGCGCCGTTGTCTGCCCATTGACCGATTTTTTTGGGCGCTTTGGCTGGTTTGCGCTGATCGTGCTGGGCCTGGTGGCAAGCTTTCGTATTACCGACATCGCAATGGCCAGCATGGCCAACCCGCTGTACATCGATCTGGGCTACAGCAAGGCCATGATCGCTAATATCAGCGGAGCCTACGGGCTCGCCATGACCATGATTGGCGCCGTGCTGGGCGGCGCCCTCGCCGCACGCTACGGCATCATGCGCCCGCTCCTTGCCGGCGCCGTGCTTGCCGCCGGCACCAACCTGCTCTTTGCCTGGATGGCAGGCCAGGACGGCGCGCCCTGGGCACTGGTGCTGACGATCAGCGCCGACAACCTCTCGGGCGGACTGGCCGGCTCGGTCTTCATTGCCTGGCTGTCCAGTCTGACCAATACCGCCTACACCGCCACGCAGTACGCGCTGTTCAGCTCGCTGATGACCCTGCCCGGCAAGTTCCTGAGCGGTTTTGGAGGGATCGTGGTGGACGCGCTCGGCTATCCGGTTTTCTTCTCGCTATCAGCGGCATTGGGACTGCCCGCCGTGTTCCTGATTATCACTGTCATGCGCTTGCGCATCGGCAGCAGTCCGGTGGACGCTGACGCCGGCAAGCAGCGACAATAGCCGGACAAATCCCGAGGAGACGATGATGTCCGACGCCCGCCATTGCCAACTGCTGATCCTGGGCTCCGGCCCGGCCGGCTACACCGCCGCGGTCTATGCCGCGCGCGCCAACCTCAACCCGGTACTGGTCACCGGCGTGGAAATGGGCGGTCAGCTCACGACCACCACCGATGTCGACAACTGGCCAGGCGACGTCTCAGGGCTGCAAGGGCCGGAGCTCATGGAGCGTATGCGCCAGCATGCCGAGCGCTTTGGCACCGATATCGTCTTTGACCATATCCACACCGCCGAGCTGGGCGAGCGCCCCTTCCGGCTGGTGGGCGACAGCGGCGAGTACACCGCCGATGCCCTCATCATCGCCACCGGCGCCTCGGCCATGTACCTGGGCCTTGAGTCCGAGACCCGCTTCATGGGCAAGGGCGTATCGGCCTGCGCCGCCTGCGATGGGTTTTTCTATCGCAACCAGGATGTGGCCGTGGTGGGCGGTGGCAACACCGCGCTCGAAGAGGCGCTGTATCTGTCCAACATCGCCCGCCATGTCACCGTGGTGCACCGGCGAGAGCAGTTTCGTGGCGAGAAAATCCTTCAGGATCAGGTCCTGCAGCGCGCCGAGTCGGGCAATATCAGCATCCGCTGGAACTCCACGCTCGACGAGGTGCTGGGTGACGAGACCGGCGTGACCGGCGCACGCCTCAAGAGCACCGCCGACGGCAGCACCGACGATATTGATCTGGCTGGCGTCTTTATCGCCATCGGCCATCGCCCCAACACCGAGCTGTTTACCGGCCAGCTCGACATGGCCGGCGGTTACATCCGCGTGCACAGCGGCCTGGACGGTAACGCGACGGCCACCAGCATCCCGGGTGTCTTTGCCGCCGGCGATGTCATGGACCACGTCTACCGCCAGGCCATCACCTCGGCCGGCAGCGGCTGCATGGCCGCACTCGACGCCGAGAAGTACCTCGATGCGCTTGCCCCCCAGCCCACAGCCGCAGCGGCCGAGGCGGCCGCCTCCTGACCCCCGGAGCGACCAACACCAATGACTGACAGCACGCAAAAGCCATCCCATCTTGCGCTCTACGAGCATGAACTCTGCGGGTTCTGCCAGATGGTCCGCCGTTCAACCGCCAACCTCGGCCTCGAAGTGGAGTCGCGCAACATCCTGCGCGAACCCCGCCGACGGCAGGAACTGATCGAGGGCGGCGGCAAGGGCATGGTGCCGTGCCTGCGCATCGAATACCCGGACAGCCGCGTTGAGTGGCTTTACGAGTCGGCGGACATCATTGACTATCTCAAACGCGTTGCCGGGGACTGAGCACGGTCTGCACCGCGGGCTCGGGCAGCCGGCCCGTCAGAGATCCCAGTCGTAGTCGATGGTGAGCGGGGCGTGGTCCGAGAAGCGATCGCTGCGGTTGACCCGCTCGGCAACGGCCGTATTGGCGATCCCGGGGGTGGCTACATGGTAGTCGATGCGCCAGCCGGTGTTGTTGGCCCAGGCCTGCCCCCGGAATGACCACCAGGTATATTGATCCTCGCCATCATTGAGACGGCGGAAGACATCCACATAGCCCGCTTCGTCAAACAACCGGTCCATCCACTCGCGCTCGTGGGGCAGAAAACCCGAGTTTTTCTTGTTGGAACGCCAGTTCTTGAGATCGCGCCAGGTATGGGCGATGTTCCAGTCACCGCAGATCACGTATTCGCGGCCATCGCTGGCCATGCCTTTCAGGCGGTCGAGCAGCGGCTCCAGAAACGCATCCTTGATCCCCTGGCGGTGTTCGCCCGAGCTGCCCGAGGGCATGTAGAGTGAAATCACGCTCAGCTTGCCGAACCGTGCCTCCAGCCAGCGCCCTTCGGAGTCGATTTCGGGGATGCCGATGCCGCGGATGTAGTCATCAGGCTTGCGCCGACTGTACACGGCGACGCCGCTGTAGCCCTTCTTCTGGGCATCGACGAATTCGGCGTGATAGCCATCGGGGAAGTACGGCCCGCCCTCGAGTTGCTCGCGCTGGGCCTTGGTTTCCTGGATGCACAGGATGTCTGGCTGCTCGGCCTCGAGCCACTCGAAAAAGCCCTTTCGCTGCGCGGCCCGGATACCATTGAGATTGGCGGTCATGATGCTGATAGTCATGGCCGAAAGGATAACCGAATCAGCCGAGGAATGACCCATGCAGCGTAGCGCCGATATCGACGAAGTCTGCTACCCGTTTATCCACGAACCCGGTCCCTTGTGTGACTTCGAGGTCTTCACCGACGAGCTCTGCGGCAACATCGGCGCCGCCGTTTCAACGCTGCCGTCCGATATGGCGGATCTACGCGATGATCTGGCCGCGCTGCAGCCGCTCGCCTTTCACCTGAAC
>CAJXMI010000005.1 GCA_913056145.1 uncultured Spiribacter sp.
GGCGGTGCCGGTGTCGGCAAGACCGTGAACATGATGGAGCTCATTCGTAACATTGCCATCGAGCACTCGGGCTACTCGGTGTTTGCCGGTGTTGGTGAGCGTACCCGTGAGGGCAACGACTTCTATCACGAGATGAAGGAGTCGGACGTGCTCGACAAGGTGGCCCTGGTTTATGGCCAGATGAACGAGCCGCCCGGCAACCGTCTGCGCGTGGCGCTGACTGGCCTCACCATGGCCGAGTACTTCCGCGACGAAGGCCGCGACGTGCTGATGTTTATCGATAACATCTACCGCTACACGCTCGCGGGCGTCGAGGTCTCGGCGCTGCTGGGGCGCATGCCCTCCGCCGTTGGCTACCAGCCCACCCTGGCCGAGGAGATGGGTGTCCTGCAGGAGCGCATCACCTCCACCAGCAAGGGCTCGATCACGTCGATCCAGGCGGTCTACGTGCCAGCCGACGACTTGACCGACCCGTCGCCGGCCACGACGTTTGCGCATCTTGACGCCACCGTGGTGCTGGCCCGCTCCATTGCCGAGCTGGGCATCTATCCGGCCGTGGACCCGCTTGACTCCACGTCGCGTCAGCTCGATCCGCAGGTAGTGGGTCAGGAGCACTACGACACGGCGCAGGACGTCCAGCAGGTGCTGCAGCGCTACAAAGAGCTTCAGGACATCATCGCGATCCTGGGCATGGACGAGCTGTCCGAAGAGGACAAGCTCACGGTGACCCGGGCGCGGAAGATCCAGCGCTTTCTGTCGCAGCCGTTCTTTGTGGCCGAGGTCTTCACCGGCTCGCCTGGTAAATATGTCTCACTCAAGGAGACTATCCGCGGGTTCCGTGCCATTGTTGACGGCGAGCATGATGATCTGCCCGAGCAGGCGTTCTACATGGTCGGAACCATCGACGAGGCCGCTGAGAAGGCGCGCAGCCTGTAAGGTAAAGCCGATATGGCCCTGACCATGCACATCGATATCGTGAGCGCCGAGGAGTCGATCCACTCCGGGACGGCGTCGTTCATCCTGGCGCGGGCAACCGAGGGTGAGGTGGGCATCTACCCGCGTCATCTGCCCATGCTGGTGCAGCTGCGGCCGGGAGAGGTTGCCGTACGCGATGAGTTCGGGAACGAGCAGTTCTACTATGTGTCCGGCGGTACGATGGAGGTGCAGCCGCACGTCGTCACGATTCTGGCGGATGCGGCAACCCGTGCGCATGACATCGATGAGGCCGCCGCCGAGCAGGCCCGGCGTCGTGCCGAGGAAGCGCTGGCCAATCGCACCACCGAGGTCGACTACGCCCGTGCACAGGCTGAGCTGGTCGAGGCGGCGGCGCAGCTGCGAACCATTCAGAAGCTCCGCAAGAACGCAAAGGGCTGACCCCGCGGTGGGCAGCCCGTGCTGCACCGCCGAGGGACTGCCATGACAAGACCACCGCTCAGTATCGTTGTCCTCGCCGCGGGCGAGGGCAAGCGCATGCGCTCGGATCTCCCCAAAGTTCTTCACCCGGTCGCCGGGCAGCCCATGCTCGCTCGGGTGCTGGACGTCGCAGCACGGCTGGAGCCGGCCGCTACGCATGTCGTCTATGGCCATCGTGGCGACGCAGTGCGCTCGGCCCTTGGCGAGCGTCCGATCCACTGGGTCCACCAGGCCGAGCAGCTCGGCACCGGGCACGCCGTCGCCCAGGCTTTGCCGGCGGTACCCGACGATCACCAGGTTCTGGTGCTATGCGGCGATGTGCCGCTCATTCGCGCGGAGACATTGCAGCAGCTGCTAGAGGCCGCCGGACAGGCGGTCGGGCTGTTGACCGTCACTCTCGCCAACCCCACTGGGTATGGGCGTGTTTTGCGGGATGCGTGTGACGGGGCGCGTGGGACGTGTGACGGAGGGCGTGATGCGTGTGACGGAGCGCGTGGGACGTGTGACGGAGCGCGTGAGGCGTCAGCGGGAGCGGGCGTGGCCGGGCCAGCGGGTTCGCCCGGAACGGTCCCGGGCATGGTCGCGGGTATCGTTGAAGAAAAGGATGCAAGCGCCGAACAGCGAGCCATTCGAGAGGTAAACACCGGAGTGATGTGTCTGCCTGCCGGGGCCTTGCGCGGCTGGCTCGCGGATCTGGATGCCGGCAATGCCCAGGGCGAGTATTACCTCACCGACTGCATTGCACGTGCCCGGCAGGATGGCGTCAGCGTCCATCCGGTTGCCTGTCATGACCCCTGGGAGGTTCAGGGTGTTAACGACCGCGCCCAGCTGGCCGGCGTGGAGCGCGCCTGCCAGCGCCGGCAGGCCGAAGCGCTCATGTGTGAGCAGGGCCTTGGGCTTGCCGACCCCAACCGCTTCGATCTGCGCGGCATCCTCACCGTTGGCCGCGACTGCTTCATCGACACCAACGTCATCATCGAAGGCCACGTTGTCCTCGGCGATGGCGTGCGGATCGGTCCCTTCACACGAGTCGTGGACAGCCACGTCGAGGCCGGCGCCACCATCCAGGCGCATTGCGAGATCGTGGACAGTCACGTTGGCCGGGACTGCCAGGTCGGCCCCTTCGCCCGGCTTCGCCCCGGCACCCGCCTCGGCGCGGCCGCGCGCGTCGGCAATTTTGTCGAGACGAAGCAGGCGGAGGTGGGCCCGGGCAGCAAGATCAACCATCTGTCCTATATCGGCGATGCACAGCTGGGCGCTAACGTGAATGTTGGCGCGGGCACCATTACCTGCAACTACGATGGGCGGCACAAGCACCAGACGGTCATCGGAAGTGACAGCTTTGTCGGCTCCAATACCGCGCTCGTCGCCCCCGTGTCCGTCGGCGCCGGCGTAACGATTGGGGCAGGGACAACGGTCCGGGGCGACATCCCGGATGATACGCTCGCCATCGAGAGTGGACAGGCACGAAAGATACCCGGATGGCGGCCCGATTGGGCCAACAACGACAGGGAGTAGAAGATCAGGGATGTGTGGAATTGTTGGTGCTGTCGCGCAGCGTGATGTCTCGCCGATTCTGCTGGAGGGCCTGAGACGTCTCGAGTACCGCGGGTACGACTCCGCTGGCCTCGCTGTCATGGATGCTGAGCATGCGCTCCATCGCCACCGCGCCGTTGGCAAGGTCAGTGCCCTGGCGGACACCCAGGACAGAGCCCCGCTGAGTGGCACCATTGGTGTGGCTCACACCCGCTGGGCCACGCATGGCGCTCCTACCGAGGCAAATGCGCACCCTCACGTGGCGCGCGATGACGTCGCCATTGTTCACAACGGCATTATTGAAAATCACGAGGCGCTCCGCGCCCGACTGAGCGCCGATGGCTATGCGTTCAGTTCAGAAACCGACACCGAGGCCGTCGTCAATGCCGTTCATGCCCGGCTCGATGCCGGTGACGACCTCCTGGCGGCTCTGCGGGGGGTGCTCTCCGAGCTGGAAGGGGCCTATGCCCTGGGCGTAATCAGCCGCCGCGAGCCAGGGCGGCTCGTCGCCGCAAGACGGGGCAGCCCGCTGGTCGTCGGCGTGGGCATCGGTGAGCATTTCATTGCCTCGGATGTGGCCGCCCTGCTTCCGGTGACCCGCGACTTCATCTACCTGGAGGAAGGTGATGTTGTTGATCTGACGCGGGATTCTTTGCGCATTTTCGATGCGGACGGCAACCTCGTCGAACGCACTGTGCGCACCAGCGAGCTTACGGCCGACGCCGCCGAGCGGGGCGAGTACCGCCATTTCATGGCCAAGGAAATCCACGAGCAGCCGCGCGCCGTCGCCGAGACCCTAGAGGGGCGGATTTCGGGCGAGCATGTGCTGCCGGATGCGCTTGGGCCGGAGGCGACAGACGTCCTACGGCAGACGCGCCGCGTCCAGATTGTTGCCTGCGGGACCAGCTTCCATGCGGGATTAGTGGCGCGTTACTGGTTTGAGGCCATTGCCGGCCTGCCCTGCGATGTCGAGGTAGCCAGCGAGTTTCGCTATCGACCCCATGTTGTGCCGGACGACACGTTGTTCGTCACCCTATCGCAGTCCGGTGAGACGGCCGACACGCTTGCCGCCCTGCGCGAGGCCAAACGGCTCGGGTATCTGAGCTCTCTCGCTATTTGCAATGTTCCGGAGAGTTCGCTCGTCCGCGAGTCTGACCTCGCCATGATGACCCGGGCGGGTCCGGAGATTGGTGTCGCATCGACCAAGGCCTTCACCACGCAGCTGACGGCCCTGTTGTTGACGGTCATTGCCGCTGCGCAACTGCATGACCTGAGCGATGTTGATGAAGCCCGCCTGGTCGCGGCGCTGCGCCATATGCCCCGGCAGATTGAGCAGGTGCTCGAGCTCGAGCCCGCCATCGAGGCCCTGGCCGAGCAATTCGTGGACAAGCACCATAGCTTGTTTCTAGGTCGCGGCACGCAGTACCCGATCGCCATGGAGGGCGCGCTCAAGCTCAAGGAAATCTCCTACATCCATGCAGAGGCCTATCCCGCTGGCGAGCTCAAGCACGGCCCGCTCGCCCTGGTTGATGCCGAGATGCCGGTCGTAACCGTCGCGCCCAATGACGACCTGGTCGAAAAGCTCAAGTCCAACCTCCAGGAGGTCAGGGCCCGGGGCGGCCGCCTGTACGTATTTGCCGATGCCGCTTCGGCTCCCCCCGAGGCACCCGACTGTCAGGTGCTCACCCTGCCGGCCGTCGCCGATGCGCTCGCGCCCATCCTCTACACCGTGCCCCTGCAGCTGCTCGCCTACCACGTTGCCGTCCTCAAAGGCACCGATGTCGACCAGCCCCGCAACCTGGCCAAATCCGTAACGGTGGAGTAACACCGCCGCCTGCGTGCCTGTCCACTGCCCTGGGCCGTGCCTGTCCACTGCCGCCTGCGTGCCTGTCCACTGCCCTGGGCCGTGCCTGTCCACTGCCGGGGTCATGCCTGTCCACTATTAGTCCGCCCCTGACACCGTTTGTCGCATCCCGGCAGCCAGAACCCCAAATGTTGAACCATGTCGCAACCTGGCCAACGGCCACCCCGTAGAGTTGCCGCTGCGTCATGGCGTGGTTCGGATTCACCGAGTTCACGTCCTGACCACCCTCTAGACCACTTCAGAGCCACAAAAGGACGGAGCGACAATGGACAAAAACAGTGAGTACAAAGTCATTCATGTAACCGAGGGCGGGCTTGGAACCGTTCTGCTGGGTGAATCTGGTTTGCCGATGAAGACCATTGAGGCCGAGCTGAACCGCTGGGCTGCCGAGGGCTGGCAGTTTGAATTCATGGCTATTGAGCAGCGACGGTTCTGGCTTTTTTGGGACCGGGAAGCAGCCGTCATCACACTTGCCCGTTGATCGGATGATGCGTGGCAGGGGCAAAAAAGTCATGAATTGGATGACCCGGCTCTGTTTGAGCCGGCGACCAGGGAGGTCCATATGAAAAAGCATTCACCAAATGCGTTCGAAGGCAGCGAAGAGTGGCTACGCCAGCAGATCAACGCCTTGCCTGACAATCAGCGCGCTGAGTACTACCGGCTGATTCGCCAGCGCCTGCGTGACCCTGATACCTATGTTGCGCTGAACACCTTCCCAATCGCCGGCGCGCATCATTTTTATCTCCGGCACTGGCGTCGAGGCCTCTTCAATCTCGGACTGATGGTGATCGCACTGGTGCTCTTCGGCCTGGCGCTGGGAATAGGAGCGGCGAGTGATGCGTGGCTGGGCGCCGGTATTGTGCGCCTCGGCAGCGCCGTCGCCGGCGGGTTGATTCTGGCGGGTCTGTTCGTGGCAGAGCTACCGGCACTCTTTCGCTCACAACAGATTGTGCGGCTTCATAACGAGGGCATCATGAAAGATACCCTGGCGGAGCTGGCGGGGAGTCGCGCCACGGGTCAGGAACCCGCATCCGGCGTAAGTGGTGTAACGCACGGATCCATCTGAATCTGCCTAACCTGCTGTCAAAGGGAGCGATCGCCGGGTCGCTCCCTTTTTTTGTGGCTTCGTGGACTGGATTGTGCCTGTCCAGGTTTGTCTTCGTGCTCCCCGACTCTAGGCCCCTGCGGCCTTAGCAGGCCCGCTTTTGGGCCGCATTCGGCGTTACAATTCAGCGGTGACGGTATTAGTGGACAGGCATAAACCCAATCGGCGTGCTATGGCAGGGGCTGCGCTCTTTATGTGCGTGGTTCTGGCCGCCATAGCGGCTCTGACAGAGTGGCTGTCCGCTGTCCCTGCCGGAGCCAGTGCTTGGGTTGCTGGCGCTCTGCTCTGGGCGGATGTGCCGCGCAAGTCGCGGATTCAGGGAAGCGTCCTTTTCCTTGTGGGCGCCTCGGGGATCCTTGTAGGTCTGCGCCATGGACATGCGCCACAGTGGGGTCAGGCGCTAGGCGGCAATGCCTATTTGATCGCGATGCTGGCAGCTGTCAGTTTTCTGCGGCTGATCACCAAGCCGGGAGGTGGAGCCACCCATACCGGATCGAATGGAACACGCGGTCTGATGGCAACTCTGGCTGGTGTTCACCTCTTTGGTGCGGTGGTTAACCTATCAACGGTTTTTATCATGGCGTATCGCATGAGCCACGATCATCGCCTGTCACAGCCGCAATACGTTGCCCTCGTGCGGGGGTTCGGGGCTGCGGCCTTCTGGTCCCCATTCTTTGCAGCGATGGCGGCGGCGCTCACGTATGCGCCTGGCGCAAAGCTCGGTTTGCTGCTGCTCTTTGGTATCCCCCTGGCGCTCGTGGCGCTGCTGCTGACGTTTCGAGATGTTCAGCGCATGCCTGTCCACACTTTTCAGGGCTATCCGATGGATCTCTCCAATCTGTGGCTACCCGGCGCCCTTGCGTTACTCATTCTGCTAACGCATGCCTGGCAGCCCGATCTTTCCATTCTGGGTCTGATCACCTTATTCGCGCCGCTCGTGACCGGGTTGGCTTTAGCATTCCGTCGCCGCGGCGTTATCAGTGTGATGGTCGGGCACATATATGCCGGGCTACCCGCAATGAAGGCTGAGCTTGTGCTGTTTCTTGCAGCCGGCGTGATGGCAGTCGGCATCACGGTCGCGGTTCAGGCAAGCGATCTCGTGCTGCCGATTTCGAGGTTTGGGGCGACCGAGGCCGGTATGCTCGTGCTGGCGCTTGTTGTCCTTTCCATCTTTGGCGTCCATCCGATCATAGGCGTTGCCGCAGCGGCGCCTCTTCTCAGCTCGGCTAATCCAGATCCAAGCTTGCTCGCCAGCAGTTTCCTGGCCGCCTGGGCAATCGGCGTCCCAGTGAGTCCGTTGTCCGCTATGAATCTCGGGTTGCAGGGTAGCTACGGCCTCCGCTCAGTGGACATTCTCAAGTGGAATTTGCCGTTTAGCTTGACCATGATTGCCGTGGCGACCTTGCTCTTTCAGTTGCACCCCGCAGCATGACGCGCATTCCTTGAGCATGATCAATATTCGATGGAAACCCGTGCCTGTCCACACTGCCTAACGAGTTCAATTCATCATCTATGGCATCTGAGAAACCTATGTTTACGCGTCTTATACCCCTCCTGTTGCTCAGCCTAACGGTTGGATCGCCGGCCCTTGCAGCTGACGGCATGCCGACGCCGGCAGAGCGCTTTTTGAGTGTCTGGGACCTTGACGACAACGGCGAGGTAACTATCAGCGAACTTAAGACGATGCGCGCTCGCGTGTTTCGTGCGTTCGATCAAAATGCCGACCAGGTACTGGACAGGCACGAATATGCCGACTTCGATGACGCCCGTGCCGCCGATGTCGCCGGTTATAAGGGTGAGGAACGGCTAGCCATGAAGAAAATCACCGGGGGCATGAGTCTTGGCAGGTCAGACAAGAATGGTGACGGTACCGTCAGCCACAAAGAATTCATTGATGGGGCCGCAGGCTGGCTGTCCAGTCTTGATGGTAACGATGATGGAGTCGTGACGCGCGATGATATCGAGCAACTGAGCCGTTAGGCGGCCAGCGCAGGGGCACTGGCCGTACGTACGGAGTGACCGTCAGGATTTCCCAGCCGTAAAGCCGCCGTCGACCAGCAGATCCGCTCCCGTTATGAAACTTGCATCGTCACTGAGCAGGAAAACAACTGCGCTCGCGATCTCTTCTGGTTGACCCAGCCGCCCTACGGCATGGAGCTCCTTCAAGCCATCCAGGGTCTCCTGGTCGAGCGCCTCCAGAATGGGGGTATTCACATAACCGGGCGACACGCTATTAACCCGAATCCCCTGCCGGGCGGTCTCCAGCGCGAGAGTTCGCGTGATATTCAGGACGCCGCCCTTGGCAGCGCTGTATGCCGGAGTTTGTGACTGTCCAATATGGCCAAGGATGGAAGCGCAGTTCACGATGCTACCTTGCTGTCGGGGTTGCATGTGCCGCAGTGCCGCCCGTGCCACCTTGAATACGCCGGTCAGGTTGATATCAATGACCTTTTGCCAGTCACTGTCGCTGCACTCGGCGCTCGGCGTGATCGCGCCGATCCCGGCATTGTTGAAAACGCCATCCACGCCGCAAAATCGTTCAGCTGCTTCGAATAGCGCCTCGACTTCGTGGCTGTCCACAACGTCAGCATTAAGGTATCGCACACGGTCCGTGCCCAGCTCCTCCGCCAGGGCCTCGCCTGCCTCCTTGTTGATATCGGCAATCACCGCATTCCCGCCTTCCGCAAGAATCCGGCGGATTGTGGCCTCGCCAATTCCGCTCGCGCCGCCGGTGACGATGAACCCTTTGCCATCAACTCGCATCGGTAGGCTCCTTAATACTGTTGGTCGTGATTCGGATCACTCTGCTGTCCATCTACTGGACAGGCAACAGCAAGCAATGTTCCAGCTAGGCATCCCTCCCCTGGTCGAGAAGCAACGCCATGCGCTCCGCCTCCTCTCTCGCCGTGACCAGATTGGTGATGTCGTACTGGACACCCAAGTAGTACATCAGCTGACCTGCTTCATCATGGAGAGGCTGTATGGTCAGCTGGTTGTGGAATAGCTCCCCATTTTTTCGGTAGTTCCGGAGCACGACCTCTGCACTTGTGCCGTTGCTGAGGGCTTGCCTGATCGTCTCCAAGCCGGGTTGGTCGCGGTCGTCGCGATGAAGAAATCGACAGTTGTGGCCGATTATTTCGTTCTGCGAATACCCGGTCATCGTCGAGAAGACGCCATTTGCAAAGACGATGGGGTTATCGGGCTGATCAGGGTCTGAGAGCGTGATCCCGTTAACGCAGGTATCAAGGATTTGCGTCAGAACGCTGGGGATAATGCAGGGATCCTTTTCGGGGCTGAACTCCATCGCTGTGCTCCTGGGGTTCCGTCAAGTGCTGTTGGGATGCCGGGCCGTCTCGGCCTCGACTAGAGTTTTGAGGTTTCGGGCAACGCGGTCCACACCGGTTTGGACTGCATGCTTTATCAACTTCTCGAAGGGGCGGAATGCCAATCCCAGCTGTCCAAGCTCAAACGTGAATGTGAGTTCGCTGGTTTGCGGATCAATATGCGCGATGTTGAACTCAATGTAGTAGGGGTCTTTCACGCCGCGGAAAGCAACCTGAGACTCAGGCTGTAGCGTAATGACCTCAAAGTCGGTTGTGGTGCGCCGCCCCTGGTCAATGCGAACCTGTCGAGCTCGCCATCCCGGACGCAGAGGGCCCTCTGTCAGGGGTTTCAGACTCTTCACTTCGGGCGACCAGCGCGGATAGTTTGAAACAAAGTCATCAACCACGAAGCCGAAGACATGTGGCGCTGATCGATGAATCCGTGTGTTCGCGCTGGTGCGGATCATAGATTCTCTGGTAGTGGACAGGCATTTTCTGTAAGAGCACCTTAACCCGACATGGCCGTTCGCCAAAATATGCAATAGGAGAGAGTCAGTGAAATTGTCACGATATTCACGGATGGGCGCCGTTCGCCTGCTTACAGGCTTCGTGCCTGTCCTGATTCTGGTTGCTGCCTGTCCCGCAGCGGCACAGCCGCTGCAGCCCGGGCCGGCATTGGAACCTGCCGAGGTTGTGTCGATTCAGCTGGAGGCACTTCAGCGCAACAACGAGCCACGTGCAAATGCCGGGATAGAGCAGGTGTGGGCCTTCGCCCACCCGCGGAATCGGGCGATTACCGGACCTCTATCCCGGTTCATGAGGATGCTTCGTGGCCCCGGTTACGGTGTGCTAATCAACCATAGACGTCATGAAATACAGGAGGTTACGCTCAATGAGCGCGAAGCCCGCTACACTGTGACCGTGATCGCGAACGATGGCGGGTTCTTCAAGTTCGACTGGCGACTGGAGCTCGCGGATCTGGCGGTTGGCGCTGCCTGGATGACAACGCAGGTGATGCCGGGCCAGAGGACTGGAGAGCAGCTGTCCTCCCTCAGACCCTCAACTACGCGCCTGACTCCAGCGATCCTCGCCAGCAGAAAAAAGCTCTGAGGTGATTGTCCCACCTTTAAGGAACCGCCGGCCGAGACGTGCTGCAGTGCGCCGCAGGACTGATGCGGATCCGAGCCACCGTGGCGACAATTTTCCGGGCTCCGAGAGAGCGCGCAAAAAGCCGTCCTGCCTAAGGCCAAGCCGGACCATGAGATCGGGAAGATGCTCTGGAATGGCTCCGCGTTTTCCGCTGACGAGGCTGCGCCCGGACCAGTCCACCAGCATTAAATACTCGTCCAGTGAGCAGAGGCACTCGGACTCGGTTCGCCCGGGGGCTGTCAACGGAGCCAAGTGACGCGAAGCGCGCCGGCGCTGCTGGATGCGCTCCTGAATAGATGTGTAGTCGGATGTTTCCGGCGTTTGCGCCATCCCGGCACGAACTGGATTGAGATCCACGTATGCCATTGCTGCAAGGAGTGCGCCGGCCGTCAACAGCGCCTGACTCCGGTAGCGGCTACTCCAGAAGTGCCCATTGACGTTGTCTTCCTGGTTCGCCATCCGAGCGATGGGTTCATTGATTGCCCGCATGAACCAGGAAACGCTTGCCAGGCGCTCACGATAGGCCGCAACGAGTCTGTGAATAGTCGCACGCTCCCCCCTGGTGACCACCTGGGACTTGAGAAAACGCTCGAGTAAGGGCGGGCCCCTGAACACCCGACGCCAGCGCTGGATCACTTCGCGATCACTCCAGCGCTCTACCTCGGACGGCCGCAGCTCAATCACCAGATGGAAGTGATTCGACATGACGGCGTAGGCATGAATGTCGATGGCAAACGCTGAGGCAGCCCGACGGAAGCGCTCCCTGATCCAGTCCTTGCGATGTGAGAAGTCCCGCCCCGTTGCACGGTCAAAGCCGCAGAGGAACTGCTGGCGAACGCAGCGCGACGTAATGTGGTAATAGGGTGTGGTCGCGGGGCTGATCAGCTGGCGTCTTGGCAGAGGCATCTATGTGCACCGTCATCGCTTCCAAACTCACTGCTGATTATGCGGAATCCCTTCGCCCTCTCCTGAGACAGGGTTCACAGAAACAGGCAACAGCCAGCGAGTCGCGATTGAGTGCGCGCTTGTACCCAGTTCGCCCAGGTTCGCCCAGATTTGTGCCTGTCCACTATTTCCGTCCACTATTCCGCTGGGTTATCCGGACTGCCACGATTTGAGGACGCAGCCAGTGAAAGATCAGTACGTCATACCCCCACCGCCCGTTGCCGCTATTCCAACCGCGGAAGGTGGGGCGTTCCCGGTCCGCCGGGTCTATTGTGTGGGACGCAACTACGCGGAACATGCTGTGGAAATGGGGCATGACCCGAACCGTGAGCCACCCTTTTTCTTCCAGAAAAACCCTCAGGACCTGGTCTCGGACGGATCGTTTCCGTACCCGCAGGGAAGCAATGACGTCCAGCACGAGCTGGAGTTGATGGTCGCCCTCAAGAGTGGCGGGCGGTGGATCACTGCGGAGGCTGCAGAGGCTCATATATGGGGGTATGGAGTGGCTCTCGACATGACATGCCGGGACCTCCAG
The DNA here is from genome assembly GCA_913056145.1 of uncultured Spiribacter sp. Taxonomy (GTDB): domain Bacteria; phylum Pseudomonadota; class Gammaproteobacteria; order Nitrococcales; family Nitrococcaceae; genus Spiribacter. The sequence continues at coordinate 11,871 of CAJXMI010000005.1, forward strand.
AGCATTGCAAAAGAGCGGGGCCGTCCTTGGATAAGCGCCAAGGCATTCTATCGCTCAGCGCCGTGTGGCGTGCTAAGCCCGGTCGCAATGACTGGACACCCACGCAATGGCGCTATGGAGCTCAGGGTCAGTGGTAAAGTGCGACAGAAGGGCGATCTGGCGCAGCAGATCTGGACGGTCCCCGAGATCATTGAAAGGCTGTCCACAGAATTTGAGCTTGCGGCGGGTGATGTGATCCTGACCGGAACCCCTGCTGGTGTGGGGCCGCTGCAGGTCGGTGACTCTCTGGACGGCTCCATTGCGGGCGTTGGTCAAGTGTCGGTCGAGGTGGTGGGCGAGCAGGGGCCTCCCAGGTGACATATCCGACAAGCAGGGCGGTGGCTGTCCAGTAATCTCAGTCCAGGAATCTCAATTGCCCCGATGACAGTTGTTGCCGTCGGGGCATGGAGTTAACGCGCTAAGATCGACTTGTCGAGATCAGGCCAGGGTGGTGCTCACATCGATATTGCCTTTAGTGGCATATGAATATGGGCAGACGACATGGGCTTTTTCGACGAGTTTCTCTGCCTCTGCTCGCTCCACGCCGGGCAGGCTGACCGCCAGGTCAACGGCGATCGCGAATCCTTCTCCATCGGCGCGCTTGCCAAGTGAGACAGTGGCGGTTACCTCACTTTCTTCCGGAACCTTGATGTTCTCCTGCCCCCCCACGAATTGCATCGCGCCGAGGAAACAAGCGGAGTACCCGCAGGCAAAAAGCTGCTCCGGGTTAGTCCCCTCACCGCCAGGACCGCCGAGCTCCTTGGGAGCCGTCAGCTTGACATCAAGCGAGCCATTGTCGACAGAAGCGTGGCCGTCCCGTCCGCCGGTTGCGCTACCAGTAGTTGTGTAGAGTACTTCCATTTCATGTCTCCGGTTCAGGTTGGTTGTTCGGGTCCACTGGGTGGTGGACAGACAAGAACGATCACCATACATCCGAACGCGCCCGCCTATCATCCCAATCGGGACTTGCCTGTCCAGTAGACATAGACCGCTCGGATGCGATGATGTGCCTGTCCACGACTTCGCCAGGAGCAACGAAGTGAAGCGAGATACGAAATTGGTGCATGCCGGCAGGCCACCCCATGTTGATGGCAGGAGGCCTGTCAATCCGCCGATTGTTCGGGCCTCGACGGTGGATTTCGAGACCATCGAAGGTCTTGAAGAAGCGGGTCGCGCCGGAATCGCCGGGGAGCAGTCGTTTACCTATGGCGTGCACGGAACTCCCACCACTTTTGCGCTGGAATCCTTTATCACAGAGCTCGAGCGCGGTTATGGCACACGGCTTTTTAGTTCCGGTCTGGATGCGATCAGCAGCGTTTTTCTCGCCCTACTGAAACCCGGGGATCATGTGCTCGTGGTGGACAGCGTTTACGCGCCGGTGCGGAGTCTCGTCACCCGATTTCTTGCGGAACGCGGCATAGCCTACGATTTCTACAGCCCTCGCGACGTCCGAGTTGAGCGTTTTTTCCGACCCGAAACCCGTCTGGTTTACGCGGAGACGCCAGGATCGGTCACCATGGAGCTGCAGGACATCCGCCGACTGTCCCACGCGGTAAGGCGCCATGAGCGCATTATCCTCGCCTGCGACAATACCTGGAGTTCGGGATACTGTTTCAGGCCGCTCGAGCATGGAGCGCATCTGTCAATTATTGCAGGTACGAAGTACTTATGTGGTCACTCGGATGTGGTCATTGGCTCGGTGACCGCTGACGAAAGCGTTTATCCGTTGCTGCATCAAACGCGCGCCCTCCTTGGTTCCGCAGTTTCACCGGATGACTGCGCGCTGACCCTGAGAGGCGCCCGGACACTGCATATACGATATCCTGAGCATGCGCGGCGGGCGTTACAGGTCGCCGAGTGGCTGGAATCCCATGCTGCTGTCGCACAAGTTCACTATCCAGCCTTACCCTCCAGCCCCGATCACTCGCAATGGACGGCCCTCTATGAGGGTGCGGCTGGGCTTTTCGGCGTCGAGCTTGCTGGGTTCAATGATGGACAGGCACGAAGATTTGTAAACTGTCTGCGGTTGTTCGGCAAAGGAGCATCATGGGGCGGATTCGAGAGCCTCGCCCTTCCGTGCGACATGGTTTCCAATCGGAGCATCGAGGACTGGAGCAGCAGGGGGGCGGTCGTTCGCCTTCATATCGGCCTCGAGGACCCTGGGGATCTGATTGAGGATCTTGGTCAGGCATTGCGCGCAGCGAGTGCAGCTGGCCCCAGCTAGGTGCCTGTCCAATAGCCGCTAAGCGGTGTTCATCGACAAACGCCTGGGCAGTTAAAGCCGGCCCGTGACATCGTGCTGGACAGCCACGTAATGCGTTACCTCTTCTCCATCTTTGATGGGGATGACCGTCCATTCCAGGATGAACTCATTGCCATCCTTTCTGTAGTTGATGGTCTCGCCGTGGAAGACCTGGCCTTGGCGTATCTGGTCGGCGAGGCGTTGTAGAACCTCCGGCTCTGTGTTCGGCCCCTGTAGGACGCCAGGGCTCTTGCCAAGCACCTCTCCGGCTGAATACCCGGTCATCTCCACGAAGGCATCATTCACATAGATAATCGGGCCAGCGCGACCATCAGGCTCGGCCTCGGTGATGGTTACCGCGTTGAATCCGCGATCAACCGCAGTCTTAAAAAGGCGATATGCCATCTCCGCCGACAAACCCTGCAATGTATCCGTCATGGTTGCCTCCATACCGTAACCATCCGAGTCCACAGTCCCAGCACGGCACCCGACTGTCAATTTGCGCGGGTCCTTGAGGAGGTGCTGGGTGAGATAGTGGACAGCCACGAATGCGCTTGTGGACAGGCACACCTTTGCCTCGAACAGGCAAACGTGGCGATGGGCTCAGCCCGAGCTGCGTGCTCGCGGGATCAGGCGCGCGAGGATGTTCAGGCCCGCGAAAAGAAGTGCGGCGATACATACGATGGTGGGTCCGGTTGGCGTATCAAGGTTCCAGGATCCCCACAGGCCCCCGGCGACTGATGCCACTCCAACCCCCGCCGCCCCAATCGCCATTCTCTCGGGCGTGCTACTGAAGGGCCTGGCGGTCGCCGCGGGTATGATCAGCAGTGCGGCGATCAGTAATACGCCCACGACCTTGATGGCGACAGCAACCACGATGGCCAAAGAGATGGTGAGAATTAATTCCTCGCGCCTGGGATGATAGCCCTCTGCATAGGCAAGATCGTCGCTCACAGTGGCGGTTAACAAGGCCTGCCAGCGAAATATCACCAGACCAATGACCAACAGGGACCCGCCCCAGATGACGGCCAGGTCTGCCTGTCCAACAGCGAGGATATCGCCAAACAGGTATGCCATCAGGTCGATGCGGACATCTGAAAGGAATGACACGGCGACCAGCCCAAATGCGAGCGCAGCATGCGCCATGACGCCGAGGAGCGTGTCCATCGCGTAGCCTCGCCCGGTCAACAGGGTGACCAGAACGGCCATCAAGAGGGATATGACCAGGACACCGGCGAAGACCGAAATCGATAGCGCGATGGCTAGAGCTACGCCAAGGACAGCGGCATGCGCGGTTGCTGCGCCAAAAAATGCCATCCGTCGCCAGACAACAAAACAGCCAAGAGGCGCAGCCGCCAGCACAACACCCAGTCCAGCGAGAAGGGCCCGCACCATGAAGTCGTCAAGCATCGGCGGACTTCTTCTCGTGTCCTTGAGCGTGGCATTCGTTGCCGTCGGGATGCTCATGCGGGTGTTTGTGAGGATCATGTCGGAACAAGGCAAGCGCCTCATCAGCGTCAGTCCCAAAGAGAGCGCGATATTCGGGTGCAGCGGTTACAGCTTCGGGGTGGCCCTGACAGCAGATGGAGTGGTTGAGGCAGATCACGCGATCGGCCGCCCTCATCACAACGTGCAAGTCATGGCTCACCATGAGCACGGCGCAGCCCAGAGTGTCGCGGATCTCCTCTACCTGACGATAGAAATCAGCGGTGCCCGTCTGATCGAGGCCTTGTGACGCCTCGTCGAGCATCAGCAGGTTGGGTTTGTCGATCAGTGCCCTCGCCATAAGCGCCCTTTGGAACTGGCCTCCCGACAGGTCCGACATCGACGCGTCGGCATAGGCTTGAAGTCCCGCGCGCTCCAGGCTGTCACGAATTTCATCGGCACGGTGGCGCCGGGGAAGGTTGAGGAATCTGCGCACGGTCAACGGCAGCGTCGGATCGATGTGTAATTTTTGCGGGACGTAGCCGATGCGCAAACCACCACCCCGCTCCACACTTCCATGGGTAGGAAACACCGCACCGATCAGAACCCGGAGCAAAGTCGACTTTCCCGAACCATTGGGGCCAACGACCGTGACGATCTCGCCGGGACGTATCGCCAAGTCAACGCCCTCGAGGACGGCATTGCCTCCAAGACGGACGCTCACACCATCAGCACGGATCAGTGTTTCTGCATTGCGCGACATAGCGGGATCGGACCTTGCCATAGAGCACAGTGTATCGGAAGCAAAATGATTGTTATAGTATAACGTAACATCGCGATGGAGGGATTGTTATGACGTTACTCACTGGTCGTTCGCACACATATGGGCCTAATTACTGGACAGGCAAGTACCCGGACCAGCCATCAAAGGGTGCGGGGCGCATAAGCGCTGCGGCATGGCGCTGGCGGTTTCTGTTATGTGCCGCAATGTTCACGCTCAGCGCAAGCGTTGTCGCTGCGCCACGGGTAGCGACGGACATCGCGCCGGTTCATTCCCTGGTTGCGATGGTGATGAAAGATATTGGACAGCCACAACTTGTAATCCAGCGCGGGGCTTCGCCGCATAGTTATTCTTTGCGCCCTTCAGAGGCGGCGGCGCTGGAAGACGCTGAAGTTGTTTTCTGGACTAGCTCGCAGCTCACGCCCTGGCTGGAGCGAGCTTTGGAGAACCTCTCGGGCGACGCACGACGGGTAGAGCTGGTCCAGACCGAGGGTACGGTTCGGCATGAGTTTCGCGAGGCCATAGAGTTCAGTCAGCCACAAGAACCGGCAGTGGACAGGCACGAACACGCCGACCACGACCACGACCACGACCACGACCATTCGCATGAGGGCATCGACCCGCATGCCTGGCTGGATCCTTTGAATGCGCAAAACTGGATCACTGTGATAGCTAATACGCTCGCACAAACCGATCCTGCGAACGCCGCGGCCTATCGCAGTAATGCCAATGAAGCGCGTGAACGCCTGAGCACGCTTATCGCTGAGGTTGATACTGAACTTGAGCCAGTGCGCAATGACGCCTTTATTGTGTTTCACGATGCCTACCAGTACTTCGAGAAACGCTTCGAGTTAAACGGTGTTGGCGCTATCGCGCTGAGTGATGCAACAGATCCCAGTCCGGCGCGCATAGCCGCCATCAGGCGCATAGTGGAGCATCATGATGTGCGCTGCGTGTTCGCGGAGCCGCAGTTCAACCCTGCCCTCGTCACTACAGTGCTGAACGGGACAGATGCCGGCACAGGCGTGTTGGATCCGCTTGGAAGCGACATCCCGGAAGGCATCGGGTTCTACCCGGCACTGCTCCAGGATCTGTCGAGCAGCTTGGCGGACTGCCTGAGGGACAACGCCTGAGCAAACATCGCAAAAAATTGTGCCTGTCCACTACTCCCTGACAACTCCCTGGCTGTCCACTAACGAAATGGCGGCCAGCATCTCCTCCGAGTTAAACTGAAGACGAGTAGTGGACAGGCACGCACTTGTGCTGCCCTCCCGTATCTAATCGGCTAGACAGCCTGACCGGCAAAGTCGGGAAAGGCCTGGTTTCTATGCGTAAGGCTGGAGCTGATTGCCGATCTGAAGGGCCCAACATGACCCACATAAATTTTCGTGACTTGCGCTATCTCGTTGCCGTTGCTGATCACCAGCATTTTGGGCGGGCCGCCAGTGCCTGCTTTGTGAGCCAGCCGACGCTCAGCACCCAGATCAAGAAGCTGGAAGAATATCTGGGTGTCCAGTTGGTCGAGCGGACCAGCAAGAAAGTGATCGTCACACCGGTCGGACGCATGATCAGCGAGCGCGCCCGCCAGGTCCTTAATCAGGTTGAGGACATCGTAAACGTCGCCCGGGCTGCCGGTGACCCGATGAGCGGAGACCTACGCCTCGGAATCATCCCCACGCTGGGCCCTTACCTGATCCCCCATCTGTTCCCGGCGCTGCGCGAGCGCTACCCCAGCCTGCGCCTTCTCTTGCACGAGGAGCGAACCAGTGGGCTGGTTGCCCGGCTGCGCGACGGCAACCTCGATGCCGCCATTATGGGGACGCCTATCCCGGACGAAACACTGGTGCCACATCACCTTTTTCGCGAACCCTTCGAAGTCGCGCTCCCAGCCACTCATAAACTGTCAGCCGAGCAGGCAATACGCCGCGAGGAACTCGACACGGTCCCGATGCTCTTGCTGGAGGAAGGGCATTGCATGCGCGATCAGGCGCTTGATTTCTGCTCCAGGGTCGGCGCCCAGCAGCAACAGGATTTTCGAGCGACCAGCCTCGAGACCCTGCGCCAGATGGTAGCCACCGGTGCTGGCGTGACGTTGCTTCCCACCCTCGCGGTCGGGAGTTACTGGACAGGCACGCACGATGTTGTGGTTCGCCCTTTCGACGGCGACCCGCCAGTACGCGAGCTGGCCATTTATCGCCGCCGGGGCTGCGCGCGAGAACCCCTCGTCAAGGCGGTCGCCGAGCTTATTCGGGAATTGCCGCCCGTTCGTGCCCTCGCCCACCCGTAGCCCATCAGGCCGCTGATATACTCTCCGGCATGGATGTTTCGGATCTGATCGACCCCCTTAACGACGCCCAGCGTGATGCGGTAGGTGCCCCGATGGGGCGCGCCCTTGTTCTCGCTGGCGCAGGCAGTGGCAAGACCCGAGTGCTCACGCACCGCGCCGCATGGCTGGTACGCGTGGAGGGCGCGACGCCCTTCAACCTGCTCGCAGTCACTTTTACAAACAAGGCCGCCGCGGAAATGCGCGGGCGTATTGAGCAGCTGCTGGGCATCTCAGGCTCGGGCATGTGGGTCGGCACTTTCCACGGCCTGTCCCATCGCCTATTGCGGCTCCACTGGCAGGAAGCCGGGCTTCCCCAGGGCTTTCAGATCCTTGATAGTGAGGACCAGCGGCGTCTGGTCAAGCGGGTGATGCGCGACCTCGAGGTGGATGAAAACCGCTGGCCGCTTCGCCAGGTTCAGGGCTTTATCAATTCCCGCAAGGACGCCGGCGAGCGGCCAGAAGATCTGGATACCAGCGACCCCTACAGTGGTCAGATGGCGCGCATCTACACCGCTTACGAGCTTGCCTGCCGCAGTGCGGGTGTCGTGGATTTCGCCGAGCTCATGCTACGCACGGTCGAGATGCTTCAGAACCATCTTGAACTGCTCGGACACTACCGACGCCGGTTTCGGCATGTCCTCGTGGATGAGTTCCAGGACACCAATGGCATCCAGTATCAATGGCTGAAACTCCTGGCTGGCCCCGAGGCCGATGTCTTTATCGTTGGTGATGACGATCAGTCCATCTACGGCTGGCGTGGGGCGCGCGTTGAAAACCTCCAGCGCTTCCGAACCGACTATTCCGACACTCGAGTCATGCGCCTCGAGCAAAACTACCGTTCGACGGCGACCATTCTCGACGCGGCCAATGCCCTGATCGCACGCAACAGTGACCGGCTTGGCAAGAAGCTCTGGACAGAGGGCGAGCAAGGCGAGCCGATTGCCCTCTATGCGGCATTCAATGAGCAGGACGAGGCGCGGTTTGTGGTCGAGCGGTTGCAGACTCTGGTGGAAGACGAGGGCCTGGCGCGCAGCGACGTCGCCATCCTCTATCGCTCAAATGCACAGTCGCGGACGTTCGAGGAAGCACTCCTCTCACGGCGAATCCCCTACCGGGTGTATGGAGGGCTGCGATTTTTTGAGCGTGCCGAGATCAAGGATGCGTTGGCCTATCTGCGCCTCATCGCCAATCGGGACGACAGCGCGGCCCTTGAGCGCATTATCAACACGCCCACCCGCGGCATTGGCAACCGCACGCTCGAGGCCATCCGTCTGACCGCACGCGAGCAGGATGTCAGCCTTTGGCGAGCCGCAGTGGGGCTTGTGGAAAACCGTGGCGTGCTGTCGGCGCGGGCGTCCAACTCCCTCGGGGCGTTCACCGGGCTTTTGGACCGACTGGCAGCGGAAACTGCCGAGATGAATCTGGCCGATCAACTTGAGACCGTGCTCGATCGCAGTGGCCTGCGGGCCCACGTTGGCAAGGAGCGCAGTGATCGTTCGCAGGACCGTTTGGAGAACCTGGATGAGCTGATTACCGCTGCGCGTAATTTCGAGCAGGACGCTGAAATCGACACCGGCATGGACACGCTCACCGCCTTTTTGTCGCATGCGGCACTCGAGGCGGGTGAGGGCCAGGCTGGAGCCTGGGAGGACTGCGTTCAGCTTATGACGCTGCACTCGGCGAAGGGGCTTGAGTTTCCGGTGGTCTTCCTGGTCGGGCTCGAGGAAGGGCTCTTCCCGCATCGCATGTCAGTCGAGGAGCCCGGCCGCCTGGAGGAAGAGCGACGTTTGGCGTACGTCGGCATCACCCGGGCACGACAACGCCTGGTAATTACCTATGCCGAGCGTCGACGTCTGCATGGGCGTGACGAGTTCGGCATCGCCTCGCGGTTCATTCGCGAGCTGCCCGCCGAGCTGGTTGACGAGGTTCGCGCCCGGTTCTCGGTGACGGGGCCCGGGAGCTCCGGGAGTGGCGAGAGCTTCGGTGCGGGGCCGATGGCCGAGGCCCAATTCGGGCTGGGTGAGCGTGTCAGACATGCTCGCTTTGGTGAGGGTGTGGTGCTTGACTGCGAGGGCAATGGGCCCAATGCCCGTATTCAGGTCAATTTTGATGGCGCGGGCCAGAAGTGGCTGGTTGCTGCCTACGCCAATCTTGAGCGGCTCTAAACCCGCGGGGCATCCGGTGAGCTCATCCGATGGGCTCGTCGCGCGCAAACGGCGGGCGTTCTAGAGGTCGATAAGCACCTCTCTTTCCTCCTGCGACGGCTCGAAGTCGCGATCCTTGTAGTGCTCAAAGATTGCATCGACTGCATCTTGCGGGTTGTCCAGCACGCGAAAAAGCTGCAGGTCGCCGGCATTAATATGGCCGCTAGCCGCCATGCTTTGCTCGAGCCATGTGATCAAACCCTGCCAGTAGTCCGAATTCATCAGGATAATGGGTATGCGCCGGGTCTTGCCTGTCTGCACCAGGGTGAGAATTTCGGCGAGTTCGTCCAGTGTCCCGAATCCGCCGGGAAAGACCACATAGGCGGAGGCATATTTCACGAACATCACTTTCCGCGAGAAAAAGTGCCGAAAATGGAGCGCCACCTCCTGATAGCGATTGGGAGTCTGCTCGCGCGGCAGTTCGATGTTGAGGCCAACGCTCGGTGATTTGCCGTCACGGGCGCCTTTGTTTGCCGCCTCCATGATCCCGGGCCCACCCCCGCTGATGATCGAAAAACCGGCATCCGAGAGCAGCCGCGCCGTCCGCTCCGCGCACTGGTAGGACGGGTGATCGGACGCGACCCGAGCTGACCCGAAAAAGCTGATAGAAGGCCGGATCCGCGCAAGGCGCTCAAAACCCTCCACAAACTCCGCCATGATCTGAAAGACCTTCCATGACTCTCGCGTCATCAATGCCTCGTCGATCCGCTGCCTGTCCGAGCTTTCGTGGTCGCCTTCGCTCATCGCGCTGTCCTGGTGGGTACGTGCCTGTCCAGTATCGTCGCATGCGGTTCGCTGCCTGTCTCATGCTCCGCCCGATGGGGTCGAGACGCGAGGCTCTCAACGTGCCTGTCCACTACCGCGATGCCACGGGTATGATCCGGGGCGACCAATGCGAGGAAAAAGTCATGACCGACCGCGAAACGCGCCTGTTACTGGTGGATGGATCGTCCTATCTCTACCGCGCCTATCACGCACTCCCACCGCTGACCAACGCCAATAACGAGCCCACGGGGGCCATTTATGGCGTGATCAACATGCTTCGCCGGCTACTGGATGACTATCAGCCGAAATACATGGGGGTAGTGTTCGACGCACCTGGGAAGACTTTCCGGGATGAGCTTTTTGCGGAGTACAAGGCCAACCGCCCGGCGATGCCCGATGACCTTGCCGGCCAGATTGCGCCGCTGAAGCAGATCGTGCAGGCAATGGGGCTGCCGCTCATCGAGGTGAGCGGCGTGGAGGCCGACGATGTGATCGGGACGCTGGCGGTCCGAGGCCGCGCGGCGGGGTTGGAGCTGGTTATCTCGACTGGCGACAAGGACATGGCCCAACTGGTGAATGGCGATGTCACCTTGCTTAACACCATGTCGAACACGGTTCTGGACCATGATGGCGTCATTGATAAATTCGGTGTCCCTCCAGAGCGGATCATCGACTATCTCGCGCTCGTTGGCGACAGCTCTGACAACATCCCGGGCGTGCCCAAGGTTGGCCCGAAAACGGCGGCAAAGTGGCTTGGCCAATATGGGTCTCTCGATGGCATTCGCGAGAACGCTGATGCGATAGGCGGCAAGGTCGGTGAAAGCCTGCGGGAGCACATCGATGCCCTTGACCTGTCGCGCCAGCTGGCCACCATCCACTGCGACGTGCAACTGCCGGTAGAGCCCAGCGACCTGACCCTGCGTGACCCTGACCACGATTCCTTGGCTGTCCACTACCGCCACCTCGGCTTCAACACCTGGCTGCGCGAAGTCGAGGACGTGGACAGGCACAAGCAGACCGGAGACGACCCATCCATCGATGCGCGTGCCCCAGCCGAGTATGTCTGCATCCAGGACCAGACCACGTTCGAGACCTGGTTGAAGCGGCTGGAGGCATCGGAGGTTTTCTCGTTTGATCTCGAGACGGACAGCCTCGATTACATGCGTGCGCGCATCGTCGGCGTTTCTTTCTGCGTCGATGCTGGACAGGCAGCGTATTTGCCGCTCGCGCACAGCGGCCCTGATCAGCCGGAGCAGCTGGATCGGGATCAGGTATTGGAGCGGTTGCGGCCGATTCTGGAGGATGTGGACAGGCACAAGCTGGGCCAGAATCTTAAATACGACATGAGTGTGCTGGCCAACCACGGCATCACCCTGCGCGGTATCGCGCACGACACGATGCTCGAGTCCTATTGTCTGGACGCTACCGCAAGTCGCCATGATATGGACTCGCTCGCTGGAAAGTATCTTGGTTTTCAGCCCATCAGTTACGAGCAGGTAGCGGGCAAGGGCGCTAAGCAGATCACGTTTGATCAGGTCGCATTGGGTGAGGCAACGGACTACGCGGCCGAGGATGCGGACATTGCCCTCCAGCTCCACGAGCACCTATGGCCACGGCTATCCGAAAGGCCTGGCCCCAAGGCGGTTTATGAGGACATCGAAATCCCCCTCGTTCCCGTCCTATCTCGAATGGAGCGGACCGGTGTTCGAGTGGACGCCGAGTTGCTGGCCACTCAGAGCCGGGAGCTGGCCGAGACCATGCAGACGCTCGAGTCGCGCGCTCACGAATCCGCGGGAGGTCCCTTCAACCTGGGTTCACCAAAACAGATCCAGGAGATTCTCTATGAACGTCAGGGCCTGCCTGTCCTCTCGAAGACGCCGAAAGGAGCCCCCTCAACGGCCGAGTCGGTGCTGGACGAGCTTGCTGCGCAGGGCCATGAACTGCCCAGGCTCATTCTCGACTACCGCACGGTGTCCAAGCTGCGTTCAACCTACACGGAAAAGCTCCCGACGCTCATCAACCCGGATACCGGTCGTGTTCACACGTCCTACCATCAGGCGGTAGCGGCGACGGGGAGGCTGTCTTCTTCCGACCCCAACCTGCAGAACATTCCTGTTCGAAGCGCCGAGGGCCGGCGGATTCGCCGCGCCTTTGTGCCATCCGAGGGGCATGTCCTACTGGCCGCCGATTATTCCCAGGTTGAATTGCGCATCATGGCGCATCTCTCAGGTGACGAGGGCCTGATGCGCGCGTTTGCCGAAGGGGAAGATATCCATGCCGCAACCGCGTCCGAGGTGTTTGGCGGGAGTTCGTGGACAGTCACGAAGGACCAGCGCCGAGCGGCAAAGGCCATTAACTTTGGCCTGATCTATGGGATGTCCGCCTGGGGGCTGGCGCGTCAGCTGGGCATTGAGCGTGGTGATGCGCAGGCCTACGTCGATCGCTATTTCGAGCGCTACCCGGGCGTGCGTGCGTTTATGGACCGAACCCGCCAGTCCGCGCATGAGAAGGGCTATGTCGAGACCGTGTTCGGTCGGCGTCTGTATCTGCCGGAGATCAATAGCCGCAACAACCAGCGCCGCCAGTACGCTGAGCGCACCGCCATCAATGCGCCAATGCAGGGAACGGCGGCCGACATCATCAAGCGCGCGATGATTGCGGTCGACGATTGGATCATGCGGGAGTCACCCGGGGCCGCCCTCGTCATGCAGGTACATGATGAGCTCATCCTCGAGGTAGTGGACAGGCACGTTGATGAGGTGACGGAGCGGGTTCGGCGCTTCATGGCGGATGCTGCCAGCCTGGCTGTCGCGCTGGAGGTTGAGGTCGGCACGGGAGCCAACTGGGAGGCCGCCCACTGATCAGCTGCTGGCCCGCTGAAGGCGGGTGCCGCTGCGAGGAAGGGAAGCATGTGTGAACTCACCATAACGGGGCGCTGTCATAGCAGGTGCGCCAGTGCCCGGCGCGGCCCGCTACTCCCTCCCTTACCTAGCGGGCCATGGGATTCGGCTCTGCCCCCAAGGCCGAATCCGCAGTCCCCGGAGGCCACACCCCATGGCCTTCGGGGTTTTTTTATGTCACCGACCCAGCGCGCAAGCTAGCCCTCGTTACCCAGCAGCCACGCGTCCAGCTGCGATCGCGCGGCGTCAACCCCCTGGCGGGTCTCAGCCGAGAAGAGCTGCAGCGTCGTTTGTGGACAGGCACGCAATAGCGGCCCCCGGATTTTTTGTAAGGCATTGCCGGCCGGGCCCCGCCGTAGTTTGTCGGCTTTACTGAGAAGGACATGCACCGGTAGCCCGGCGGCAGCTGCCCAGATCAGCATCTGTTCATCGAGGGGCCCTAGCGGATGGCGAATGTCCATGATGACCACCAACCCGCGCAGACTGCGCCGGCCTTCGAGGTACGCGGGCAGAGCGCGCTGCCAGTGCGCCCGTATGGCGGGCGGAGCCTTCGCATAGCCGTAGCCGGGCAGATCAACGAGGCGGTAGCGATGGGTGTGTGCCTGTCCACTGTCGATACCTGCCTGTCCAGCACCGCCGATACCTGCCTGTCCACTACCAGCCTCCGCGCCGGCGACGTGCCTGTCCGGGATCGGGAAGACGTTGATTTGCTGAGTGCGCCCGGGGGTTTTGCTGACGCGCGCTAGGCTGCGCTGATCGGTGATGGCGTTGAGGGCGCTTGACTTGCCGGCGTTGGAGCGGCCGGCGAAGGCGACCTCGGCGCCATCGTCGGGTGGGAGCTGCCCAGGCTCGGGTGCTGAGAGAAGAAAGCGGGCCTGACGGTAGTCAAGGGACATGGCGTTGCACCGTAGCGGAAATTGACCCCTAGGGGACCCATTGGTATAAAGTTTGCGATTGTACTCGAGAGTATTGCCAACATGATCGCCAAGATGCCTATCGCGCTCGCCCTCCTCCTGCTTGCGGCAACGACTGCCCATGCGCAGCTTGAAAACGCCGATCCCATGCGTGGCCAAGGCTCCGCTGCCGTGTGCGCTGCCTGCCATGGACAGGACGGCAACAGCATCGTCGGGGAGTATCCCAACCTTGCCGGTCAGCATGCCGATTACATTTTCGAGCACCTGCAGTATTACAAGTCCGGCGAGCGCCAGAACGCGATCATGCTGGGCCAGGCGGCCAATCTCGATGAGCAGACCATGGCCGATCTGGCGGTCTACTACGAAAGCCTGGAAGCCGAAATTGGTGAGACGCCCGAAGAGCTTGCCGCCACCGGCCGCAGCATCTACATGGGCGGGATTGCCGAAAAGGGCGTCCCGGCCTGCGTGAGCTGCCATGGCCCGGCGGGCATGGGCATCCCGAGCAGTGGCTATCCGCGTCTGAGCGGTCAGAAAGTGCAGTACACCATGGATCAGCTCATGCTGTATCGCTCGGGCGAACGCTCGGGTTATGGACAGGCTGCCGTGATGAACGAGATTGCCACCGAGCTCACCGATGACGAAATCCAGGCGCTTGCCAGCTACGTCCGCGGGCTGTACGCACCGGATGTTGCAGCGGAATAACCGTTCCGCCCGGCTGACGGAAACACGGGCCCGGCGGGCGCTCAGCGCCTGCCGTCAGTCGGACCGATCGCTGTGGCGTTCTGCGCAGACGTCCACAACGATTGACCCGGGGCAAGAATTTCCCTGCGCCGCTGTGGTCAATTGATTAACCCAAACGGGTTAAGCTCAACCACAGGCAACCGCGATACTCTCATTCATGGGCCAGACCGCCGCCAGTATTACCGCCAGCCAGACGCGACCTCGCGGGCACAAGCGCAAGGGGCTCCTCGAGATATGGCTTGAATTTCTGGGGTCGATGAACCTTGCCATCACGTTGCTGGTGATGGTCAGCATCGCCTCGGTGATCGGTACCGTGCTGCCGCAGAACGAGCCCTACAACACCTACCTCATTCAGTTCGGACCGTTCTGGTTCGAGGTCTTCCGCGTGCTCAATCTCTACGATGTGTACTCGGCCGGCTGGTTTTTGTTTGTGCTCGGTTTCATGATTCTGTCCACCGGTGTTTGCGTGGCCCGACACACGCCTGGGGTGTGGCGCGAAATAACCCGCTACCGCACCCATGTGCGCGAGAAATCACTGCTGGCACTGTCCCAGCACCGGCGCTGGCGCACGGCAGATGACCCCGAAGCCCTGCATACGGTGGCCGAGGCGGCGCTGCAGGCGCATGGGTTTCGCACCCGCACCGACACCCGCGGCGACACCACGATCGTTGCCGGAATGAAAGGTGGAGCGACGCGGGTGGGCTATGTGCTCACTCACGTGGCGGTTGTGGTGATTGCCGTCGGGGCGCTGGTGGACGGCAACATCAACCTCAAGATTCGCGAGATGATGGGTGACCTCCAGGTCGAGACGCGTGATCTGCCGGTCTCACAGGTCCCGGCGGCCAGCTGGATCGACGCCGAAAGCGGCGCCTTTCGCGGTAACGTCACAATCCCCGAGGGTGCCAACAGCGGCGTGACCTTTCTCCAGGTGCGTGACGGCTACGTTGTCCAGGAGCTGCCGTTCGAGATCTTTGTTGAAGACTTTCGCATCGAGCACTACCCCAACGGCATGCCGAGCAGCTATGAGAGCGACCTCGTATTGCACGACCCGCAGCTCGAGGAACCGATCCGCGAGACCATCTCCGTCAATCACCCGCTGACCCATCGCGGGCATACCATTTATCAGGCCAGCTTCACCGATGGCGGAACGCGTTTGTATCTGACCGGCTATCCCCTGGACGGATCCGCCCAGACAATGGCCATCGAAACGGCCGTTTTCGAGAACCTCCGCCTTCAGCTCGGTGGGATGCAGGCGACGATGGAGCTCGATGACTTCGAGCTGTTCAACATCAACCCCGATACCCGATCCGTCGAGCGCACGGGCGCTCGCGATGAATTCCGCAACGTGGGACCGTCCTATAGCTATACGCTTCGGGACGAGGCCGGGCAGGGGCGTGAGTTTCACAATTACATGGCACCCGTCGAAATCGAAGATCGCTGGTACTTCCTCCACGGGACCCGCGCCAGCGCCGGTGATCCGTTCCGGTATCTGCATATCCCGGCCGATGAGGACGTCTCGATGCAGACCTTCATGGCCTTCCACGATGCGCTTCATGACGGATCCCGGGTGGATCGCGCCGCTCGTCGTGCCGCGGATACGCTGCTCGCGCAGATGGGCGTGGCCAACCCCGACCTGGGGGCGCGAGTGGCCGGCACCGCGCATGACATGATTGGCACGCTCCTCGAGTCGGGCTTTGGCGTGGTCAATGCCCGGCTCGAGGAGCGGGTGGCGGGTTCCAATCGTCCCGAGATGCTGCTTGAGTTTTCCCAGGCAGTGCTGCAGCGCACGCTCTTTGAGGTCTACCGCGAGATCCTGGCAGAGCGCCAGGGCGCAGCCCTCTCCATGGTGCAGACGGATGCCGACCAGCGGGCTTTCTTTGAGGATGCGATGAATGCCGTGTCCGCCGTGGCGGAGTACGGGGCGCCCATGATTTTTCGCCTCCGTCACTTTGAGCATCGGGAGGCCACCGGTCTCCAGATTACCCGGGCTCCGGGCAAGAATGTTGTATACGCCGGCTCGGCGCTCCTTACCATTGGTATCTTTCTGCTCTTCTACGTCTCGCAGCGACGAGTCTGGGCTATGGTTAAGCCGGGTGAGGACGGGCGTGGCGAGCTATTGATGGCGGGCGCCAATCAGCGTCGCCCCGAGCAGTTTGAGCAGGAATTCGAGGATCTGGCCGACGCCGTCGACCAGCAACTGGGAAGCGCGGGCGATACCGTCCGCCGCAGCTGAGGATCAGGAAATGGTTGCCTCTCGTGAAGACATGATTCGCTCCATGCGTCGGCCGTCGCTGCTGCAGCGGCTGACAACCGGCGACTGGGTCTGGGCCGCTCTGGTCGTGCTGGCCACTGCGGCGACCTATTGGGTGCTGTGGGAGGCGATGAACGTCTACGAAGTCGTGATCACGGCCTTCACGGCGGGCTTCATGATCGGCATCGGTTGGCACTGGCCGGGCGCCAAGCTCTACATGGGCCTGGTCTGTGCGGCGAGTCTGCTCGCCATTTCGCGCTATCCCGAGCTGGCATCGGCGCAGAGCGACTTTTTCCTCAAGTATCTGCTCTCCAGCCAGTCCGCCATCATGTGGATGAGCGCGCTGTTCCCGGCGGCGACTGTCGTTTATGGCGCGGCGCTGTTCACCGGGAATGACTTCACCGCCCGCGTCGCATCCCGGCTGACCTGGATTGCCGCGGGGGCGGGGCTTGTCGGCCTGCTGGTGCGCTGGCACGAGACCCATCTGTACGAAGGCGGCATTGGGTACATCCCGGTCAGCAACCTGTACGAGGTCTTTGTGCTTTTCGCGGTGATTACCGCGCTGATTTACCTCTATTACGAGGCAGCCTACCGTGCGCGCTCGATGGGCTTTTTTGTGCTGCTGGTCATCTCGGCCTCGATCGGTTTCCTGCTCTGGTACCACTTTGACCGCCAGGCCTATCAGATCGAGCCCCTGGTGCCGGCGCTGAACAGCTACTGGATGAAGATCCATGTGCCAACCAACTTCATCGGCTATGGCTGCTTTGCCATTGCTGCAATGCTGGGCGTGGCCTACCTGATCCGCGACCGGGTTCCGGATGCAAGCCCCTGGGCGGCGAGGCTGCCCACGCTCAAGCAAATCGATGATGTCAGCTATCGGGCAATCGCGCTCGGCTTTGCCTTCTTTACGGTTGCGACGATCCTGGGAGCCCTCTGGGCGGCCGAGGCCTGGGGCGCGTACTGGTCGTGGGATCCCAAGGAGAGCTGGGCGCTCATCGTCTGGCTCAACTACGCGGGCTGGTTGCATCTGCGCTACACGAAGGGGCTTCGCGGGCGGTTTATGGCCTGGTGGGCCATCATCGGGCTGTTCGTCACCACGTTTGCCTTCCTGGGTGTGAACATGTTCCTCTCAGGCCTGCATTCCTATGGTGAACTATAGGGCGTCGCGCCGCTCCTTGACCTGCCTGGCCAGAGCGGGTGGCCGGGCGCGGTGCGGGCATGAGGCCTTCGGCGATCCTGTGACGAACGCCGCAACGTTGAGCGAATGACTGGAGACCAAACAATGATGCGTCCCATGTGGATAGCGCGCTTGCTGATCACCGCCCTTGCCGTGCTGGCTGGAACAACGGCATTTGCTCAGGATCAGGCCTATCGTGTGCTCGAGACCCCGCAGGCAACCAGCGGCGAGGGTGTCGAGGTGCGCGAGTTCTTTTCTTATGGCTGTCCACACTGTCATGACTTCGAGCCGAGGCTTGCGCAGTGGACCGACGTCATGGGGGATCGCGTCACCGTGATCCATACGCCGGTTACCTTTGGCCGCGATAGCTGGGAGCTGCTTGCCCGCGCGTACTATGCAGCGGAGGCCCTTGGCATTCTCGACAATACGCATCAGGCGCTTTTCGAGGCCATCCACATTGACGGCCGCCAGTTCCAGGAGCGCAGCGATATCTCGGCTTTTTACGCCAGTGTCGCCGATGTCTCGGAAGCCGACGTAATGGACGCTCTGGGCGCTTTTTCGGTGGAGGCCAGCCTGAGTCGGGCCGAGCGCCTGGTGAGCGCCTTCGGCGTTCCGGGTACGCCGGCGCTGGGTATTGACGGACGTTATCTGATCGACGTGCGCGCCGCCGGCGGTCAGACCGGGATGCTGGACGTAGCCGAGTCGCTGGTTGCCGAGGAAGCGGCGACTCGCTAGCCCGGCATGAATGAGCGGCTAGCGACCAATGCCGCTTGTGCTGCACCTGCGGATGCAGGGCGTGCGGATCGCTACGGTGGATTGCGCAGCCAGACGATTGCGGGTGCCTCGGCGCCGTTGCCCCCAACGCTGAGGCTGATGAGCTTCAACATCCAGGTTGGTATCGAGACCCGCTACTACCACCAGTACTTCACCCGTGGATGGCGTCATCTCCTGCCGGATACGGCACGGCTGCCCAACCTGAGACGGATTGCCGGGCTGATCAGCGAGTTTGATCTGGTGGGGCTGCAGGAGCTGGATGCCGGCAGTCTGCGCAGCGGCTTTGTGGATCAAACCCAATTCCTGGCCGAGCAGGCCGCCTTCCCGCACCGATACCAGCAGACCAACCGGCCGCTCGGGCGGTTTGCGCAACACAGCAACGGCATCCTGAGTCGTCTCATCGCGCGTGAGGTGAGTGAGCACCGGCTGCCGGGGCGCGTGCCCGGGCGGGGGGCATTGCTGGCCCGGTTTGGCCGGCCGGAGGCAGAACTGGTTGTTGTTTTGCTGCATCTGGCACTGAGTCAGCGGGCACGCCTGTCACAGCTCGCTTACGTGGCCGAGCAGATCGGCGACAGTCCGCACGTCATCGTCATGGGTGATCTCAACTGCCATTCCCGCAGTCCGGAGTTGGCCTATCTGTGCGCCGAAACCGGCTTGCGCGAGCCCCTGCACGATCTGCCCACCTACCCAAGCTGGCGGCCCCAGCGCAACATCGATCACATTCTGGTATCGCCCAGTCTCACCGTTGAGTCGGCTGAGGTCCTGGATGTGCCATTGTCCGATCACCTGCCGATGACCATGTCGGTTGGTTTGCCGGCGGTGTTGCAGGCCCCGGGGCGCGATACACCGCTATCCTGATCGCCTGAGTGATGGGCCCCGGGTTTCTGCTCGCGTTGTGGTCGGTGAGCTCAGCCGGTTTGCGCACTGTCCTCGCCGCTGACAACGAGCGTCTCCAGCCGCGACCAGATCGTATTGAGGATGATGGGCTGGGCCGCCTCGTTTGGGTGGATGCCATCGGCCTGCATGAGCTCGCGGTTTTCGGCAACACCCTCGAGCAGCCGCGGAATCAGGGCAACGCCGGTCGCATTCGCCACTTCTTCGTAGACACCAAGGAACCGTTCGATGAATGCGCTGCCATAATTGGAGGGCAGCCGCACGCCCGCTAAGAGGATTTTTGCGTCCGCCTGTCGGGCCTGGGTGATCATCGCGGTAAGATTGTCCCGGAAAGCCGCTAGCGAGATGCCACGCAGGCCGTCGTTGCCGCCAAGGGCGATGACGACGACATCGGGGTCGTGGGTGTCCAGTGCCGCGGGCAGCCGGGCTCGAGCACCCGCCGTCGTCTCACCGCTGATGGCGGCATTGACCACTACGGCATCTTCGCCGAGGCGTTCGCGAAGCAGTGCCACCCAGCCCGCTTCGGTGGGCATGTTGTAGGCCGCTGAGAGGCTGTCGCCCAGGATCAGAATGCGCGGCCCGGCGGCGGCGGCCGGATCCGGGGTTGCCACCAGAGTAATGCCGGCCACGACCAGCATCACAACCATAAAAGCCGACAGGAGTCGATTGCGCATGCCAGTTGAAACGGGGTTAGAAGCAGGGACAGCCGCAAAATCCGACAAGGGATCATCCTCCAGCGTTGCGCCAATTCTCGAGGCCCGCGGGCTTGCTATGCGCTTTGATGCCCCCGAGGGCCGAATCAGTCTGTTCGAAAGCCTTGATCTTAGCATCGACGCCGGTGACTCCCTCGCGATCCTGGGCACCTCGGGGTCGGGCAAGTCCACCCTGCTTGGCCTGCTCGCCGGGCTGGACCTGCCGAGCGCTGGCACCGTGGTACTGGACAGGCACGATCTCACGAAGCTCGACGAGGATGAACGTGCAGTTCTGCGCTCCGGGCGCGTCGGCTTTGTCTTTCAGGCCTTCCACCTGCTGCCCGGGCTGACTGCCCTCGAAAACGTCATGCTCCCTGCCGAGCTGGTAGTGGACAGGCACGCACGTCAGCGAGCGCGCGATGCGCTCGCCCGGGTGGGCTTGGCTGATCGGCTGGCACATTATCCGGCGCAGTTGTCTGGCGGCGAGCAGCAGCGGGTGGCGCTGGCGCGGGCGTTCATCACACAGCCTGGCATCCTCTTCGCCGATGAGCCCACCGGCAACCTGGATCATCGCACCGGCGCCCAGATTATTGATCTTTTGTTTGAACTGAATCGGGATCACGGCACCACTCTGGTGCTGGTCACTCATGACCAGGCCGTGGCTGAGCGTTGTCACCATGTCCGCTATCTGCGGGACGGCCGGCTTTTCGAGGCAGCGGCCTGATGCTGGCCCTCCGGCTGCTGTATCGGGACTGGCGGGGTGGCGAGCTGCGGCTGCTCGCGCTTGCGGTCGTTGTCGCCGTCGCTGCCGTGACCGGCGTTGCCTGGTTGGCCGATCGCGTCGCGGCCGGGACGGAGGCACGCGCGGCCGACCTTCTGGCGGCCGATCGTGCCGTTGAATATCCCCAGCCGATCCCCGATGAATGGCAGCAACGGGCTCAGGCCGCCGGCCTCAATACCGCTCTGACGGCCACTTTCCCGACCGTTGTGCTCGCGGGTGATCAAAACCGCCTGGTATCTGCCAAGGCGGTTGATGACGGCTACCCTTTGCGCGGTGAACTGAGGATTCAGCCCGATATCGGTGCTGCCGAGAACCGTGCCGAGGGCATTCCCGAACCGGGGACCGCCTGGCTCGAGTCGCGGCTGCTTGGGCTCCTGGGTCTTGGAGTGGGCGACACGCTGGAAATTGGTGCGATGACGCTCGAGGTGGCCGCCGTTCTGAGTTTTGAGCCCGATCGGGGGCAGGGCTTTGGCAGCTTGGCGCCACGGCTCATGTTCAACCATGCCGATCTCGAGGCTACCGAGCTGCTGGGCCCTGGCAGCCGGGTCCGGCACAAACTGCTCCTCGCCGGTGAGCTGGCGACAGCCATCCGGTTCACCGACGCCCTTGCGGCTGAGCATGGCAATGCTGTCGAAATCGAATCCCCTGGCGAGCAGGGGCGCGGCGCTGCCGAAGTCATCGACCAGGCGAAGCGCTTCCTCGGACTCGCCGCCCTTCTTACCGTAATCGTGGCCGGCGTGGCCGTGCTGTTGACGGTGCGCCACTATGCCGAGCGGCAGATCACCGGCGTCGCGGTGATGCGGGCGATGGGCGCAACGCGGCGTCAGGTCATGGGGCTTTTCATCGGCAAGCTGCTGTGGCTGGGGCTTTTCGCCGGAGCCGCGGGCGCGGCGCTTGGATACGCTCTGCACGTGGCTATGCTGGCGCTGATTGCCGAGCTGCTTGGCACTGAGCTGCCGCCGGCGGGCTGGCAACCGCTGCTCACTGGATGGCTAACGGCAGGCGCGGCGTTGCTTGGCTTTGCCCTGCCCACACTGTCGCGACTGCGGGATGCGCCGCCGATGCGCGTCCTGCGTCAGGATCTTGGTAGCCATCTGCTGCGCGCGGGCGCCCCCCTGTTGGTAGCGGCCGCGGTGATTTTTGGTCTGATGGCGCTGCAGGCGGGCGACCTCCTGGTAACGCTTAGCGTGTTCGGCGCGGTGGTCAGCACGCTCGCTGTGCTGACAGCAGTCGCGGCCGGCGTTGTCTACGGCGCCCGTGCCTGGTCACGACGTAGTGGACAGGCACGTCTTCTTTGGCTCACCGGGTTTACCCGTCGCCCGCTCACTGCGGTGATTCAGATTGTGGCGGTTGGCGTGGGGCTCATGAGCCTGTTTTTGCTTGCTGTGGTCCGAAACGACCTGCTGAGCGCCTGGCAGGCCGAAATCCCACCCGACGCGCCGAACCAGTTCTTGATCAATATTCAGTCGGACGAGGTCGATGGCGTCAGGCAAATGCTGACCGACGCCGGCATCGAGACCCGTTTCTATCCCATGGTGCGAGCGCGGATGACCGAGCTCAACGGCGCGCCGGTGAGTGCTGAAGACTACGACAGCCCTCAGGCCCGCCGCCTTGCACGACGCGAATTCAACCTCTCGTGGACAGGCACGTTGCAGTCGGATAACGACATTGTTGCCGGTGACTGGTGGGGCGATGCCGATTCCCCGCCCCCGCAGCTTTCGGTGGAGACGGAGTTTGCCGAAGAGATTGGAGTGGATCTGGGCGACCGGCTGACCTTCGGCGCCGGCGGCCGCAGTGTCACGGCGGAGGTTACCAGCTTGCGTGAGGTGCGCTGGGAGAGTTTCAACGTCAACTTCTTTGTCCTCGCCTCGCCCGGCACCCTCGATCAACTGCCCCGCACCTGGCTCACGAGCTTTCATCTTCCGGTAGTGGACAGCCACGTATTGAACGATGTCATTCGCAGTTATCCGAGCGTTACGCCCATCGATGTGACCAGCGTGCTGCGAATCGTCCGCACGATCATCGACCAGGGATCGTCGGTGGTGGAGCTGATGGCGCTGCTCACTCTGGCGGCGGGAGTGCTGGTGCTGCTGGCTGCCTTGCAGATCACGGGGGAGGAGCGACGTTTTGAGAGTGCTCTGCTGCGCGCGCTTGGAGCCCGCGGTTCGCGGATACGCGCAATGGCTCGACTGGAGTTCTGGTTGGTGGGTGCGATTGCCGGCGGACTGGCCGGGCTGGCCGCGACGGGCGCGGGTGTTGTCATCGCCGAGGTGCTGTTCAACCTGGATTATCCGTTCCGTCCCGTCACGCTCGTCATCGGGGCCCTTGTTGGTCTGGTCACCGTGTGGTTGGCCGGCGCGCTGGGCGCGCGACGCTACTACCGCGCCTCACCCATGCGGCTACTCAGGGAGGGTTGAGCAGCCAGGGCGATCCGCCCCAAAGCAGCGCGAAACGCGCCAAGGCATCAGCAAACCGGAACCCGCTACCGCTTGCCATGGCCCAATAACGTGGATGGATGACTAAGCCGGCACGGCCGCATCCGCCCCGCGAGGTTGTGGACAGGCACGCAGCAAACCGGCAAGCGGCAAACCAGGAGCTGATATGACACGCGTTCAGCATGCATTTGAGGAGGAGGTTGGTGAGGAAACGCCCTGGGACCGGCTGTTGCACGCCAGCATGGGTCGGCTGACGGGCGGTGTCTCACCGACTGCCCTGCAGCTCGCCTTCTTTGACTGGGCGAGCCATCTGGCAATGAACCCGGGTCGCCAGAATGCCCTGCTCGAGAAAGCACTGCGCAAAGGCCTTCGGCTCGCGGCCTACTCGGGCCACTGCATCGCTGGCAACGGCGAGAGGCGCTGTATTGAACCCCTGCGCCATGATCATCGCTTTGACGACGACGCCTGGTCGGAGTGGCCCTTTTCCTTCATTCACCAGGCATTTCTGCTCCAGCAACAGTGGTGGCACGTGGCGACAACCGGAGTGCCGGGAGTGGACCCGCACCATGAGGAGGTCGTCAATTTCACCGTCCGGCAGATGCTTGATGTCTTCTCGCCATCCAATTTCCTTCCCACAAACCCCGAGGTTCTCAAGCGCACGGCTGCAGATCGAGGATGGAATCTCGTGAGAGGCGCGTCGAACTGGCTGGAGGATTTTCAGCGCGAGATTGCCGGACGCCCGGAACAGGACAGTCAAGCGTTCGTCGTTGGCAAGAACATGGCGGTGACTCCCGGCAAGGTCGTTCATCGCAATGCCCTGATGGAGCTTATCCAGTACTCGCCCGAGACCGATGCGGTTCATCCCGAGCCGTTGTTGATCGTGCCGGCGTGGATCATGAAGTACTACATACTGGATCTGCGCCCTGCCCGCTCGTTGGTGGAGTACTTGGTTGGCCAGGGGCATACGGTCTTCATGGTCTCGTGGAAGAACCCGGGGCCCGAGGATCGCGAAATGGGCATGGCGGACTATCGGGGTCTGGGCGTGAACGATGCGCTGGATGCGGTAAACGCCATTGTCCCGAACCAGAAGGTCCATGGCGTTGGCTATTGTCTTGGCGGCACGCTGCTCACATTGAGTGCGGCGGCGATGGCGCGTGAGGGTGATGCGCGGTTTGCGACCATTTCTTTGCTCGCTGCACAGACCGATTTCACAGAGCCGGGCGAACTGGAGCTTTTCATCGACGAGTCGCAGGTCTCGTTCCTCGAGGACGTCATGTGGTCGCGGGGTTATCTGGGCCGCGATGAAATGGCCGGCGCCTTCCAGCTGCTGCGCTCGCAGGACCTGGTCTGGTCGCGAATGGTGGGCAATTACCTCATGGGCGAGCGCGAGGCCATGTTTGACCTCATGGCCTGGAACGCCGACGCGACGCGGCTGCCTTACCGCATGCACAGCGAGTATCTGCGCGATCTTTTCCTGCATAACGACCTGGTCGAGGGGCGTTATGACATCGATGGGCGGCCGGTTGCCGTTGGCGACATCCGCGCGCCCATCTTCGCGATCGGCACGCAAAAGGATCACATCGCTCCCTGGCAGTCGGTCTACAAGATCGTGCGCCTTGCCCGGACGGACGTGACGTTTCTACTGACCAGCGGCGGCCATAACGCGGGAATCGTCAGCGAGCCGGGACATCCGCGGCGGTCTCACCAGGTCATGCACTTCGAGCCCCTGGGGTCGAGCTATCCGGCATCGCGCTTTGAGCGAGAAGTGGACAGGCAAGAAGGCTCGTGGTGGCCAACCTGGCAGCAGTGGCTGGCCGCGCATAGCGGCAAGCCCGTCCCACCGCCTGCGATGGGCGCACCTGATCAGGGCTACGCCCCCTTTGCCCATGCCCCGGGCGAGTACGTCCTGATGAAATGACGGACCGCGGTATCGGAGGCGGCTGGAGCCCGTGCCCCCCGGAAACCATGCCTGTCCACTAGCAGGCCCGGGATTCGTGCCTGTCCACTACCGCGCCGGTTGCCAAGCCATGCCTAGCGTTCCTCGACGGCGAGGCCGTCCAGGTATTCCGTCCAGCGCCAGTCCGGATCGCCCAAGGCGACAAAATTAGGGTTCAGGATCGAGGCTTTTGTGTTGTAGCGAAGCGGCCGCCCATCCGGCCGGATAACGGCTCCCCCTGCGGCTTCGACAATGCACTGCGCGGCGGCGCTGTCCCATTCCGACGTGGGCCCGAACCGCGGGTAGCAGTCGGCGCTTCCCTCCGCCACCAGGCAGAACTTCAAAGAACTCCCCACCGACGTTGTGTCGTGGGGCGGCAGCCGAGTCAGCAGGCTGTCCACTGCCGGGCTGCGATGCGAGCGGCTGACCACCAGCATCAGCGCCTCATCATCCACCGCCCGGGTGGCCAGCGGGGTCACGCCATCGGTATCACGTCGCTCCGCACGGCGGTAGTGGACAGGCACGTTGTCTGCGGGCACGTCGTCCGCGTCCTGGTAGTGGACAGCCACGTAGGTTCGGGAGAGTACGGGCGCGTGGATGATGCCGATCACCGGGCGGCCGCGGTGGATCAGGGCAATGTTCACGGTGAACTCGCCGTTGCGTTTAACGAATTCACGGGTGCCATCCAGCGGATCCACCAGCCAGTAATGCGACCAGTCCTGGCGATCTTCCCACGTCGGGATGCCACCTTCCTCGGAGAGCACCGGGATGTCGGGTGTGAGTGCTTCGAGCGAGCGGTTGATGAGTGTGTGCGCGACCCGATCGGCGGCGGTCAGCGGCGAGTCGTCGACCTTGGTCTCGACATCGAAGTCGGCAGCATAAATGGAAAGAATCTCACGGCCGGCCGACTCGGCAATTTTCACGACCTCGTCGATGAGGCCCTCTGCATCCCTTTCCATGGTGGTCTCCGCAGGTAGCTGGTCATGAGTGATCGGGCTGTCATGCAGCCCGCGCAGGCGGCAATATACCGATCATCGGTTAAAGTTGACATGGTGCCGGCGCAGGGCTAACCTCCGCCCATCGTGCCCAAAGAAGGGCGCTTCCCCCGTTTTACAGCTTCAAGCAAGCGTCTGGCCGCTGAGCCAAGGTCTTTTCGGCCCGACAGCAACTGACACCCCTGAATCCCTGGAGGTCTCCTTCGTGAGCGAAAACATCGTCCACGTCTCTGACGCCGACTTCGAATCGGAAGTAATCAACGCCGAGCAGCCCGTCCTTGTGGACTACTGGGCCGAGTGGTGCGGCCCCTGCAAGATGATCGCGCCGATCCTCGAAGAGGTCGCCGGCAACTACGATGGCAAGCTCAAGATCGCCAAGCTCAACATCGACGAAAACCCCGAGACGCCGCCCAAGTACGGCATCCGCGGTATCCCAACGCTGATGTTGTTCAAGAATGGCGGCGTCGAGGCCACCAAGGTGGGCGCGCTCTCCAAGGCCCAGCTGTCGGCCTTCATCGACAGCAACCTCTAAGCGTTTCCCCGGGTAATCCCTATTCCTACCAGAGTCGAGGCCGTCCGTCGGGCGGCCCTTAAAGAACAATGAACCTCACCGAACTCAAGCAGAAACCCGCAGCCGAACTGGTCGAACTCGCGCAGTCTCTCGGTATCGAGAACATGGCGCGCTCCCGCAAGCAGGACGTTATCTTCGCGCTTCTCAAGGCACACGCAAAGAAGGGCGAGGATATCTGGGGCGATGGGGTCCTCGAGATCCTCCAGGATGGCTTTGGATTTTTGCGCTCGACGAGCAGCTCCTACATGGCGGGGCCTGACGATATCTACGTCTCACCCAGCCAAATCCGGCGCTTCAGCCTGCGTACGGGCGACACCATTTCGGGCAAGATTCGCCCACCGAAGGAAAGCGAGCGCTACTTCGCTCTCCTCAAGGTTGATGAGATCAACTACGAGAAGCCTGAAGCGGCCAAGCACAAGGTCCTCTTCGAGAACCTGACGCCCCTCTTCCCCAAAGAACGGCTGACACTCGAGCGTGGCAACGGCTCCACAGAGGATCTCACGGCGCGCGTGATTGACCTCTCCGCGCCGATTGGAAAGGGCCAGCGCGCGCTCATCGTCTCCCCGCCCAAGGCGGGCAAGACGATGCTCCTGCAGAACATCGCCCAGTCCATCACGGCGAACAACCCCGAGGCGTACGTAATCGTGCTGCTCATCGATGAGCGGCCCGAGGAAGTCACGGAGATGGAGCGCACGGTGCGCGGCGAGGTGGTTTCATCCACCTTTGATGAGCCCGCCAACCGGCATGTCCAGGTCGCCGAGATGGTGATTGAGAAGGCCAAGCGCCTGGTTGAGCACAAGCGTGATGTGGTGATCATGCTCGACTCCATCACGCGTCTGGCACGGGCCTACAACACCGTGGTGCCCAGTTCGGGCAAGGTGCTCACCGGTGGCGTTGACGCCAATGCCCTGCATCGGCCGAAGCGCTTTTTTGGCGCAGCGCGCAACATCGAAGAGGGCGGGAGCCTGTCGATCATTGCTACCGCGTTGATCGAGACGGGATCACGGATGGATGATGTGATCTACGAGGAGTTCAAGGGCACGGGCAATATGGAAGTCCATCTGGACCGCCGGATTGCCGAGAAGCGGATCTATCCCGCCATCAACATTAACCGCTCGGGTACGCGCCGCGAAGAGTTGCTGATGACGCCGGACGAGCTCCAGAAAGTGTGGATCCTGCGCAAGCTGCTCCATCCGATGGACGAGCTGGCGGCGATCGAGTTTCTGCTGGACAAGCTCAAGGACACCAAGACCAACAACGAGTTCTTCCAGGCAATGAAGCGCTGAGCACGCCTGAGTGAGCTTGGAGTCCTAGTCTGACTCCACTCGTTCCCACGTCTCGAAATCCATCGGCCAGGCATGCTCGGCATCCGCTGGATGATGGGTGGTGTCAGTGCAACGCCATTCCGGTCCCTCAAAGGGTGGAAAAAAAGTGTCGCCCGGGATATCCGCCAGCACCCGCGTGAGTTCGATGCGATCGGCTTGCGGGAGGAAGGCGGCGTAGATCTCGGCGCCTCCGATGATGGCGATTTCGGGCACATCACCCGCGGTCGTCAGCGCCCCCTCCACATCGTGAACCACCTCGCAGCCCTCCGCGCTCCAGCTGCGGTCGCGGGTCATAACGATGTTCTGGCGCTTTGGCAGCGGCCGTCCGATCGACTGGTAGTTGCGCCGGCCCATGACGATCGGCTTGCCGCGCGTCAGTGCCACGAAGCGCCGCATGTCATCCGGCAGCCGCCACGGCAGATCCTGATCCCGCCCAATGACTCGGTTTTGCGACATCGCGACCACCATCGTGAGGCGGGGTTCGTGCCTGTCCACTGTTGAGTTCATGCCTGTCCAGGTTCCTTGTTTGTGCCTGTCCACTACCCGGGCCCAGAGGCCGGGCGCGGTTAGACCGCCACCGGTGCGGCGATGTGCGGATGCGACTGATAGCCCTCGAGGGCGATGTCTTCGAAACGAAAGGCAAAGAGGTCGTCGACCTCCGGGTTGAGTCGCAGGGTCGGTAGGGGCAGCGGCTCCCTTTGCAGCTGCGTATCCGCCTGCTCGATATGGTTGAGATACAGGTGGGCATCGCCGAGCGTGTGCACGAATTCGCCCACCTGCAGCTCCGTCACTTGCGCGACCATGTGGGTGAGCAGTGCATAGGACGCGATGTTGAACGGTACGCCCAGGAAGATATCAGCACTTCGCTGATAGAGCTGACATGAGAGCCGGCCCTCCGCCACATAAAACTGAAACAGGACATGACAGGGCGGAAGCCCCATCCGGTCAACCTCGGCCGGGTTCCATGCCGTCACGATATGGCGGCGGGAATCGGGTTGCGTTCGGATCTGGTCAACCACCTGGGCAATCTGGTCAATATGCGCGCCATCAGCTGCCGGCCATGAGCGCCACTGCACCCCGTAAATCGGTCCGAGGTCGCCGTTCTCATCTGCCCAATCATCCCAGATGCGGACGCCGTTTTCCTTGAGGTAGGCGATGTTGCTGTCACCAGCCAGGAACCACAGCAGTTCGTGAATGATCGAGCGCAGATGAAGTTTTTTCGTGGTGACTACCGGAAATCCTCTGGCGAGATCAAAGCGCATCTGCCAACCAAAAGTGGACAGCGTTCCCGTGCCCGTCCGATCGGATTTGCGGACGCCGTTGTGACGGACGTGATGCAGAAGCTCTAGATACTGGCGCATTGGGCTACTCGGGTACTGGACAGGCACAAGATGCTATCCGATTCGTGCCTGTCCAGTACAACGTGCCTGTCCAGTGCCCGAGCACAAGGGTTTGAGGTCGAACGGATCAGCGTCGTCCCGCGCGAATGGCCCAGCCCATGAGCATGGCACCGCCCAGAATCATCGGCAGGGAGAGGGCTTGGCCCATGGTAAGCCACCCCCAGGCGAGGTAGCCGATGTGGGGGTCGGGCAGGCGGACGAACTCCACTACGAATCGCGCGGCGCCATAGCCCATCAGGAACAGCCCCGTGACTGCGCCCGCGGGCCTGGGCCGACGCGAAAACCACCAGACCACAATGAACAGCAGGATCCCTTCAAGCGCCATCTGGTAGAGCTGTGAGGGATGCCGTGGGTCGGGGCCGAGGGGTGGGAACACCATGCCCCACGGGAGATTCGTCGGAGCACCCCAGAGTTCGCCGTTGATGAAATTGCCCAGCCGCCCGGCCGCCAGCCCGGGTGGAATGAGCGGCGCCACGAAATCGCCAAGCGCCAGTGGTCGGATCCGGTGATAGCGGGCATACAGCCACATTGCGACGATGACGCCGACCAGCCCGCCGTGAAAGGCCATGCCGCCTTCCCAAACCCGCAGCAGTGAGAGCGGATCGGCGAGCACCTGATCGCTGGCGTAGAAAATCGCGTAGCCGAGCCGGCCGCCAACGATGACCCCGGCCGCGCCAAAAAGCAGCAGGTCGTCGATCTGCGCGGGCTTGATCGGGATATCGCGGCGTGCGGCACGAAGCCGGCCAAGCCACCAAGCCAGTCCGAACCCCACTGCGTACATCACGCCATACCAGTAGATATCGAGCGGGCCGATGGAGATGGCAACAGGATCGAAGGCGGGGTAACTCAACATGCCTGCATTCTGACGCATTCAACAAAGAGTGGACAGGCACGGTCCTGTTACTGGACAGGCATGGCCCAGGAGGCATGGCCCAGCATTTCGTGGGTGTCCACTACCAGGGTCTTCGGCTAGACTGGCAGTTCACTTTTTCCTTGATTACGGGGGTTTCGGTGCGGCGACTAGCTGGCGCGGCAGGCCGATTGGTGCTGTTCGGGCTGATCGGGTTTGTGCCTGTCCACTACCTCGGCATGGGGGTGGCAGTGGCGCAGACCACGGCCTATGTGACGGACGAGCTTGAGATCACGATGCGCAGCGGCGAGGGCAATGAGTACCGGATCATTCGCCTGCTCACGTCCGGAACGCAGCTCGAGGTGCTCGAACGCGGAGAGGCGTGGTCACGCGTGCGCGCCGGAGGTGACACCGGCTGGGTGCGCAGCGTGTACCTGCAGGCGGAACCGGTTGCCATCAACCGTCTCGACGCCGCTATCAGCGAGGCCGAGCAGCTGCGCGAGGAAAATCGCGAGCTCACTGCCGCTCTGGAGGATGCAGAGCGCAGCGTTGCCGAGCTTGGTGACACCAGCGCCACTCTGCAGGACGAAAACCAGCGCATGCAGCAGCGTCTGCAGGAAGCGGGTGAAGGCCTGCAACTGGCCGATGAGAACCAAGTCCTGCGCAAGCAAGTGGTCGACCTCGAACGGGCAGTGCAGGATCTAACCCGCGAGAACGAGCGCATGGCCGATCGCGAACGCCAGGACTGGTTTATCGCCGGCGCTGGCGTAATCGTGGTCGGCATGATCATTGGCATACTGGTCACCCGTATTCGTTGGCGCCGGCGCAGCAGCTGGGGCGACCTCTAGGGCATCCCCATGGACGAACAAATCACCCGCCTGGTCCGCTGGTTCCGTCACAGCACGCCCTATATCCATGCCCACCGTGGTCACACTTTTGTTGTCAGCTTTGGCGGCGAGACGCTGGCTGCCGGTGAGGCCGCCGGGCTCATCCATGATCTGGCCCTGCTGCGCGGGCTGGGAGTGCGGCTGGTGTTGGTGCCCGGCGCGCGACCGCAAGTCGAGCAACGCCTTAACGCCCGGGGCGCGGCCATTGAGTATGTGAACGGGCTGCGTGTGACCAACCCCGAGGCACTTGCCTGTGTGCGCGATGCCGTGGGCAGCGTCCGGCTTGAGCTGGAAGCGCTGTTTTCGATGGGCCTTGGCAACTCGCCGATGGCCGGGCTGCGCCTGCAGGTCGCGTCGGGCAACTTCGTGACGGCCCGTCCGCTTGGGATTCGGGATGGCGTTGATTATCAGCACACCGGTGAGGTGCGCAGAATCGATGCCGATGCCATTCGTGCGCGACTCGACGATGGTGCCGTTGCCCTTGTGAGCCCGCTCGGCGTCTCACCGACGGGCGAGCAGTTCAACCTCTATGCCGAAGATGTCGCGGTCTCGGTGGCCCGCACCCTCCAGGCCGACAAGCTGATCTACCTCCACGAGGGCTCGCAGCTTGTGGACAGGCACGATCGTCCGGTTGGCGAACTGACGGTGGAGGAGGCAGCTGCTTGCCTGTCCACAACAACGTGCCTGTCCAGTACCTCGCGGACCGAGCCCGGGAGTAGTGGACAGGCACGTTGTTCGGCGCAGGGGGTGGCGCCGCAGCTCGAGCGGGCCATTGAGGCGTGTCGGAGTGGGGTGCCGCGGGTGCATCTGTTGCCGCGGGCGATGGACGGGGCCTTGCTGGGGGAGCTCTTTACGCGGGACGGAGTGGGTACATTGATCACCCCACGCCCCTTCGAGCAGCTACGCACCGCGCGGGTCGGCGACATCAGCGGCGTCCTGGCGCTGATTGCCCCGCTTGAGCGCGATGGCACGCTTGTCGAGCGCACCCGCGAGCGGCTTGAGACGGAGATCGAGGATTTTACGGTGATGGAGCGCGAAGGCACTGTCGTGGCCTGCGCCGCGCTGCACCCGCTGGCAAACAGCGCTGTGGCCGAGCTGGCCTGTGTGGTGGTGCACCCGGAGTATCGCAGCGGCCACCGTGGCGCCCGCCTGCTGGAGAGCATCGAACAGGATGCGCTTCGCGCCGGCTACGAGCAGCTGTGCGTGCTGACCACCCGCACAGCCCACTGGTTTCGAGAACACGGCTTTGAGCCAGCCGAAGTGGACGATCTGCCCGTGAGCCGTCAGGCCTTTTACAACCTGGCGCGCGGCTCGCAGGTGCTGGTCAAGACCCTCAAACCCTCAGCGCATGGCGATGCGTGAGGAATCATCCGACAACCGGGCATTGGCCGCCAGCCGGTGCAGCTGCTCACTTTCAATCATGGCCCGCACCTCGTATACGTAATCCCAGCCACGCTGTGAATACTGCTCCAGACCGGCGGTCATGACCGTCGGATCCATTACGCGCCCCTCTGCATGCGCCCGCGCCCGCAGCGTGCGAAACCGCGTATATGCCGAGTGGCTGTTCAGATTGTTCAGATAACTGCGAACCGACAGACGGGGGTTGGCAAACACCCGCACGAAATGATCGGCATCCTCGGCACGATCCCGGGGCACCAGCCCGATATCCGGATTCCAGGTCCACTCGCCGAACAGATTATTACCCTCGCGCGCAAACCGTGACGTGCCCCAGCCGCTCTCCTTGGCGGCCTGCGCCAACGCAAGTGCCGGCGGCACCGTGTCGACGCGACGCTTCAGGGCCTGCACCGTCTCGGGTGCGAGCGGCTCGCCTTCAACATCGTACTCGGCCGCCAGCCGGCCAAGAATCGTGACCCGACGCGGCTCGGGCAGGCTGTCGCCGAGCGCCAGAAACAATCGCTGGCGCTGCGCTTCGATGCGCGCATTCTCGGCCAGCACCATTGGCAGCAACGCTCTGAAAAACAGCGACTTGCGAAGCTCCGGGTCGACCTCGTCCAGATCCGGCGGAAACGCCTCGATGGTAATCGGCGGCACCTCTTGCGTGGGCCAGAGGTACCCGGCCTGCGTGAACACCGCATCCAGCTGCTCGGCGCTATCCGCCGGCACGATCGCAAGCGGCGGGATCTCGCCATCGCTGTTGGCCGTACCCGGCCAGCCAAGCCACCACATGGCAAGGCCGATGACCAGTGCCGTCACAGGCAGCGCGTCCACCACCGCCGCCAGCGGATTGCTGCGGCCTTTTGCGATCATCCGTTCACTCGACATCCTGTTTCTCCATTTCGAGGATATGCGCCCATTCATCCTCCGTGACCGGCATCACCGACAGGCGATTGCCGCGGCGCACAAGTGCCATATCTGAGAGTGCGGGATCGGCTTTGAGTTCCGCCAGGCTGATAACGCGGCGTGTGTGACGAATGTATTTAACATCCACCATTAACCAGCGCGGATTGGCGGGGTCACTTTTGGGGTCGTAATACTTTTCATTGGGATCAAAGGCGGTATGGTCGGGATAAGCCCCGCTTACCACCTCCATAACGCCGACAACACCGGGGACTTTGGTATTGGAGTGATAGAAAAACGCCAGGTCACCGGGCTGAAATTGATCCCGGAACATATTGCGAACCTGATAATTTCGAATGCCGTCCCAGTGCTCCTTGCCGTCGGGCTCGGCCGCGAGATGATCGATGCCATACACATCGGGTTCGGATTTCATTAGCCAATAGGCCATGGCGCCACCTGAATGCCTGTTTTTACTCCAATTAGCCGCGCATTCTACCACGCATGCGTTTTGCGATCCGTGACACAGGTCTCAACAGGCTGATCCCAGGGGTCATGAGGCAATGCCGGCACCTCCTGGCAAGCATGCGCAATGCCCACCCGGCAGGGGCGGCGAAATCTGCCGCGGCCGGCGAGCGTGCGGTCATAAAAACCGCCGCCCATTCCCAGCCGATGTCCTGCCGAATCAAATCCGACGAGCGGCATCAATAAAAGATCGATGCGATTGAGGGGAATGGCCCGACTGCTGCTGCGGACGGGCTCGGGCACCTGCAGCAGTCCGGGCCGCCGTGGTGTCGCCGGCCCGGCCACCCGAAAGACCAGCCGGCCCTCACGCAACGCCGCCCGTCGGCCCCGTTGCCCCGGCGGCGGTTGAATAACCGGCAGACAGACGGTCTTGCCGGCCTGCCAGGCGGCCTGCATGAGCCGCGACGTGTCGATTTCGCCGTCGCCCGACACAAACACCCCCACGATGCGTGCCCGCCGCCAGGCCCGTAGACGCCGGACCCGCGCTGTAACGGCCCGCGCCGCGCCAGTCGCAGCACGGCCAGCGACGGCTCGCCGTGCTGCACGCAGCGCGCGGCGGAGTTCGCGTTTCTGAAGTGCGGTTGAGTGAGTGCTGGACGCCATATCCGCCGGCCTTACACCAACACTGCCGACAACGGAGCCGGGAGGTCGGCCACGGGTTGCGCCCGCAAAGCCAGGGCCACGCGCCGAGCGGTGGTCAACCGCGGCCGGGTTGACCAGAACATGAAGCGGTTACCCACGACGCCGGTCGGGCAACGCCCTTGAACCCTTCGGTTCAGGTCGGGGAGGGCGAGTGCCCCCTTAGGCTTTCCGCTCGGGGCGGACTTGCACACCAGAGTCACTACAACGTCTCCCCTGAGGCGCATGATTGTAGGGTCAAGAATGCTATCTGCCCGTATCGAACGCCGCAGGCAACCTGACTACAGTCTGCATCCGCGCCGCGCGCCCCGTCCAGCCTTATCATGAACGCCGCCGGGACGGCGGTCGCTCGGTGTGCTCGGCTCAGCGCCGGAGCTCGGCCGGGATCTCCACGTCATCGAGATACTCGCTGATCTGCCGATCGAGCGCCTCCAGGCGGTGCTGGACAGCCTCGGCGCCGGCCGCATCCCCGCGCGCCTCGAGCAGCTCATGGGTGAGGTTGAGGGCCGCCATGATGGCGATGCGGTCGATGCCAACGATGCGCCCGGCGTCGCGGATCTCGCGCATCCGGGCATCCAGATGGCGTGCGGATTCGAGCAGACTCTCGCGCTCTTCGGGCGGGGCCGCCACCATGAAATCGCGATCGAGAATGCGCACCTGGACCGGTTCGCTCATCAGCTGTGCTCCAGCGCCTTCAGTCGGCTGATCATGGCGTCAATGCGTGCGCGGGCCGTCTCGTTTTTCTCGAGCAAAGCCGCCCGCTCGGCGTTCAGCGACTCCTGCGAGGCCAGCAGCACCCGGTTTTCGCTGCGCAACTGCTCGCAAAGCTGCAGCAGGCGCGCGACGCGCTGCTCCAGCTGTACCATCTGTTCGCTAACGGAATCAGTCACTTGCAATGCCCCCGCCGAATCCCTTCGAGCCTATCACGAATGCTAGAATACTGCCCCATGAACGATTCGCAACGCTACAACACCGTGGCCGGGGCGCTTGCCGGCGTCGAGGCCAACCTCTCGGCGGCGGAGGCCCATGGCATGCTCTGCGGGCTTTTCTGCAGCCCGGACACCCCCGAGGCCGCCCGCTGGATCGCGCAGGTGCTCGACGGCCTCTCGCCCAAGGGTGAGCCGGCCCGCGAAGTGCTCGAGGCGCTCACCGAGCTCTATCACGACACCCGCGACCGGCTCGAGAACGACAGCCTCGAGTTCGAGCCACTTTTGCCCCACGACGAGGCAGAGCTCACGCAACGCGCCGCGGCGCTTGGCCAATGGTGCGAGGGCTTGCTCTTCGGGCTTGGCATTGCCGGCACTCACGATCCGGCCAAACTGCCGCGCGAGGCCAACGAAGTGGTCAGCGACGTGACCGAGATCGCCCGCATCGACAGCGACACCCAGGCCGACGAGGACAGCGAGATCGCCTATACCGAGCTGGTGGAATACCTCCGCGCCGCCACCCTGCTGCTGCGCGAACACACCGCACTGCCGTCATCGGCCAAACCGGTCGATGGCGGGACTGCGCCCGGCAAGGATCTGTTTCACTGAGGCGGGACAACGGCCAAACCCCGGCCCATCGCGCCGATCAAACAAGGAATGCCACCACCGATGGACAACGCCGAACACGCCCGCCGCCGCGAGACGCTGATGCACCACATCGGTGACGACGGCATCGCCGTGCTCGCCGCCGCCCCCGAGCGCCCGCGCAACCGCGATGTGCATCATCCCTATCGGCAGGACAGCGATTTCCTCTACCTGACCGGGTTCGACGAGCCCGAGGCCGTTGCGGTGCTGGTACCAGGCCGCGATCAAGGCCAGTACATCCTGTTCTCACGCGAGCGCGACCCGCAGCGCGAGACCTGGGAAGGCCGCACGATTGGCCAGGACGCCGCCGTCAGCGAATTCGGCGCTGATGACGCCTTTCCCATCGATGACATCGACGACATTCTCCCGGGGCTTATGGAGGGCCGCGCCAAGGTCTACTGCGCGATGGGCGCCGATCCGGCCTTCGACCAGCGCCTGATCGGCTGGGTCAACGCCCTGCGCGCCCGCGCCCGGGCGGGCGTCAAGGCGCCGCTTGAGTATGGCTCGCTCGAGCACATCGTCCACGAAATGCGCCTCGTCAAATCCCGTGCCGAGGCCGCAAAAATGCGCGAGGCCGCCCGCCTCACCGCGGCCGCCCACGAGCGGCTGCTCAACGTCATCCGCCCCGGCCTGCGCGAATACGAGATCGAAGCCGAACTCCTCTATGACTTCCGCCGCCACAACGGCGAGCCCGCCTACCCCATTATTGCCGGCAGCGGCGCCAACGCCTGTGTGCTGCACTACATTGCCAACAATGCCGAGCTGCGCGCCGGAGAGCAGATCCTGATCGATGCCGGCATCGAACTCGATGGCTACGCCGCGGATATCACCCGCACCCTGCCGGTCAGCGGCCGGTTTTCGGCCGAGCAGCGGGCGATCTACGAGGTCGTGCTCGACGCCCAGCGGGCTGCGCTCGACGAAGTGCGTCCGGGCCAGCACTGGAATGCCGGCCACGAGGCGGCCACCCGGGTCCTGGTTGAGGGCATGCTCGACCTCGGCCTGCTTACCGGCGATATCGACGAGGTCATCGAAAACGGGGACTACCGCCGGTTCTTCATGCACCGCACCGGCCACTGGCTGGGCATGGATGTCCACGACGTGGGCGACTACAAAATCGACGGCCACTGGCGCGAGCTGGAACCGGGCATGGCCCTGACGGTCGAACCGGGCCTTTACATCCCGCCCGGCAGCCCGGTCGACGAGCGCTGGCACGGCATCGGCGTGCGCATCGAGGACAATTGCCTGGTCACCCGCGACGGCCACGAAAATCTCACCGAGGCCGCGCCCAAGGCCATCGCCGACATCGAGGCGGCCATGGCGGGCTGAGCCGGGCGGCGGCGCTGCGCCACGTTGCAGGGCCTTCTGGAGGAGCCGGAATGACGGACAATCATTACGACATCATTATCGCCGGCGGCGGCCTGGTGGGTGCCAGTCTGGCCGTAGCGCTCAAGGGCAGTGGCCTGCGCGTCGCCGTGGTTGAGCCCGTGCCCCCGCAGTCCGAGGCGCAGCCCAGCTTTGACGACCGGCAGACCGCGCTTGCCCCCACCTCGCGCCGGTTCTTTCAGAACCTCGGCCTGTGGGATCAAATCGCCGACGGGGTCGAGGCCATCCAGAAAATTCATGTCTCCGAC
>CAJXMI010000006.1 GCA_913056145.1 uncultured Spiribacter sp.
GTTCGGGATGGCCATCGCGGCCGCGGAGGTCGCCATCGGAATCGGCATCATCCTCGTGTTGTACCGCAACTTCACTGACGTGGACGTCACGAAAGCGACGACGATGAGGTGGTAACGATGGCTGCATTCACATACGCTCCGGCTATCGTCCTGTTGCCGTTCGTATCGTTCCTGGTGGCGCTCTTTGCCGGCGACCGCATGCCGAAAGGCGGCGCGCTCGCCACTGTCGAGCTGACCGGGATCGCGCTCGGCGAAGGTAAAGGCAAACGTACCGGGCACCACCCACTCGCCGGCCGCAGCGGCCAGAGGGTAGATCTCGTCATCGCTGTCATCCAGCCTCAACGCACGCAGAAATCGCACGTGGCGCCTCCTCCCGGGGGTTCGAATGAACCGACCAATGGCTACGGTATAGTACGCGAACGGATAACAGAAGATGGAGGGGACGATGCCCGGCGCCAGACATCCAGCGAGCCCGGTTGCGCTACTCGTGGGCACCCGCAAGGGATTGTTTGTGGCCCGTAGTCAGGATGGCCGTGGCAGCTGGCAGATCGAAGGCCCTCACATCCCTGGATACGAGATCCAGGCGGCCTTTCTTGATCCGCGTGATCCCCGCAAGGGCTGGGCGGCAGCGCATCACCCGGTCTGGGGCATTCACCTGTACCGCACCCACGATGCCGGCGCGCACTGGTCGCCGCTTGCCGAGGTCCCCCGGCATGGCGCGGATGACACCGACCCGGCCAGTCTGCAAATGATCTGGAGCGTGGCTCCGGGCCCTGTCGACCAGCCCGATCAGATCCTGGCCGGTATCGAGCCCCCCGGGGTTTTCCGCAGCGATGACGGCGGCGAACACTGGCAGGCCCTCGAGGGCTTCAATGCCCATCCCGACCGCCCGCACTGGTCACCGGCCAAGGGCGGCCTCGCGGTGCACTCCGTTCAGGTTGACCCGCATAATCCGCAACGCCTGTATGCGGCCATGTCGGCAGGCGGCGTCTACTGCTCGGACGACAACGGCAGCACCTGGGAGGCGCGCAATCAGGGCATCCGCGCCCCCTATCTGGCGGGCGCTGCGCCCCGGTGCGGACATTGCGTCCACCGCCTCCTGGTGCATCCGGCACGGCCGGGACGGGCCTGGCAGCAGAGCCATCACGGCCTTTATGTGACCGACGACGGCGGCACTCACTGGCGCGAAGTCACCCCGGGACTGCCGAGCGACTTTGGCTATGCGCTCGCCACCGACCCGGCCGACCCCGATGTCATCTACTGCGTGCCCGAGGAGAGCAGCCAGTTCCGCGCCACCGTGGACGGGCGCCTGCGGGTATATCGCAGCCGCGATGCGGGTGAGACATGGACCGCGCTTGAAGCGGGGCTGCCCCAGGAAAACGCATTTGTGACGATCCTGCGCGACGGGCTCGACAGCGACGGCCTGGACCCCCTGGGCCTCTACCTTGGCACCTCGAGCGGGCACTTGTTTGCAAGCACCGACGCCGGCGATCACTGGACCCTGCTCGCCGGCTTCCTGCCCGGCATCCTCTCGGTTCGCGCCACCCGCCTCGCAGGAGCCGCAACATGACCGACAACGTGCCTGTCCACTTGCTCGATGCGCTGGCTGCCCGTGACGGCATCGTGTGTGCGGTCGGGGCCGGCGGCAAGAAGACCACGCTCTACCGCCTGCTTGCGGCCCACCCGGGCCGGGTGGGGCTTACCGCCACCGCCATGCTCACGCCCCCGCCACGCCGCCTGCTCGACACCCGCCTTGTCGACTCGCCCGAGGCACTGGCCATCGCCGTGCCCGAGGCCGCGGCCGTCCATCGCCGCGTCGGCTTTGCCTGTCCAAGTTCCAAATCGGGTCGTCTGGCGGGGCTGCCGCCTGCCACGGTGGCCCGCATTCATGCCGATGCCGGCTTTGCCGCAACCCTGGTCAAAGCCGACGGCGCCCGAATGCGCGGGATCAAGGCACCTCGCCACGACGAGCCATTGCTGGTTCCCGGCTGCACCACGATCATCTTCGTTGTCTCGGCCGGGGTCATCGGCCAGCCGCTGGATGAGCACACGGCACATCGCCTGCCGGAGCTGACCGCCGTTCTCGACCTGGCCCCCGGTGAGCGGATTACCCCGCGGCATGTTGGCCGTCTGCTGAGCCACCCGGCGGGTGCCCGTCAGCAGGCGAGCGGGACGCGGCTCGTGGCCC
Organism: uncultured Spiribacter sp.; assembly: GCA_913056145.1. Taxonomy (GTDB): domain Bacteria; phylum Pseudomonadota; class Gammaproteobacteria; order Nitrococcales; family Nitrococcaceae; genus Spiribacter. The sequence continues at coordinate 2,189 of CAJXMI010000006.1, forward strand.
TGATCAATCAGGTGGATGACGGCGAGCGGCTGCATGCCGCCCGCGATGCGGCCGCTTGTGCGCTGGCGGCCGACACCCCGCCCGAGCGGATCGTGCTAGGCGCCATGACCGCCGACGACCCGGTGGTCGAGATTGTCGAGCCGACCCGCATGCCGGCACACTAGCCCCCATGACCCGCATTGACGTTGAAATCCCGGCGGCGCTGCAGCCGCTGGCCGGTGGCGCCGACCGACTTGAGCTGGCCGGTAACCAGGTCGGCGAGGTATTGACGGCGCTGGCCGACCGGCACCGCGACGTGGGCCGGCGCATCCTCACCCGCAGCGGCGAGCTGCGCCAGCACGTGAATGTCTTTCTCGACGAGGATGATGTCCGCGCCCTGCAGGGGCTGGCCACGCCCATCGCCGGCTACCGGAGAATGCTCATTGTGCCTTCGGTGGCCGGGGGTTAAGGCCATGTCCTGCTCGATCAGCGCCGTAATCCTGGCCGGCGGCCGGGCCACGCGCATGGGTGGCCGCGACAAGGGCCTGGTGCCGCTCGCCGGGCGGCCCATGATTGCCCATGTGCTTGAGGCGATCCGGCCCCAGGTCGGCCATATCGCCATCAATGCCAACCGCAGCCACGATGCCTATGCCGCCTGGGGCTATCCGGTGCTGCCCGACCAGCTGGCCGACTACCCGGGGCCGCTGGCCGGCATGGCGGCGGGACTTGCCTGGTGCCCCGACGACTGCCTGCTCACCCTGCCCTGTGATGGCCCCTACGTACCGGCGGACCTGGCAAGCCGCCTTGCCGCCGGGATGGGTGATGCCGATGTGGCGGTTGCCCACGACGGCGATCGCCTGCAGCCGGTCCATGCATTGTTGCGCCGGGACACCCTGGCGCGGCTTAACGCCTTTTTGCACGGCGGTGGCCGCAAGATCGACCGCTGGTACGCCACACTTGCGATGCGCACGGTGGACCTGTCGGACTGCCAGTCACTCTTCAGCAACGTCAACACGCCCGAGCAATGCGCCGAGACCGAGGCCGCCATGCTCGAGACCCAACCGGAAACCCGCAATGACTGACCCGATCACCGCCGCCGGCTGCGGCCATGATGCCCCTGCCATGCCCCTCGCCGACGCCCTTGAGCGCATTCATGCGGCGCTCACCCCCATCACGGGCACGCGCCGGCTGGCCCTGCGCAGTGCGCTGGGTCAGGTACTGGCGCAACCCATCACCGCCCCCGAGCCGGTACCCGCCCACGACAACTCGGCGATGGATGGCTACGCCTTGCGCAGCAGCGATGTGGGTAACGGCCCCCTGCGTCGGGTGGGCTCCGCCTTTGCCGGACACCCCTTCGATGGCACCGTGGGCCCGGGGGAGTGCGTGCGCATCATGACCGGGGGTGTCGTGCCCGCGGGTGCCGACGCCGTGGTCATGCAGGAGCGGATCGAGGCCGAGGGCGAGCAGATCACGGTCAATGACCGGCCCGAGCCGGGGCAGAACATTCGCCGGGCGGGTGAAGACCTGCGCGCCGGGGATATCATCCTCGACCAGGGCCGCCGGCTCACGGCAGCCGATCTGGGCGTTGTGGCCTCGATGGGGCGCGCCGAGCTCGCGGTAATGCGCCCGCTCCGGGTGGCGTTCTTCTCGACGGGCGACGAACTGCGCAGCCTGGGCGAGGCACTGGGGCCGGGCGATATCTACGACAGCAATCGCTACAGCCTCTACGGCATGCTGACCAACCTGGGAGTCGAGCTGCTGGACCTGGGTGTGGTGCGGGATGATGAAGCGGCACTGCAGGCCGCCCTTGAACAGGCTGCCCGCGATGCCGACGTCATCCTGACCTCGGGCGGCGTGTCAGTGGGTGAGGCCGATTACATGGCCCATCTGCTGCGCCGGCACGGCGAGGCACACTTCTGGAGCATTGCCATGAAACCGGGCCGGCCACTTACCTTCGGGCGCTTTGATTCGGCCTGGTATTTTGGCCTTCCGGGCAACCCGGTGTCGGTGATGGCCACCTTTACCCAGGTCGTGACGCCGGCGCTGCGGCAGCTTGCCGGCGAGCGAATCCCGGCGCCACGCCGCTTTCGTGTGGCCTGTCACAGCACGTTGCGGAAAAAGCCCGGGCGCCAGGAGTTTCAGCGCGGCCGCCTGCTCACCACTGCGGATGGCACGCTGGCCGTCGAGAGCGTAGGCCGCCAGGGGTCGGGGGTTCTGCGCTCGATGAGCGAGGCCGACTGCTTCATCATCCTGCCCGCCGACTGCGGGGATGTCGCCGCGGGCGACACCGTGGTGGTAGAGCCCTTTGCGGGGCCGCTGGTCTAAGCGGCCACCCCATCAGTCGAGCTCGACCGTCCCCTCGATCCGGTGCTCGAGCGACAGGCCATCCACCGTCAGCGTGACTACCGCGGGCAATGTCTCGTCGCCCGTCAGCGTCCCGTTCTCGAGCCCCTCGCGTACGGCCGCCTCGATTTCACGCTGGGCAGTGATGCCCACTTTTTTCAGGAACTTGCGCACGCTCAGGTTAAGCGTTTCTTCATCCATCCGGTTAGCCTCCAATGTAGGACATTTCGATTTTGCGGGTATCCACGGGCTTGGTCTCGTGGGTGCGCAGCTCCGAGTAGCGATCGGCGCGGCGGCTCCAGATGCCCTGCAGATACTCGGTGAGCGACTCGTCGCTGGCGCCGGCCCGCAGGCGGTCACGGATGTCATGACCGGCGCTGGCGAACAGGCAAGTGAAGAGCTTGCCTTCAGCCGATAGCCGGGCGCGGCTGCAGTCGCCGCAAAAGGGCTGGGTCACCGAGCTGATCATGCCGATCTCACCGGCGCCGTCGGTGTAGCGATACCGCTCAGCCACCTCGCCGCGATAATTGCGGGCCACGGGCTCGATGGGCCAATGCGCCCCGACCCGCTCGACGACCTCGCGCGAGGGCAGCACCTGATCGAGGCGCCAGCCATTGCTGTTACCCACATCCATGTACTCGATGAAGCGCACGATATGCGGCGTGCCCCGGAAGTGCTCTGCCATGGGCACGATGTCGTGATCATTGATGCCGCGCTGGACAACCATATTGATCTTGATGGGTGCAAGACCGGCGCGCTCGGCGTTGGCAATACCCTCCAGCACCTTCGCAACCGGAAAGCCCACGTCGTTCATTGCCTGAAAGGTGGCGTCATCAATGCCATCCAGGCTGACCGTGATGCGATTAAGACCAGCGGCCTTAAGCGCCCGCGCCTTGTCGAGGGTGAGCAACGAGGCGTTGGTGGTAAGGCTGATATCCTCAACCCCGTCCACTCCGGCCAGCATGGCCACAAGATCCTCGATATCCCGCCGAATCAGCGGCTCACCACCTGTCAGCCGCAGCTTGCGCACGCCAAGCCCGGTAAACACCCCCGCAACCCGGGTGATCTCCTCGAAGGTCAGAAGCTCGCTCCGCGGCATGAAGGCGTGATTGGCCCCGAACAGCGCCTTTGGCATGCAGTAGGCGCAGCGGAAGTTGCAGCGATCGGTCAGCGAAATACGCAGATCGCGAAGCGGGCGATCCATGGTGTCCGTAACGGCTCCGGTCATACGACTTACTCCCCGGCACCCGGCAGGGTCTCGCCCTGCAGATAGACCTCGGTGCCGTCGCTGTAGCCCTCGCGCTTCCACACGGGCGCGGTCTTTTTGAGGGTATCGATGGCAAAGCGGCCCGCCTCGAAGGCATCGGCGCGGTGCGCCGCGCGCACGACCACCAGCACGCTCAACTCGCCGACCTGAAGCTGGCCCGTACGATGGCGAATGGCGCATGACAGGATGTCGAAGCGCGCCATGGCCTCGGCCTCCACCTCGGCCAGTGCCTTCTCGGCAAGCGGCGGGTAGGCCGAGTACTCGATGGCCGTCACCGATTTACCGTCGTGATGCCGCCGCACGGTGCCACCAAACACCACCAGGGCGCCCGCATCGGGCGAATCGGTCGCCTCGAGCAGGGCATCAAGATCGATCGGGAGGCTGTCCACTCGCTCGGTCATTCAAAGTCCTCGTCAGCAACTTGGCGGCGCGGCCGTTTGCACGCAAACTGAAGTGATGGGATCCGCAGACCGCCGACAGGACAACAAAATGCCGCCAAGCACCCATGGCTGTCCAGCGCCGGGGCCGTCCTGGCGCGACATCGACCCACTCCCCGCCGCCGACTACGTTGTCGAGCACCTGCGCCATGCCGCACGAGGCGGGCGCCGTCTGCTGCTGACAGGCCCCCTGGCAAGCGGCCGCACGGCCACGCTGCATGCCTGGCTGGCCACGCAGACACCCCAATTCCGCTACATGGTAGGCGCCAGTCTGGACCCGGATGGCGCCACGCCCGCCCGAATCATTCATGACCTGCTGCTGGCCATCCGCGACCACCTCGGGGTTGCCGATGCCCTGCCACTTGACGATGTCGGGCTCCGGGAGGCGCTGCCGGGCTGGCTGGCGCGGCTTGGTGAGGCCTCCGCACTGATCGTGATCGATGACCTTGACCGCATCACGGCGGCCGACCTCACCACCGACCCCGACTGGCTGCCCGCTCATCTGCCACCCGGCGTGGTGCTGGTGGCGGTTGCCGAGCGCGGCCTTGTCGCCGAGCAGCTGCGCGAACTCGGCTGGGAGTGCGTCGATATCAACCGTGACAGCCAGCGTGATGCACTGCTCGGCGACACCACCGGCGACCTGAACGCGGCCATCCGCACGGCGGCTGCCGAGCCTGCCGCCGCCGCTGCCCTTGCTGCCCTGGCACTGGCACCCCGGGGCCTCGACGACACACGGCTGGCGGCGATTGGGGGCGATCCCACACCACTCCCCGCCACTCTGGTGCGGCACCAGGATGGGCACTGGCAATTCACCCACCCGGCGCTGCGGGATGCGGCGCTGCGCACGCTCCTGCCGGGCAGTGCCGACCGCCGTGCCCTGTGCGCCCGCCTGGCCGAGGCCGCCGATACGCCCCTCGAACAGGCCCAGTGGCGGATGCGGGCGGCCGACTGGACGGGGCTGATGGACGCATTGACCCGCGTTGCCGCGCTGACCGACTGGCCACGCCAGCCACTCCCCTGGCAGACCCTCTGGGAGGCCCTGCCAGCGCGCGACACCGCCGCCAGTCATCTGGTCGAGCAGCTGAATCGCTATCGACGCCGCGACGACTTGAGTGCCGATGTCATGGCAGACATTCATGTGACAGCCGGGCGCATTCTGGACCGGCTCGATGTGGCGGATGCGGCCGCTTATGTGCGCCGCAGCGGCTATGAGCACCTGCGCCAGCAGGCCCCGGAGAGCGCCGCAACGGCCGCCATTGCCCATCAGCACGCGGTCGGCGATCTTGCCGACAGCGCCAGTGCGCGGGCCGTCGAAATGCTGCGGATGGCGCAGCGCTCGCGATCAGCCCGGCTGGGCCCGGATGACCCGGCCACCCGCTCCAGCCGGCACGCACTGGCCGCCATGCTCGAGGCCGGCGATGACCTGGACGGCGCCATTGCCGAATACGCCGGGTTGGTTGCCGATCACGAACAGCGGCATGGCCGTGACGACCCCGGACTGCTGCCTCTTCTGGCCAATCTGGGGGCAGCCCAGCGCGCGGCCAACCGGCTTGAACAGGCGCGTGGCCCGTTCGAGCGCTGTGTAAAGATTGCCCGGCGGGTGCAGCCGTCACCCGCGCCGGCGCTGGCCGCCGCGCTTGATAACCTCGGCGGGCTGCTCTACGCCGGGGGCGACCATGAGGGCGCCGAAGCGCGCTACCGCGAGTCGCTGGATCTGACCCGCAAGCTGTTTGGAGCCGAGCATGCCGCCACCGGTGCCGCCCTGCACAACCTGGGCACCACCCTCGATGCGCGGGAGCGCTTTGCCGAGGCCCAGCGCTGCTTTCGCGACGCCGTCGCCATCCGTACCCGGGCCCTGGGCCGCGAGCATGCCGAGACAGCCACCAGTCTGCACAACCTCGCCGGCGTGCTCGACGTGACCGGACAGCGCGAAGAAGCGGAATCACTGTATCGCGAGGCGATCGGCATCTGGCGCGAGGTGGTGGGCCCGGAGCACCCTGCCACCGCAACCAGCATCAACAACCTGGCCGATCTGCTGCGCGAGGACGGTCGCCTTGCCGAAGCCGAGCCGCTGTATCGCGAGAACCTGGCGCTCTGGACCACGCTCTACGGCGAGGACCATCCCAACACCATCATGACCGCCGCCGAGCTGGGGGGGCTGCAGGCCGATGCAGGCCGTCGCGCCGAGGCCGAGCCCCTGCTGCGCCAGGCCGTTACCCGGCTGGAGCAGGTGATGGGCCTTGACAGCACGCTGCATGTCGACAGCCTGTGTCGCCTGGCCGCGCTGCTGCGGGATCAGGGCCGCGCGGCCGAGGGCGTCGCCCTGCTCGAGGCCACCTACGAGCGAGCCGCGGGCACCACGCGCGTGCTCTCGCCCGCGCTGCAGAAACTTCGCCGCCATCTGGATGGCCTTCGCAAGGCCGCGGGAGACTCCTCACCATGACCCCGGACACTGTTACCGACCCGCGTTTGCGCGCCGAGCTTCCCGCCGTCTACGAGCCGCTGTTCCTTGACGAGGTCGACAACATCGGTGCCGAAGCCGCGCGGCGTGCGGCAGCGGGCGCCGACGAGGGCCTGCTGCTGTGGGCCCGCTCGCAAACGGCTGGACGCGGCCAGCATGCCGACTGGGCGGCACCGCCGGGCGGGCTGTACAGCGCCGTATTGCTGCGCCCCGACTTTGACCGCGAACAATGGCCGGAAATCGGCCTGGTGGCGTTGCTGGCGCTCGGCACCGCGGTCGCCGAGTTGCTGCCCCCGCTCACCGGCCTCGATTATCGCTGGCCGAACGATCTGCTGCTCAATGGCCACAAAGTGGGCGGCATAGCGCTTCGGGCACAGGCCGATGCCCTGATCGTGATCGCCCAGCTCAACGTGGCGCCCCCCGTCGAGGGCTGGGACTATGCCTCGCTTATCGAGGACGCCGCGGCCGAGACCACACCCGGCGCCGCGCTGACCCACTACGCGCGGCACCTGCTCGATTCGCTGCAGCGCTGGCATGATGCCGGGCTCTCGGCCATCACCGCGTCGCTGCGTGCCCGCGGGCTCGGCGGCATTGCCGATGACGGCGGCATCAGCGCCGAGGCGAGGGATGAGCTCACCCGATTCTTTCTGGAGTCAATGCATGACTGATGTGGATGCCGACGTCGTCCGCGCGTATCTGCTCGATTTGCAGGACACCATTTGCGATCGCGTTGCCGGCCTCGACGGCGCTCGCTTCAGCGAGGATGCCTGGGACCGGGACGCCGGCGGCGGGGGCCGCAGCCGCGTGCTCGCAAACGGCAATGTCTTTGAGCAGGCCGGGGTCAACTTCTCGCATGTCCATGGCCACAATCTGCCGCCGGCGGCCACCGACCGCCGCCCCGAACTGACGGGCCGAGGCTTTCAGGCACTGGGCGTGTCGCTGGTGGTCCACCCCCGCAACCCCTATGTGCCGACCTCACACGCCAATGTCCGGTTCTTTCTGGCCGAGGCGCCCGATGCCGAACCGGTGTGGTGGTTTGGCGGCGGCTTTGACCTCACCCCGTTCTACCCGTTTGATGCCGACTGCCAGCACTGGCACCGCGTGGCCCGCGACGCCGTGGAACCGTTTGGCGATGACCTCTATCCGCGCTTCAAGCAGTGGTGCGATGACTACTTCTATCTGCCCCATCGCGAAGAGGCCCGCGGGATCGGCGGACTTTTTTTCGACGATTACGATCGCGGCGGGTTTGCCAGCGCCTTTGCGCTGATGCGGGCGGTGGGAGACGCCTATCTGGATGCCTATCTGCCCATCGTGGAGGCCCGCAGGGACACCCCCTGGGGCGAGCGCGAGCGCCAGTTCCAGCTGTATCGGCGCGGCCGCTACGTCGAATTCAATCTGCTGCACGATCGCGGGACCAAATTTGGTATTCAGTCGGGCGGGCGCACCGAGTCGATCCTCATGTCACTGCCGCCGCTGGTGCGTTGGGAATACGGCTACCAGCCCTCGGCCGACAGCCCGGAGGCCCGTCTGACCAACCACTACCTGGTCCCCCGAGACTGGGTTTGAGGCGCGCCATGAGGGTCGGCTCCGATCGGCCTCAGGCGGCCGGGAATGGGGCTCTGACGGCAATCGCGGACGGTCCGGCACCCATGCCCGATCATAGTATCTATTCCTTAAGGGCAATAATCATGGGGCGACATTCGCGCGCAGCTGGGTTAGCGTGGCGTTCCTTACGCCAGCCAAGTGGGCGTTTTTCCGCAGCGCAACAATGACCTACGTGTCTTCTTGGTCTAGCCAGCCGACGCCACCAACGCTAGGCTGGAGACACGACAAACATGGAGAGGTAAGCGATGGCAGCAAGAATGAAGCCCATGCCAATCCCGGGTGATGACGATCCGCAGGAGACCCGGGAGTGGATAGAAGCCATCGAGTCAGTGCTCGCCTACGAAGGACCGGAGCGCGCCCAGTTCCTCCTCGAGCAGCTGGTTGACACCACGCGCCGCAGCGGCGGCCAGCTGCCCTTCAAGGCCACCACGGCGTATCAGAACACCATCCCGCCCCAGCACGAGGCCCCGCATCCGGGCGACCGCGCGCTCGAGGCACGCATTCGCTCGATTATTCGCTGGAACGCGATGGCCATGGTGGTGCAGGCCAACCGCGATCGCGACGGCATTGGCGGACATATCGCCTCATTCGCCTCGTCGGCGACGCTCTATGAAGTGGGCTTCAACCACTTCTGGCGGGCCCCGGGCGAGGATCATGGCGGCGATCTGGTCTTCATCCAGGGCCACTCGGCGCCCGGCATCTACGCCCGGGCCTTTCTTGAAGGGCGTCTCACCCAGGACGACCTCAACAACTTCCGCGCCGATCTGGCCAAGACCGGCAAGCCGCTGTCCTCCTACCCCCATCCCTGGCTCATGCCCGACTTCTGGCAACTGCCCACCGTGTCGATGGGCCTGGGGCCGATCATGGGCGTCTACCAGGCCCGCTTCCTCAAATACCTGCACAACCGCGGTATTGCCGACACCTCCAACCGCAAGGTCTGGGTGTTCTGCGGCGATGGAGAAATGGACGAACCCGAGAGCCTGGGCGCCATCGGCGTTGCCGCGCGCGAGGGCCTCGACAACCTCATCTTCGTGGTCAACTGCAATCTGCAGCGGCTTGATGGCCCGGTCCGCGGCAATGGCAAGATCATCCAGGAGCTCGAGGGCGAGTTCCGCGGTGCCGGCTGGAATGTGCTCAAGGTGATCTGGGGGTCGTACTGGGACCCGCTGCTCGCCAAGGATCACGAGGGGCTGCTGCGCCGGCGCATGGAGGAGGCCGTCGACGGCGAGTACCAGAACTTCAAGGCCAAGGGCGGCGCCTACACGCGCGAGCACTTCTTTGGCAAATACCCCGAGCTCAAGGCCATGGTGGCCAATATGTCCGACGAGGACATCTGGCACCTCAACCGCGGTGGCCATGACTCCACCAAGGTCTACAACGCCTACAAGGCGGCCACCGAGCATGAGGGCCAGCCCACGGTCATTCTGGCCAAGACGGTCAAGGGCTACGGCATGGGCGAGGCTGGCGAGGGCCAGAACATCACCCATCAGCAAAAGAAAATGGCCGAAAACGCCCTGAAGGACTTCCGCGACCGCTTCCATATCCCGGTGCCTGACGAGCAGGTGGCCGATGCGCCGTTCTACAAGCCGGCCGAGGACTCCCCCGAGATCAAATACCTGCACGAGCGGCGTCAGGCCCTCGGCGGCTATCTCCCGCAGCGCAAGGTCCTTGCGGAGTCGCTCGCGGTACCCGAGCTCTCGGCCTTTGATGTCCTGTTGAAAGACAGCGGCGAGCGCGAGATGTCGACCACCATGGCGTTTGTCCGGGCGCTCTCGGTCATCGCCCGCGACAAGACGCTCGCCCCGCGGCTGGTCCCGATCGTGCCCGACGAGGCCCGCACCTTTGGCATGGAGGGGCTGTTCCGGCAGATCGGTATCTACTCGCCCAAGGGCCAGCTCTACGAGCCGCAGGACGCCGATCAGCTGATGTACTACCGCGAGGATCTGAAAGGACAGATCCTGCAGGAGGGCATCAACGAGGCCGGTGCCATGTCCAGCTGGATTGCAGCCGCCACCGCCTATGCCAACCACGGCGTCGAGATGATTCCGTTCTTTGCCTACTACTCGATGTTTGGCTACCAGCGCACGGGTGATCTGTGGTGGGCCGCCGGTGACATGCAGGCCAAGGGCTTTTTGATGGGTGGCACGGCAGGCCGCACCACGCTCAACGGCGAGGGCCTGCAGCACGAGGATGGCCACAGCCACCTCGCCACGGCCGCCATCCCCAACTGCGTGTCCTACGACCCCACCTTTGCCTACGAAATGGCGGTCATCATTCAGGACGGCCTGCGGCGGATGTACCAGGACCAGGAGTCGGTCTTCTACTACATCACCATGATGAACGAGAACTACCGCCAGCCCGCGATGCCCAAGGGCGCCGAGGACGGCATCCGCCGCGGCATGTACCTCCTGCAGAAGGGCGGACGTGGCAAGAAGCGCGTGCAGCTCATGGGCTCGGGCACCATCCTCATCGAGGTCATGGCCGCCGCCGAGCTGCTCAAGGACGACTGGGGCATCGACAGCGATGTCTGGAGCTGCCCGTCATTCACCGAGCTGCGGCGCGACGGCATCGACTGCGAGCGCTGGAACCTGCTGCACCCGGAAGAGACGCCGCGTGTGCCGTATGTGCGCCAGTGCCTCGAGGGTCATGCCGGGCCCGTTGTGGCATCGACCGACTATGTCCGCGCCTTTGCCGACCAGGTCCGGCCTTATGTCGACCGCGACTTCACGGTGCTGGGCACCGATGGCTACGGCCGCTCCGACACCCGCGAGAACCTGCGCCGGTTCTTCGAGGTTGACCGCTACTACGTGACGATAGCGGCGCTCAAGGCACTGGCTGACGAGGGGGTGATCAAGCCCGGGGACGTCAGCAAGGCCATCCGCAAATACAACATCGACACCGACGCCCCCAATCCGGTCACGGTCTAGGGCACACGGCGCAGGAGGACATTGCGTGGCAGAGGTACAGGAAATAACCGTTCCCGACATCGGCGACTTTGATGCCGTCGATGTCATCGAGGTGCTGGTCGGCCCGGGCGACAGCGTCGAGGCCGAGGACTCGCTGCTCACTCTCGAGAGTGACAAGGCCACCATGGAGGTGCCCTCGCCCGTGGCCGGCACCATCAAGGAGCTGCTGATCCAGCCGGGCGACAAGGTCTCGGAAGGCACGCCGGTGGCCAGAATCGAGGTAGCCGAAGCAGGGGCCGCCGAGTCGGAGCCGGCTGACACCGGGGCCGCCGATGCCGGGCCCGCCGAGCCCCCCGAGCCGGAAACCGCCGACTCCGGGCCCGCAGACACGACGGCCGCCGCGCCCGCGCCCGCCCCGGCGGCTGCCGAACCTCCCGCGGCCAAAGCCCCGGCAAGCAGCACCCAGGCGCTCGACGTCGAGAGCCAGCGCATGGCCCATGCCGGGCCATCAGTGCGGCGCTTTGCCCGCGAGCTGGGGGTCCCGCTGGATCAGGTCACGGGCACGGGCCGCAAGGGCCGCATCACCCGCGACGACGTGCAGAACCACGTCAAGGCCATCATGGAAGGCGGTGGCGGTGCGGCACCGGCCGCGGCACCCGCCGGCGGCGGCATGGGCATTCCGCCCATCCCCGAGGTCGACTTCAGCAAATTCGGCGAGGTCGAGGAAGTTGAGCTGCCGCGCATCAAACGCCTCTCGGGCCCGCATCTGCACCGCAGCTGGCTCAATGTCCCGCATGTGACCCAGTTTGACGACGCCGACATCACCGAGCTCGAGGCCTTTCGCAAGGCCGAGAAGGCCGGTGCCGAGAAGGCCGGCGTCAAGCTCACGCCACTTGCCTTCCTGGTAAAGGCATCGGCCCGGGCGCTGCGCGAGTTCCCCGACTTCAACAGCTCGCTGCGCAGTGATGGCGGCGCCCTCATTCGCAAGCACTACATCAATGTGGGCGTTGCCGTTGACACCCCGCAGGGTCTGGTCGTGCCGGTGATTCGCGATGCCGATCGCAAGGGCATTTACGACATCGCCGCCGATCTTGGCGAGCTGTCGGGCAAGGCACGCGACGGCAAACTGGGGCCCGCCGACATGCAGGGCGGCACCTTCAGCATCTCGAGCCTGGGCGGAATTGGCGGCACGGCCTTCACGCCCATTGTGAATGCCCCCGAGGTGGCCATCCTGGGAGTCTCCAAATCCGCCATGCAACCCGTGTGGAACGGCTCGGAGTTTGTGCCGCGGCTGCTGCTCCCGCTCAGCCTGTCGTATGACCATCGCGTCATCGACGGCGCCTCAGCGGCGCGCTTTACCAGCTATCTGGCGGGCGTGCTCGGCGATCTGCGCCGACTCATTCTCTAACGTTCAAAGGACTGCGACCCATGTCACAAGCCAGGGAAATCCGCGTCCCCGATATTGGCGATTTCGATGCCGTCGAGATTATCGAGATCCTCGTTGGCCCGGGTGATCAGGTCGAGGCCGAGGACTCGCTGATCACGCTCGAGAGCGACAAGGCCACCATGGAAGTCCCCGCCCCGTTCAGCGGCACCATCGAGTCGCTGACCGTGAGCGTGGGCGACAAGGTGTCCAAAGACGACGTGATCGGTACCGGCGTCCCCGCCGAGGGTAGCGCCGAAGGCGCCAGCGACTCGACGGCCGAGGCCAGCGCGGCCGCCGCGGCACCGGCCGCCGACAAGCAGCCGGCCCCCGCGCCGGCCGCCCCCGCCGGCGGCGTTAATGCCAATGCCGATGCACCGTCCGAACCCGACTGCGACGTCCTCGTGATCGGGGCCGGGCCAGGTGGCTACAGCGCGGCCTTCCGCGCCGCCGACCTTGGCCTCAGGACCATTCTGATCGAGCGCTATCCGAGCCTGGGCGGTGTTTGCCTCAATGTGGGCTGCATCCCCTCCAAGGCGCTGTTGCACGCCGCCAAGGTCATTGACGATGCCGCGTTCTTCGCGGACAACGGCATCCGCTTTGGCGAGCCCGAGATCAATCTGGAAAAGCTCGAGGCATGGAAGTCGAGCGTGGTGGGCAAGCTCACCGGCGGCCTGGTTGGCCTTGCCAAGCAGCGCAAGGTCGAGGTGGTCCATGGCCCGGCTCGCTTCCACGACGACTATCATGTCGATGTCGACACCGGCGATGGCAGCCGCCGCATCAGCTTTCGCAACGTCATCATCGCGGCCGGCTCGCGGCCGGTGGCACCGCCCGGGTTTGATCTGGACCACCCCCGCATCATGGACTCGACCGACGCCCTCAAACTCGAAGAGGTACCGCAGCGCCTGCTGGTGGTGGGCGGCGGCATCATCGGGCTTGAAATGGCCTCGGTCTATCACGCACTCGGCAGCGAAATCACGGTGGTCGAGCTGGCCGACCGGCTGATGGCGGGCGCGGATCCGGACATCGTCAAGCCCTTCCGCAAACTCATCGACAAGCGCTACGCCAACATCTTCCTAAAGACCCGGGTAACCAGCCTGGCGGCGGACGCTGACGGTGTGACGGTGAGCTTCGAGGGCGACAAGGCACCGGCCGAGGATCGCTTTGACCGGGTCCTGGTGTCGGTGGGCCGACGCCCCAACACCGATCTCATCAATATCGAGGCCACCGGGGTCAGGCTGCTCGACAATGGCTGCATCGAGGCCGACGAGCAGATGCGCACGGCCGTCCCGCATATCTTTGCCATCGGCGACCTGATCGGCCAGCCCATGCTGGCGCACAAGGCCGTGCATGAGGGCAAGGTCGCTGCCGAGGTGGCCGCCGGCGAAAAAAGCGCCTTCGACGCCCGCGTTATCCCGTCGGTGGCCTACACCGATCCCGAGGTGGCCTGGGTGGGCGTCACCCAGGAGCAGGCAAAGGCCGAGGGGCTCGACGTCGACGTGGGCACCTTCCCATGGGCCGCCAATGGCCGCTCGCTGTCCCTGGGTCGTGACGAGGGCGTGACCAAGCTCATCTTCGAGCGCGACAGCGAGCGTGTAATCGGCGCTGGCATTGTCGGGCCCAATGCCGGCGACCTGATCGCCGAGGTGGGGCTGGCCATTGAAATGGGCGCCGACATGCACGATATTGGTCTGACCATTCACCCCCATCCGACCTTGTCCGAGACCGTGGGGATGGCTGCGGAAGCCGCTGCGGGCACACTGACCGATCTCTACATCCCCAAGAAAAAACGCTAGGCCATCATGACCCGAACCGCCGCCGTCGTTGCCACCGGACGCTATCTGCCCGCACACCAGGTGACCAACGACGCGCTGCGGCGGCAGTTTGCCGGGCATGAGCAGGCCGATCTGATCGACCGCTTCGAGGCCAGCTCGGGCATACTGCAGCGCTATCGCGCCGAGCCCGACCAGGTCACCTCGGATCTGGCACTCGAGGCCGCCCGCGCCGCCCTCGCCAACGCCGGGCGCCGCGCCGCTGATCTTGATCTGATCATTCTGGGCACCGATACACCCGATCAGATCACGCCCGCCACCAGTGTGGTGCTGCAGGCCAAGCTGGGCGCGCGTCAGGCAGGCACCTTCGACATCGGCTGTGCCTGCGCGTCGTTTCCGACGGCGCTGGCCACCGCGGCCGGGCTGTTTGCGGTGAACGCGGGCCTGCGCTCGATCCTCGTGGTGGGGGCCTATCTCATGCAGCGCCTGGCCGATCCGGACGACCCCATGGTGTTTTTCTATGGCGATGGCGCCGGCGCAGCACTCCTGGAGCCGGCCAATGACCGCGGCGTCTGCGCAAGCGCCTTTCGTGCCGACGGCCGCTACGCCGACCACTGGGGCATCATGGCCGGAGGAACCCGCGAGCCGGCCAGCGTGGACGCGGTCACGGCCGGGCGCACCCGCGTGCAACTTCATGAGCGCTATCCCCCGGAAATCAACGAAGCCGGCTGGCCGGCGCTCATGCGTGAGCTGGCACGCAATGGTGGCGTCGAGCCGGCCGCCGTCGATATGGCGATTTTCACCCAGGTGAATGCCGCCAGCATTCGGGCCACCTGTGCCACGCTGGGACTGGAACCGGCGCGCGCACCCCGGCTGATGGACCGCTACGGTTACACCGGCTCGGCCTGCGTGCCCATTGCCCTCGACCACGCCCTCGAGCATGGCATGGTCGGGCCAGGCGACCGACTGACACTGGTGGGGTCGGGCGTTGGCTACAACATGGCCGGCGTAGCGCTCACACTGTAGCGGCCAGAACGCGCATAGAGAGGAGAGGCGATGAATCAGGCGAGTGCGATACGAGCGCGCCGAATCGAGGCCCTGCTGGAGCGGGCCGATTCCCGCTGGAGCGCCGAGCGGCAGCCATTGATCCGCGACTACCTCACGCATTACTACGCCGCCGTCGCCACCCCCGATCTCCACGATCGCGACCTCCCCAACCTCTACGGCGCGGCGCTGTCGCACTGGAGCCTTGGCGAGCAGCGGCGGCGCGGGCAAAACCGCCTCAAGGTCTACAACCCCGACCCCGAGCAGAACGGCTGGGAGTCCACGCACACGGTCATCCAGCTCGTCGCCGATGACCGGCCGTTTCTGGTCGATTCGCTATCGATGGCGCTGAACGAGCAGGGGCTGATGATCCACCTCATCGTCCATCCGGTGCTGGAGGTGGTGCGCAGTGGCGAGGGGGCCGCAACCCACGTCAGCGAAGACCCCAATGGCGACGGGCATGCCGAGGCGTGGATCCATATCGAAGTGGACCGCCAGAGCGAAGACGGCCGACTGCGCGACATTGAGTGCGCCATCCGCGCGGCACTGGCCGACGTGGAAGCCGCAACCGACGACTGGCAGCCGATGCACCATGAGGCGGAAAAGGCGATCCGCGCCCTGCGCCGCAACGGCCCCGCCATGGCCGACGACTACCTGGATGAGGTAATCGCCTTCCTGGAGTGGCTGCTGGATGACCATTTCACTTTCCTTGGCTACCGCCGCTACGACCTGCGCCGTCGTGACCAGACGCTGCAGCTGCAGGCGGTGTCGGGATCGGGCCTGGGCCTGCTGCGTAGTGCAACCAATGCCAGCCAGCCCTCCGATACCTTTGCGGCCCTGCCCGCCGCATTGCGCGAACAGGCGGCCGAACCCGACCCGCTGGTGCTCACCAAATCCAGCCACCGCTCGACCGTGCACCGCCGCGGCTATATGGACAGCATCAGCATCAAGCGCTTCAACAGCCGCGGCGAGGTCATTGGCGAACATCGCTTCCTGGGGCTGTACACCTCGGCGGCCTACAGCCGCAGCCCGCGCAATATCCCCTTGCTGCGCCGCCGTGTGCGTGCGGTTCTGGCGGCGGCCGGACTGCGCCGCAACAGCCATGCAGGCAAGGCGCTGGTGCACATACTCGAGACCTATCCCCGCGACGAGCTTTTTCAAATCGACGCGGCAACGCTGCATGACATCGCGCTTGGCATTCTGCAGCTGCAGGAGCGCCAGCGGGTGCGGCTCTTTGTGCGGCATGACCGCTTTGGGCGTTTTGTATCGTGCCTGGTCTATGCCCCGCGTGACCGCTACGACACGGCCGTGCGCCAGCGCATGCAGGCCATTCTGAACACGGCCTTCGGCGGCGCGCATTCAGAGTTCACGGTGCAGCTCTCCGAGGCCGTTCTGGCGCGTATTCACTTTGTGATCCATCTGGGTGACGACGCCCGGCTCACCGACATCGACCAGGACGCGATAGAGGCCCGCCTTGCGGCCACCACCCGGGCCTGGACCGATGACCTGGCGCTGGCTCTGGTGGAGCATTGCGGCGAGGCCCGCGGCACCTATCTGCATCATGCCTATGGCGAGGCGGTGAGCGCCGCCTACCGCGAAGACACCAGCCCGCGCACAGCCGCCCAGGACATCGAGCGTCTGGAGGGGCTCGAGGACCGTGGCGGGCTGGCCATCAGCCTCTACCGCCCGCTCGAGGCAAACGCCGGGCAGCTAAGGCTCAAGCTGTACCAGACGGGCGATCCCATCAATCTCTCGGAAGTCCTGCCGGTGCTCGAGCACATGGGTGTCCAGGTCGTTGACGAGCGCCCCTATGGCATTGACCCGACCGGGCGCGCGCCGCGCTGGATCCACGACTTCGGGCTGCGTCACGACCCGGCGCTCGAGCTGGATACCGGTGCCCTGCGCGACCGCTTTTCAGAGGCGTTCACGGCCATCTGGCGGGGCGATGCCGAAGACGACGGCTTCAACCGCCTGATCCTGGAGGCGGGGCTTGGCTGGCGGGACATCGCCGTGCTGCGGGCCTATGCGCAATACCTGCGCCAGGCCGGCACCGGCTACAGCCAGCCCTACATGGAAGACACGTTGTCAGCCAATCCCGGCATCACCGCACGGCTGATCGAGTTGTTTGCCGCCCGGCTGGATCCCCAGGCAGCCGACTCCGCCCGTGCCAACGCCCTGGCCGAGGCCATCGAGGCCGACCTCGATGCGGTCGCAAGCCTGGATGAGGACCGCATCCTCCGCCGCCTGCTGGCCGCCATACAGGCCACGCTTCGCACCAACAGCTATCGCCGCAGCGATACTGGACAGGCACGCGAGTACCTCGCGTTCAAGCTGCAGCCCGAGGCCATCCCCGGCGTGCCCAAGCCGGTGCCGGCGTTCGAGATCTTTGTGAGCTCGCCACGCGTCGAGGGCGTGCATCTGCGGGGCGGCAAGGTGGCCCGCGGGGGGCTGCGCTGGTCGGACCGGCGTGAGGACTATCGCACCGAGATCCTTGGCCTGATGAAAGCCCAGATGGTCAAGAACGCCCTGATCGTGCCGGTCGGGGCCAAGGGCGGCTTTGTCTGCAAGCGCCTGCCGCGGGCACGCGCCGACCAGCCCCAGGAGGTACTGGCCTGCTATCGGCTGTTCATTCGCGCGCTGCTCGATGTCACCGACAACATCGTCGATGGCCGCATCTGCCCGCCGGCCGACGTGGTGCGCCACGATGGCGACGACCCCTATCTGGTGGTGGCTGCCGACAAGGGGACCGCCACGTTTTCGGACGAGGCCAATGCGATCGCCGAGGCCTACGACTTCTGGCTGCACGATGCGTTTGCCTCGGGCGGCTCCACCGGCTACGACCACAAAAAGATGGGCATCACGGCACGCGGCGCATGGGTTGCGGTCCAGCGCCATTTTCGCGAGCTGGGCCACAATATCCAGACCGAGCCGTTTACCGCCGTTGGTGTCGGTGACATGTCGGGCGATGTCTTTGGCAACGGCATGCTCTGCTCGGAGCAGACCCGCCTCATCGCCGCCTTCGACCATCGCCATATCTTTATCGACCCCGACCCCGATCCGGCCGCGAGCCATGCCGAGCGCCAGCGCCTGTTTGGCCTGTCGCGCTCCACCTGGGACGACTACGACCGCGAGTGTCTGTCAGCCGGTGGAGGGGTCTGGCCGCGGACCGCCAAGTCGATCCCGCTGTCGGCGGCGGCCCGCGAGGCCCTGGGCGTCAGCGCCCAGCGCCTGACACCAAACGAACTGGTCAGCGCCATCCTCTGCGCGCCGGTGGATCTGCTGTGGAATGGCGGCATCGGCACCTACATCAAATCCGCCGACGAAAGCCATGCCGACGTGGGCGACAAGAGCAACGACGGCGTTCGGGTGGATGCCGAAGCGCTGCGCTGCCGCGTCATCGGCGAGGGCGGCAACCTCGGCATCACCTCACTGGGCCGGGTCGCCTTTGCCCTCGCGGGTGGACGGGTCAACAGCGACGCCATCGACAACTCCGGCGGCGTCGATTGCTCCGACCACGAGGTCAATATCAAGGTCCTGATGAACGGCGTGGTCGATGACGGCGATCTCACGGTCAAGCAGCGCAACCGGATACTGGCCGATATGACCGACGCCGTCGCACAGCATGTGCTCGCCAACAACTACCGCCAGACCCAGGGTCTGAGCCTGATGGTGGACCGCGCACCGCGGCGGCTCGAGGAACAGGCTCGCTGCATGCGGACGCTCGAGCGCGATGGGCGCCTCGACCGCGTGGTCGAGCAGCTGCCCGACGACGAAACCCTTGGCGAGCGCCGCCAGCAGGGTCTCGGGCTCACCCGCCCGGAGCTCTCGATCCTGCTGGCCTACACCAAGATCCTGGCCTTTGAGCAGCTGCTTGAATCCGAGCTGGTTACCGGCGGGGAGTTCCTCGCCGATCTGCTCGCCTACTTTCCCGAGCCACTGCGCCAGCGCTTTGAGCGCCGCATCGACCAGCATCCCCTGCGCCGCGAGATCATTGCCACCAATCTGGCCAATCACATCCTCAACCGCATGGGCGCCACGTTCCTGATGCGCGTCACCGCCAACACGGGAACCGATGTGCCGGCGGCAGCGCGCGCGTTTATCGCCGCCCGCGACATGTACGACCTGCGCGAGCTCTGGCACGAGATCGACGCCCTCGACAACCAGGTCCCCGCCCGGCATCAGCAGGCCATGCTGCACCAGCTCTGCAGCCTGCAGGAGCGCGCAACGGTCTGGCTGCTGCGGCGGGGGCTGCCAGAAGAGGGGCTTGCCGAGCGGATCGCGACCACCCGTCAGGCCATTATCCGACTGGATGAGGCGCTGCCCACGCTGCTGGGCGACAGCGAGCGCGAACGCCTTGAGGCACAGCGTGCCCGGCAGCGGGACGCCGGCGTGCCCGAGGCACTGGCCGGGCGCGTGAGCCGGCTGTCCACACTGTACGCGGCGCTTGATATCGGCGCCGCTGCCGAGGCCCGCGGCACAACGCTTGAAGAAACGGCCCGCATTCACTTTGCGGCCGCGCATGCCCTGGGCCTGGAGGGCCTGCGCGAGGCGCTGGAGGGCTTTACTCCGGCCGATGATTGGCAGACGCGTTTTCATGGCGGGTTGCTCGAGAGCCTGTTCGACGAGCAGCGCCGCCTCACCGAAACCGTGCTGGCCGAGACCGCGGAGGGCGAGGCCGGGCAACGCATCGCCGAGTGGGCCGAGGCCAATGCCGAGCGCATCGGCTACTTTCGCCAGACCGTCGAGCAGATTGCCGCCGCCGCCCAGCCCGACGCGGCCATGCTGGGCGTGGCCATGCAGGAGCTCAGGCTGTTGAGCGGCAATCACGAGGAGGCACGGCAGTGAGCGACACCGTTGCGCTGGCATGCAGCACCGCGGGCACTGGCCCCGCGCTGATTTTTTTGCATGGCCTGTATGGCTCGGGCAACAACTGGCGGGGGATCGCCCGCCCGCTCGAGGCAAGCCATCATGTACTGCTGCCCGATCTGCGCAGTCACGGCGGGTCACCGCAGCATCCCGACATGGACTACCGGCGCATGGCGGCCGACGTGATTGCGCTAATGGACAGGCACGACTGCGCGACGGCCCGCATCGTGGGCCATAGCATGGGCGGCAAGGTCGCCATGGCGATGGCCCTGTGCTCTCCGGAGCGCGTGGACCGTGCGCTGGTGGTTGATATCGCGCCCGTCGCCTACGACCACAGCGCCGAGCATGGCGGTATCATCGCCGCCCTGCAGCAGCTCGATACCCGCGCCATCCGCAACCGCGACGAGGCCGATGCAGCCCTGGCGGCGGCAATCCCGCACCCGCAGGTGCGCCAGTTTTTGCTGACCAATCTGCAGCGCAGCGATGCCGGCTGGGATTGGCGCATCCCGCTCGCCATCCTGGCCGACCAGCTGCCGGTCATTCAGGGCTGGCCCCTTGCCGACCGCCCGGCCAGCACGGTGCCCGCGCTGTTCCTGCATGGCGGCGCGTCCGACTACGTGGATGCCGAGGGCCGCCGCGCCATTGCCCGGCAGTTCCCGCAAGCCGCCATCGAGGCCATCGCCGGCGTCGGCCACTGGGTGCATGCCGAGGCGCCCAAGCCGTTTGCCGCACGGCTGCAGCAGTTTCTGGACCCGAATCACCCCAATCCCCCGAACCAGGACCAAGGACAACACCATGGCAGAGGATTTCCGACAGAGCGCGCTTGAGTACCACCGCTACCCCACTCCCGGCAAAATCGAGGTCGCGCCCACCAAACCGCTGGCCAACCAGCGCGACCTGGCGCTTGCCTACAGCCCTGGCGTGGCGGCGGCCTGCGAGGCCATTGTTGACGATGAACGCGCCGCCGCCGACGTCACGGCCCGCGGCAATCTGGTGGGGGTGATCAGCAACGGCACCGCGGTGCTGGGGCTCGGCAGCATCGGGCCTCTCGCCTCCAAGCCGGTCATGGAAGGCAAGGGCGTTTTGTTCAAGAAGTTTGCCGGCATCGATGTCTTTGACATCGAGATCGACGAAACCAACGCCGATCAGCTGGTGGAGACCATCGCCCGGCTCGAGCCCACGTTCGGGGGCATCAACCTGGAGGACATCAAGGCGCCGGAGTGCTTTGAAGTCGAGGCGCGGCTGCGCGAGCGCATGAACATCCCCGTGTTCCACGATGACCAGCATGGCACGGCCATTACCGCGGCGGCCTCGCTCTACAACGGCCTGCGCCTGGTCGGCAAGCGCTTTGAAGACGTCAAACTGGTGACCTCGGGCGCCGGCGCCTCGGCCATTGCCTGTCTCGATCTGCTGGTGTCGATGGGACTGCGCCCCGAGAACGTCATTGCAACCGACCGCCAGGGCGTGATCTACAAGGGCCGGGTCGAGTACATGGACGAGCGCAAGGCCGTGTACGCGGCCGACACCGAGGCGCGGACGCTCGCCGAGGCCATCGAGGGCGCGGATATCTTCCTGGGGCTCTCGGCGCCGGGGGTGCTGACCCAGGACATGGTGCGGCGGATGGCCGAGCAGCCGCTGATCATGGCCCTCGCCAATCCCACGCCGGAGATCTGGCCCGAAGAGGCCCTGGAGGCCCGACCGGATGCCATCATCTCGACGGGCCGCTCCGACTATCCCAATCAGGTCAACAACGTCCTGTGCTTTCCGTTTATCTTCCGGGGCGCGCTCGACGTGGGCGCCACCACCATCAACGACGAAATGAAAAAGGCCTGCGTGCGCGCCATTGCGGATCTGGCCACGATGGAGTCATCCGACGTGGTAGTGGCGGCCTATGGCGGCTCGCCGCTGTCGTTCGGGCGCGACTACCTGATCCCGAAACCGTTCGACCCCCGGCTGATTACCCGCATCGCGCCCGAAGTGGCCCGCGCGGCCATGGAAAGCGGCGTCGCCACGCGGCCTATCGAGGACTTCACGGCCTACCGCCGGCGCCTGTCGGAGTATGTCTTCCAGTCGGGACTGCTCATGAAGCCGATCTTCGAGCGGGCCAGCCAGAACCCCCAGCGGGTGGTCTATGGCGACGGCGAGGACGAGCGCATCCTCCAGGGTGTCCAGCAGGTGGTCGACGACGGCCTGGCCCGGCCGATCATCATCGGCCGCCGGCGGGTGGTGGCCATGCGGCTGGAGCGGCTGGGCCTGCGGCTGCGCGTTGACAAGGACTTCGAGCTGGTCGACCCCGAGGACGACCCGCGCTACCGCGAGTACTGGCAGCTATATCACTCCATCATGGAGCGCCGCGGCATCACCCCCGACCGCGCCCGGCAGATCGTCCGCACCCGCAACACGGTGATCGCGGCGCTCATGGTCCGGCGGGGCGAGGCCGACGCCATGCTCTCGGGAGCTGTCGGCAAGTATCACCGCCAGCTCGACTACGTGAATGAGGTGCTGGGCCGGCGCGTGGGCGTGCGCAACCTGGCCGCCATGAACGCCATCATCACCCCCAAGGGCACGCTCTTTTTGTGCGACACCTACGTCAACCAGAACCCGACAGCGCACCAGCTTGCGGAGATGACGGTGCTGGCGGCCGACGAAATCCGCCGCTTTGGCATGACGCCCAAGGTGGCCCTGCTCTCGCACAGCAACTTCGGCACCTCGGATGCGCCCGATGCCATCAAGATGCGCGAGGCCATGCAGCTGATCGAGGATCGCGACCCGGGCCTCGAGGTCGAGGGCGAGATGCACGGCGATGCCGCCATCAACGAGTCCATCCGCCGGCGGATTTTTCCCAACTCGCGGCTCGACGGGCAGGCCAATCTGCTCATCATGCCCACCCTGGACGCGGCCAATATCGCCTTTAATCTACTCAAGACCGTCACCGACGCCGTGTCGATCGGGCCCATCATCCTCGGCATGTCGAAACCGGCGCACATCCTCACGCCATCGGTCACGGTGCGCAGCATCGTCAACCTCACCGCACTGGCCGGCGTGGAGGCCGCGATGGCGGCGGCGGAAAACGCCAGCCACGACGCGAAAGGAGGCACCCCGGAATGACAACCCAGGCAATTCGCATCAGGGAGTATGGTGGCCCCGAGGTCATGGAACTGACCGCCTTTGATCCGGGCCAGCCCGGGCCGGGCGAGGTCCGGCTGCGGCAGACCCATATCGGCGTCAACTACATTGACGTGTACTTTCGCACCGGGCTCTATCCGGCTGCCGGCCTGCCCTTTACCCCCGGCGTCGAGGGCGCCGGCGAGGTTGTGGCCGTGGGCGAAGGCGTCACCGGCCTCGCCCCGGGACAACGTGTAGCCTATGCCGCCCGGCCGCCGGGCGCCTATGCCGAGGAGCGCCTGATTGCCGCCAATCGCCTGGTGCCCCTGCCTGAGGGCATCGACAACGGCGCCGCGGCCGCCATGATGCTGAAGGGCATGACGGCGCACATGCTGCTCGAGTGCGTACACGCCGTGCAGCCGGGCGAGACCGTACTGATCCATGCAGCCGCCGGCGGCGTCGGGCTCATTGCCTGTCAATGGGCAAAAGCGCTTGGCGCCACGGTCATCGGCACGGTAGGCAGCCCGGAGAAGGCCGAACTTGCGGCGGCCCATGGCTGCCACCACCCGCTCCTCTACCGCGAGGTGGACATTGTGGAGGCGGTGCGCGAGATCACCGGGGGCGAGGGCGTGGCCGCCGCTTACGACTCGGTAGGCGCGGATACGCTAGAGGCCTCGCTGGCCGCACTCAAAAAACGCGGGATCCTGATCAGCTTTGGCCAGTCGTCGGGCAAGCCGCCGGCGGTCGACCCGGGCCAGCTCGCCGCCAACGGCTCGCTGTACTTGACCCGCCCCACGCTCTTTGACTACATCGACACCCCGGATGAGTTGCAGATCGCGGCCAAGGCGCTGTTTGACCGGGTGCTGCGGGGTGAGGTGGCGGTGCGCACGGACCAGACCCTGCCGCTTGCCGAGGCCGCCGCGGCGCATCGCGCACTCGAGGCACGGGCCACCACGGGCTCAACGGTGCTCACAACCGGCTGAGCTCAGGCGCGGCGGGCCTCGGCCGCTGCCGGGGCGTCGGGCGCCGGCAGCGACAGCGCCCGGGGCTCCAGGCCCAGGGCGGCACGATAGGCGCGCCGGGCGCGGTCCGGCTCGTCGAGCCGCTCGTAGAGTTCGGCCAGATATTGCTGAATCCGCGGATCGGCGCTGCGCGCCGCGGCCGCCTCGAGGTAGCTGCGTGCCTGGCCCCACAGCGAGGCGCGCAGGCACTGCCGCGCCGCGGCAAACAGCAGCGTCGGGTCCTCGGAGCGCTCGCGCAGCCACTCGCCAAGCTGATTGCAGGTGCGCTGGGGTGGGTCAAGCTCGAGCTCGCCATAGACATCGACAAGCGCATCCGCCCAGCGCTCCGACAGCCAGCGCCGCAGCTGGCGCTCGGCGGTTGCCGGGCAATCCGCGTGCATGAGCGCGCGGGCGTAGCACGCCCGCAGATCCGGAGAGCGCTGCAGCGGCCGCGGCAGCGACTTCCATACCCGGGCGAGGGCATCGGCACCGGTCTGCGGGCCCAGTGCCTCGAAGCGGCGCTGGAGCACGCGCGCCTCAATCGCCAGCAGCTCGGTATCGGGTAGAACCCCCTCGCGCCGCAGATCGGGCAGTGCGTCCTCCAGACCGGCCTCGTCATCGAGCGCCCCGAGCGTGCGCACCAGCAGGAGCAGGGCGCGATGGTTGCGGGGGGCCTCGCGCCGCAGCCAGCCCAGCGTGGCCAGGGCCTGCTCCCATTGCGCCGCATCCACCTGTAGCTGCGCCTGAACCAGGCCCACCGCGACTCGGGCCCGGGGCTCGGTCGCATCCGCCGCCGCCAGCAAGTCGTCACGGCGGGTCCAGTCACCCCGCCGCTGGGCGGCGACGGCGGCCAGAAGGTGATTGAAAAGCGGCAGGCGGGCGGACTCGACGCTGCGCTCGAGGCGCTTTTCGGCAAGCGCATAACGCCCCTCGGCCAGCTCGATCACCCCGTCCAGCAGCTCGTTGAGTGCGCGCCGGGTGCGGCGCCGCCCAAGCCCCCCGCGAAGCTGGTCGGGGATATTCCACAGCCGCCGCAGCAAACCGCTTGCAAGGGCGGCGAGGGCCCAGGCCACGACAACCGCGCCAACCGCCACAAAGAGACTGCTCTGCAGCGTGAGGTCGCCAACGCGCACCATCACGAAACCGCCCTGACGCTCAAACCACAGGGCGGCCGCCACGCTACCCACCAGCAACCCCAGGCTGATAATGACCCGCCGCATCATGGCTGCCCACCCGCGCCCAGCAGTGGCTCGAGGTCATCGGCAATGGCAGGCCGGTCGGCCTGGATGCGCAAGTCGCCCAGCTCGGCAAGCCGCTCCCGCACATCGACCACCGCCCCCGACGCCGAATCAAAATAGGCCGCTACCCAGCCATCGACCCGCGCCACCGCCGCGCGATAGCCCTCGGCATCGCCCCCCAGGGCTGCAAGGCGGGCCGATTCGAGCTGCAGGAGCAGGTTTTGCTGCAGCAAAAAGCGCGCCTCGGGATCGGGGAGTGGCTCCACCTGCCGGTTGCGACTGACCGTAACCAGCCCCTCGAGGCCGCTGCGCAGCTGCTGCCAGGCGCGCTCCAGACGGGCCTGCCAGCCGGCCGGCGGCGTGCTCGCCGGGGCCTCTGCATCGTCGGCGCTGCGTCGCGCGATGCCCTCGGCAAGCGGCAGGTCGTCGAGTTGATCCGCCACCCGACCAAGCCCGGTCATGATGGCGGCCCGATCGCCGCGCTCGGCATCCAGCAGGCGATTGGTCGCCGCGGCAATGGCCTCGCGGGCATCCACGCCCGCTCCGCCCAGCCCGGCAAGCAGGCGATCGGCGGCCTCCAGCGCCTCGAGCGCGCCACCGATATCACCATTGAAGCGCACCCGATTGACAGCGATGCCGGCCAGATAGGCGGCCTCGGCCTCACGCCAGTCATCCGTCTCGGATTCCATGCGCCGGTAGAGCTGATCCACGCGATCGGCCAGCGAACCACGCGCCTCGACCTGATCGGCAAGACGGTTTTCGAGCCGGGCAATGGCCTGCAACCGGCCCTCGAGGGTGTCGCTGAGGGCATCCAGACGGCCACCGACCTCGCCGACCCGCTCGGACTGGCGTGCCGCCAGTGCATCGAGCGCCGACTGCTCGGCATACTGCGAACGCGTATCAACCAGCGACTGCACTTGCTGGTGCAGATACCAGCCCCCGGCTCCTGTCAGCGCCGCAACCAGCAATACGGCCACCAGCGCGACAACGCCAGCGCGGCTGCGGCGCGGCGGTGTTGGCTGATTCGCCGGCGCTTGCGTTACGGGCTCCGGCTCAGTGGGCTCTGGCTCATGGGGCTCCGGTTCAGGGGATTCCTGCTCAGGCGGCTCCGGCTCACGCGGCTCCTGCTCTGGCGGCTCCGGCGCGGTGGACGCCTCCTCGACAGAGGCCTCGACCGCCCCCGCCTTGTCCTTGTTCTTGTCCTGATCCCTGGTGTTTTTCTCGGTCATGCATCATCTCTCTGTATGGCCTGGATGACCGCGGCCTCCAGTTCGGCATCCGCGGCGCCAGCGGCCACCACGGGGGCAGCAAAACCGGCCGCTCGAGCCGCTGTGGCCACCCGTTCGCTGACGGTGACCAGTCGGCCCGCCTGCAACCACCTTAGCGCGTCCGGCCCGACCATGCCGAGCAGCGCCTCGAGCCCCGAGCGACTGGTAACGATCGTGACATCGACGCGGGCGCCCTGCCAGTCGGCGGGGAGGTTGAGCGGGCCGGCCAGAGGCATCCGCCGATAGACCGCGACCTCGCGCACCGCCACGCCCCTGGCACGGAGGCTGTCCTGAAGACGTTGGCGGCCACCCTCACCGCGGACCACCAATACCTCGGCCCCCGGCGCCGGAGCAAAGTCCGGCTGGGCCAGCAGATCATCGGCGCCACCCCCCTCTGCGGGCGCCACATCGACAGTGAGCCCCACCGCCCGCATGGCCGCGGCCGTGCCCGGGCCAACCGCGGCCAGTCGCACCCCGCGGCCTTGCGCATTGCCGTCATGGCACCGGCGCATGGCAGGCGCATACCCATGGCGGACGGCGTTGGGGCTGGTGAACACAATCCAGTCACACGCCGGCAGCACGGCGGCGAGTGGCTGGATGGCCAGGGTGGGGCGGCAGGCCACCCGGGCACCGGCCGCCTGCAGTCGGGCCGCCAGGGCGTTGCCCTGACCCGCGGGCCGGGTCAGCAGCACGCGCCGGCCGGCCAGCCCGGTGCTCAATGGACCTCGGCGAGGATCTCGCCAGCCCCCCGGGCCAGCATGTCCTCGGCCAGCGCATACCCGAGCGACACGCCCTCGGCTCTGGGCGCATGGCCCTCGGCGCGGACCACGCGCTCGCCGTCACGGCTTGCCACCAATGCCCGCAGATGCAGCCCGTTGTCGTCAGTAAGCTCGGCATAGGCCGCAAGCGGGACATGGCAGCTGCCCTCGAGCCGGGCATTGACCGCACGCTCGGCGGCCACCCGGTCATGGGTATCGGCATCGTCCAGCCCGGCAATCAGCGCCGCCACTTCGCCATCATCCGCCCGGCACTCGATTCCGAGTGCGCCCTGGCCTACCGCCGGCAGGCTGTCCCCGGGCGGCATGACCCGACGGATGCGCTCACCCAGGCCCAGCCGACGCAGGCCCGAGGCGGCCAGGATGATGGCATCGAATTCACCGCCATCCAGCTTGCCAAGACGGGTCTGGACATTGCCCCGCAGCGACTCCACCACCAGATCCGGGCGGCGGGCGCGAAGCTGGGCCTCGCGGCGCAGGCTGGCCGTGCCCACGCGGGCACCGAACGGCAGCTCGGTCACGTCGCCGTAACGCGCCGAGACAAACGCATCACAGGGGTCTTCACGGTCAAGAATGACCGCAAGCCGGAAGGGGTCGGGCACCACCGCGGGCACGTCTTTCATGGAGTGGACGGCAATGTCGGCACGCCCCTCGAGCATGCCCTCCTCCAGCGCCTTTACGAATAGCGCCTTGCCACCCACCGCCAGCAACGGCCGGTCGGTGATCTCGTCACCCCGGGTCGACATCCCCACCAACTCAACGGTCAGCGAGGGGTGCAGTGCACGCAGGCGGTCGGCGACATGCTCGGCCTGCCAGAGGGCAAGCGCGCTGCGGCGGGTGGCAATACGCAAATGATCAATCGACATCAATACTGACTGGTCCAAGCGGCGGCCGCGGCGGGCCGGAAATGGTCAGCCGCAACCATACCGCGCGATTGCCGGGCGGCAAAACACTAGCCCGCTCCGGCACTCTCCCGCAGGCAGCGCCGCACCTGCGGCAGGCGTCGCCGGCTAACGGGCACCGGCTCGTCACTGCCCGCCACAACGGCCAGCGTGCGGCCATAGGGATCCTTCTCAATGCCCCGCAGACTCTCACGCGCAACCAGGGCGCTGCGGTGCACGCGCAAAAAACGCGGCCCGAATTCCTCTTCGAGCCGACAGAGCGACTCTTCGATCAGATCCTCGCCCGAGTCATGCTGGACGGCAACGTATTTGTGATCCGCCACAAAGCAGCGCACGTCATCCACCGGGATGAGGCCCAGCCCGGCACGCCGACGACACAGAATATGCCGACGTCCGTTGGCCGGATGGTCGCCCTGCAATGCCTCGATCTGCGGCCGGGTGAGCGGCTCGGCGTTGTGCAGGGCCGTGGCAAGGCGCTCGGGCTGAACGTGCTCAAGCACATGATCAACGCCGGCGGCCTCCAGCGCGGGCAGCAGCGGCGACTGCAGCGACGTCGCCACCAACAGCGCCGGAGCCGGGTCCTGCTGGCTCAATGCGACGGCAGCCTGCAGATCCGGCTCCTCCAGCAGCCCGATCACCACCACGGCAACCGGATCGGCACGGTGACGGGTGATGGCCTCGGCAGGGTCGGTGACAACGGCGGCCACCCGGGCCTCCTCATCGGTGGCCACCAGACGGGCCAGACGGTGGCGCAGTGAGTCCTTTTCACAAGCGATCACGACTTTCATCGATTTGCCTCCATAGAGCGTAAGGGTGGAGGAAAGAGAATGCGCGAATCCGCGAAAGCAAGACGCCAACCCGTTCACACTCCGGGCAATCCGATGGCGGGAATGCGACTGCTATACTGTCGCGATCGATAGTGACGGCGCTGGAAGGCGGGTATGACCAAGGCAGACCACAAGGCACTCTGGAGCGGGCGATTCACCGAGGCGACCGACGCCTTCGTGACAGCATTCACCGCCTCCGAGCACTACGACCGCCGTCTCTATCGCGAGGATATCCGCGGCTCCAAGGCCCATGCCCGCATGCTTGCCGACCGCGGGATTCTCACCGAAGCCGATGCCCGCGCCATTGTCGACGGACTCGACGCCATCGCCGCCGAGATCGAGGCCGGCGACTTCCCCTGGGACCCGGCGCTCGAGGACGTCCACATGAACATCGAGGCCCGGCTGACCGCGCGCATCGGCGATGCCGGCAAGCGCCTCCACACCGGCCGCTCCCGCAACGACCAGATCGCCACCGATGTGCGGCTGTGGCTGCGCGCCGAGATCGACACCTGCATTGGGCTGCTACGGCACTTCCAGCGCGGCCTGGTTGATCTGGCCGCGCGCGAGGCCGACACCGTCATGCCCGGGTTTACCCATTTGCAGGTGGCCCAGCCCGTCAGCTTTGGCCACCACATGCTGGCCTGGTACGAAATGCTGGTGCGCGACGAGGCCCGTCTCGCCGACGCCCGCGTCCGGGCCAATCAGATGCCGCTGGGATCGGCGGCGCTGGCCGGCACCACCTTTGCCATCGACCGCCAGCAGACCTGCGCCGAGCTTGGCTTTGACGCGCCCACCCGCAACTCGCTCGATGCCGTGTCTGATCGGGATTTTGCGATTGAATTTGTTTCGGCGGCCGCGCTTGCCATGACCCATCTGTCGCGAATGGCCGAGGAGCTGGTCATCTGGGCGTCACCGCTCACGGGCTTCATTGATCTGCCCGATCGCTTCTGTACCGGCAGCTCGATCATGCCGCAAAAAAAGAACCCGGACGTCGCCGAGCTGGTACGCGGCAAAAGCGCGCGCGTCCAGGGTGCCCTGCATACGCTGCTGACCCTCATGAAAGGCCAGCCGCTTGCCTACAACCGCGACAACCAGGAAGACAAGGAACCCCTGTTTGACGCGGCCGATGCGCTGCGCGACAGCCTGCGGGCATTTGCCGACATGGTGCCGGCCCTCACGGTCAACCGCGAGCGCACCCGCACCGCCGCCCGGGCCGGCTTTGCCACGGCCACCGACCTGGCCGACTATCTGGTCCGGCAGGGCGTGGCGTTTCGGGATGCCCACGAGATCGTTGGCCGCGCCGTGGCGCTGGGTGTCGAGACCGGGCGCGATCTGGCCGACATGTCACTCGACGAACTGCAGGGGTTCAGCCCCGCGATCGGCGAGGACGTCTTCGAGGTGCTGACCGTCGAGGGATCCGTCGCCGCGCGGGATCACTTTGGCGGGACCGCACCGGCCCAGGTCAGGGCACAGATCGAAGCCGCACGCCGGCGCCTCGGCGCCGATTAGCGCTCGACATGCGCCGCGGGGTGTCGGCTCAGCCCGCGTCCAGTGCCAGCACCTGCGTCAGCCAGGCGCCGATGGCACGAATCTCTTCCAGGCACACCTGGTGCTCCATGGGGTATTCGTGCCAGTCGACCGGATAGCCCAGCGCCGTCAGCGCATCCCGCGATGCCGTACCCAGTTCATAGCCCAGGACCGGATCGTGATGCCCGTGGGCAAGGAAAATGGGCGTCTGCCGATTGGCCGCCGCGCGCGCCTGGGCCAGGTGATCACGCAGGGGGAGGTAGGTGGAGAGCCCGATGATGCCGGCCAGCCCGCTGCTGAAGCGCAAACCGGTGTGCAGCGCCACCGCACCGCCCTGCGAAAATCCCGCCAGCACCAGGCGCTCGGCTGGCACGCCCCGCCGAGCCTCGCGCTCGATCAAATCACCCACCCACTCGGCCGCGCGGTCGAGGCCCTGCTCGTCCTGCGGCGTGCCGGGCGTGAGGCCGTAGATGTCATACCAGGCCGGCATCGTCATCCCGCCATTGAGCGTGACCGGCTGCTGGGGCGCATGCGGAAAGACAAAGCGCACTGGCGTGGTGGCCGGCAGCCCGAGCTCGGGCACGATCGGCTCAAAGTCGTGCCCGTTCGCACCCAGGCCGTGCAGCCACAGCACCGTGGCCTGCGCATCATCCGGACCAATCTCAACTGTTTCGAGCAGCGTTTGCGCCATTCGTGTCCTCTCCAACCGCCTGCGTGTGTCCAACGTGCAGCCTACCGCAGCGCGCGGGGGCCGAAAACGCCCGTCACAGCCGTTATACTGACCCGTCACTCACGCAGGAGACCGGAATGACCATGCGCGCCCTTCGCGCCCTGTTGCTCGTAGCCTGCATCGGCGTTGCCGGCTGTGGGGTCAAGGGTGAGCTGTCTCTGCCCGACGCCGGCACTGAGGCCGGCGCCGGCGCCGATGCCGGGGACCCGCCATGAGCATCGGCCGCCACAACGACCGGCTCCACGTGGAACAATGCCCGGTCGACGCCCTGGCCGAGCGCTATGGCACGCCCCTCTATGTGTATTCGCGGGCGCACATCGAAGCGGCCTGGCGGGCCTATGACGATGCCTTCGCCGACCGCGATCACCTGGTTTGCTATGCGGTGAAGGCCAACGGCAGCCTTGCCATTCTGCAGCTGCTCGCCCGCCTCGGCAGCGGGTTTGACATTGTCTCGGGCGGCGAGCTGGAGCGCGTGCTGCAGGCGGGCGGTGACCCGAGGCGTACCGTCTTCTCCGGCGTTGGCAAGACCGTTGCCGAAATCGAGCGGGCGCTCGAGGTGGGCATCCTGGCATTCAACGTGGAGTCGGAGGCCGAGCTCGAGCGGATTGATGCCGTTGCAACACGGCATGGGGTAACGGCACCCGTGTCGATCCGCGTCAACCCCGATGTCGATGCCCGCACCCATCCCTACATCTCCACGGGCCTGCGCGAGAACAAGTTTGGCATCGACATCCATGACGCCGAGGCGGTCTATGCACGGGCGGCCGCGATGCCCGGGCTGCGGGTGACCGGGCTCGACTTCCACATCGGCTCGCAGCTCACCGAGCTCGAGCCTCTGGCCGATGCCCTGTCGCGCAGTCTGGGGTTGCTGGATCGACTGGCCGCGCAAGGGGTGCAGATCGAGCATCTCGACATTGGGGGGGGTCTGGGCATCCGCTATCAGGACGAGACACCGCCCACCCCGGCCGCCCTGGCCGACGCCATTCGCCCCCTGCTTGCCGGGCGCAGCCAGCGCCTGCTGATGGAGCCGGGCCGGGCACTGGTGGGCGAGGCCGGCTTGCTGGTGACGCGGGTCGAGTATCTAAAGCCGGGGCATCGCGATTTTGCCATCGTGGATGCGGCGATGACCGACCTGCTGCGTCCTGCGCTCTACGATGCCTGGCAGCGCATCGAGACCGTCACGCCAGGCAACGCCGAGCCGCGACGCTATGACATTGTGGGGCCGGTCTGCGAGACGGCCGATGTCCTGGGCCGCGATCGCGCCCTGGCGCTTGAGCCCGACGCCCTGCTCGCGGTGCATGGCGCCGGCGCCTATGGCTTTGTGATGGCCTCGCAATACAACGCCCGGCCCCGGCCGGCCGAGGTACTGGTCGATGGCGATCAGGCCCACCTGATTCGCGAGCGCGAGGCCCTCGCCGATCTCTGGCGCGGCGAGCATCTTCTGGACCGGCCATGACACTCACTTTCACCAAGATGCAGGGACTCGGCAACGACTTCGTCGTGATCGACGGCATCCGCCAGCAGCCCGGGCTCGACGCCGCGACGGTACGGCGGCTGGCCGACCGTCGCTACGGCATTGGCTGCGATCAGCTGCTGCTGGCCGAGCGCACCACCAACCCGGCGGCCGATTTCCGCTACCGCATCTGGAACGCCGATGGCGGCGAGGTGGAGCACTGCGGCAATGGCGTGCGCTGCATGGCACGCTTTCTCCTTGACCAGGGCCTGGCCTCCGCGGGCCCTCTGGTGCTCGAGACAACCGGTGGCCGCCTCACCCGCGTTACCCCCACCGCTGACGGATGCATGCAGGTGGACATGGGCGCCCCGGTGCTCGAGCCGGCGGCCATCCCCTTTGACGCCCCCGCGCGGGCCCTCGCCTATCCCCTCACGGTCAACGGCGAGGGCATCACCATCGCGGCCGTCTCGATGGGCAACCCCCATGCCGTGCTGCGCGTGGACGACGTGGACCATGCCCCCGTTGCCACCCTCGGCCCGGCCATCGAACACCACCCGGCGTTTCCCAATCGGGTGAATGCGGGCTTCATGCAGGTACTGGCCCGCGACCGTATCCGGCTGCGGGTGCATGAGCGCGCCGCGGGCGAGACCCTGGCCTGTGGCACCGGTGCCTGCGCAGCCGTCGTAGCCGGTGTGCTCAACGCCTGGCTCGACGCCCGCGTGACCGTCTCGCTGCCGGGGGGCCGCCTGGTGATAGACTGGCAGGGTGAGGGCCGGTCGGTATTAATGACCGGGCCGGCTCAGACGGTCTTCGAAGGCAGACTATCGACAGGAATGGCATGACCCGGCAGACCTCCGAATCCACCGCGGCCGCGGCGCCGCTCGACGAAACCCGGGTGGTTGCGTACCTGCGCGACAACCCCGATCTGCTGCGGCGGCACCGCGATGTGCTGACGGCGCTCGACATCCCCCACGAGACCGGCGGGCCAGCGGTTTCGCTCATCGAGTATCAGGTGTCCATCCTGCGCGAGGAGGCGCGGGAGCTGTCCGAGCGGCTGGATCATCTGCTCTACATTGCCCGGGACAATGACCGGCTGGCCGATCAGCTGCATCGGTTCACGCTCGAGCTCCTGGCAGCCGAGGATCTGGAGGGCATCCTGGTGGCGCTGCGCGATGGCCTGCGCCAGGACTTTCGTGCCGACGTCGTCCAGGTACTGCTGGTGGGCAGCCATCTGCCGACGGCCGGCGTCCCGGTACTGGGGCCGGATGACCCGGAGGCACTGGTGCTCGAAGAGCACTTCCCGGGCAACACGCCCGTGCTGGGACCCTACGATGCCGAGCGGTTTGGTGCGATCTTTGACGGCGACACCGACGGCCTTGGATCCGTCGCCGTTATCCCCCTCGATGAACCGCCGCTGCGCGGGTTTGTTGCCATTGGCAGCCGCGACCCCGAACGCTATCACGATGATCAGGGCACCGAGTTTCTCAGCCAGTTGGGCGCCCTTGCGGCCCGTGTGCTGCGCCGCATGCTGCCTGGGGAGGGGCCTTGACCGGGCCGGCCCTTACCGCTGCCCTTGCCGATTATCTGGCGCATCTGCGCGATGAGCGCCGCCTTGCCCAACTCACGCGCCAACACTATGCCCGCGATCTGCAGGCGCTTGCCGACTACCTCGCCCGCCAGAACGTCCCGGACTGGCACGAGGTTGCGCCCGAGCTCATCCGCGCCTGGGTGGCCCAGGGCCATCGCCGGGGCTTGTCACCGCGCTCGCTGCAGCGGGCGCTGTCCGCGGTGCGCGGGCTCTACCGCTACCTGCAGCGGGAGGGCCGCGCCCAGCATGACCCGGCGGCCGACATCAGCGCCCCCCGGCAGCGCCGACGGCTGCCCGCCGCACTCGATGTTGACCAGACGGCACGCCTGCTCGACCCCACCCCGGACGCGGCGGACGCCACCACCGCGGATGCTGGCGCGGCAATCCTGGCGCTGCGCGATCGCGCCCTGTTCGAGCTGGTTTATGGAGCGGGCCTGCGGCTTGCCGAAGTGGCCGCGCTGGATGCGGCGGACCTGGCGGGCGAGCCCCGCGAGCTGCGGGTGATTGGCAAGGGCGCCCGCACCCGCCTGGTCCCGGTCGGCGAGCAGGCGCGTGCGGCAAGCGCAGCCTGGCTGCAGGCGCGACCCGCGCTGGCGGCGGCCGCTGAACCCGCCCTCTTTGTCAGTCGCCGGGGACATCGGCTATCGCATCGCTCCATCCAGACGCGGCTGCGCCAACTGGCCCGCGAGCGCGGCCTCGATCAGCCGGTAAACCCGCATATGCTGCGGCATGCCTTTGCCACGCACCTGCTTGAGTCCAGCGGTGATCTGCGCGCAGTCCAGGAACTCCTGGGCCACGCCGACATCAGTACCACGCAGATCTACACGCATCTCGACTTTCAGCACCTGGCCGAGGTCTACGACCGGGCGCATCCGCGAGCACGCCGGCGATAACGGCCGAGCCGCCGCCTGCGTTAGAATTTCCGCTGACCTTATCCCTGGAGACACATCTTGCAGCAGTTCGAGGGCACCACCATTCTCGCCGTCCGCCGCCATGGCCGCGTCGCGCTGGGTGGCGACGGCCAGGTCACGCTGGGTGACACGGTCATGAAAGGCAACGCCCGCAAGGTCCGGCGCCTGTTCCATGATCAGGTTCTGGCCGGCTTTGCTGGCGGCACGGCCGATGCCTTCACGCTCTTCGAGCGCTTTGAGGGCCAGCTCGAGCGTCACCGCGGCAACCTCACCCGCGCGGCCGTGGAAATGGCCAAGGACTGGCGCTCGGACCGCGCCCTGCGCCGGCTCGAGGCACTGCTGATGGTTGCTGATCACGACGCCCTGCTCATGCTCTCGGGCAATGGCGATGTGGTCGAACCCGAACGTGAACTGATGGCCATCGGCTCGGGCTCGGGCTATGCCCAGGCCGCCGCCCAGGCGCTGGTGGCCGAGACCGATCTCGACGCCGAGACCATCGTGCGGCGCGCCCTCGGCATTGCCGCCGATATCTGCATCTACACCAACCACTCGCTCACCATCGAAACCCTGGGGGGCACCACCGACTCATGAGTGAAATGACCCCGCGCGAGATCGTCCAGGAGCTGGACAAATAC
This sequence comes from uncultured Spiribacter sp., assembly GCA_913056145.1. GTDB lineage: Bacteria > Pseudomonadota > Gammaproteobacteria > Nitrococcales > Nitrococcaceae > Spiribacter. Next base: position 38,253 of record CAJXMI010000006.1, read on the forward strand.
ATCATCGGCCAGGGCGACGCCAAGCGCGCCGTGGCCAATGCCCTGCGCAACCGCTGGCGGCGCCTGCAGGTGGACGCAACCCTGCGCCCCGAGATCACGCCCAAGAACATCCTCATGATCGGTCCCACGGGCGTTGGCAAGACCGAGATCGCCCGGCGCCTGGCGCGCCTTGCCAATGCGCCGTTCATCAAGATCGAGGCCACCAAGTTCACCGAGGTGGGCTACGTGGGACGCGATGTCGAGTCGGTTATCCGTGACCTCACCGACAACGCCCTCAAAATGGTGCGCGAGCAGGCCATGGCCCGGCAGGCAAGCCGCGCCGAGGATGCCGCCGAGGACCGCATCCTCGATGCCCTGCTGCCACAGGCGCGCAGCGGTGGCGAGCCCGACTCAAGCCTCGACAGCACCCGCCAGAAGATGCGCAAGAAGCTGCGCGAGGGCGAACTCGACGACCGCGAGATCGACATCGACGTGCAAGGCCAGCAACCCGGGATGGACATCATGGCCCCGCCCGGCATGGAGCAGCTCACGAGCCAGCTCCAGGGCATGTTCCAGAACCTTGGCGGCCAGCGCAGTCAGCGCCAGCGCCTGCGCATTGCCGATGCCTGGAAAGTGCTGCGCGAGGAAGAGGCCGCCCGGCTCGTCAATGACGAGGAGATCAAGCAGCAGGCCATTCAGGCGGTCGAGCAGAGCGGCATCGTCTTTATCGACGAAATCGACAAGGTGGCCCGGCGTGCCGAGCAGGGCACAGGGGGCGACATCTCCCGCGAAGGCGTCCAGCGCGATCTGCTTCCGCTGGTCGAGGGCAGCACCGTGTCGACCCGGCATGGCATGGTCAATACCGACCACATCCTCTTTATTGCCTCGGGTGCCTTTCATCTGTCCAAACCCTCGGATCTGATCCCCGAGCTCCAGGGCCGCCTGCCCATTCGCGTCGAACTGGCGTCGCTGGAGGTCGCGGATTTTGTGAGCATCCTGACCGACACCGATGCCTCGCTGGTGCGTCAGTACGAGGCGCTTCTGAGCACTGAGGGCGTGAGCCTGCGCTTTACCGGCGACGGCGTGGCGCGCATCGCCGAGGTGGCATGGCAGGTCAACGAGCGCACCGAGAACATTGGCGCGCGGCGCCTGCACACGGTCATGGAACGGCTGCTCGAAGAGATCGCCTACACCGCGCCCGATCGCAGCGGCGAGACCGTCAGCGTGGATGCCGCCTACGTCGACCGCCAGCTTGCAGGCCTTGCCGACAATGAAGACCTGAGCCGCTACATCCTGTGAGGCTGTCATGAAACGACCCGAGCGCAAGGACACCGGGCGCACCCCCACCGACATCCGCCTTCACCGGCGCTCCAGAACGCTCGAGCTGCGTTACGACAACGACCGGCATTTTCAGCTGAGCGCCGAGTACCTGAGGGTGTATTCGCCATCCGCCGAGGTTCGCGGCCACGGCCCCGGGCAGGCGGTGCTGCAGGTGGGCAAGGAGGCCGTCGGCATTACCGGGATCGAGCCCGTCGGCCAGTATGCGCTGCGCATCAACTTCGACGATGGCCACAATACGGGCCTGTACTCATGGGATCTGCTCTACGATCTGGGCGAAAACCGGGACCGATACTGGCAGGACTATCTCGACTCGCTGGCCGAGGCGGGCTATCAGCGTGAGGGAGGCGATGGACCGTGACACAACGCGATGACACACCGCGCGAGGAGGCCGATTTTGGCTATCAGCGCGTCCCCGCCGAGGACAAGGCGCGCCGGGTGAGCGAGGTATTCAGCTCGGTCGCCGCGCGCTACGACCTCATGAACGACCTCATGTCAGGCGGTCTGCATCGGCTATGGAAGCGCCAGGCCCTGCGCCTCATCAACGCCCGGCCGGGCCAGCAGGTGCTCGACCTGGCAGCGGGCACCGGCGATCTGAGTGCCGGACTTGCCCGGGCCGTGGGCGATGAGGGGCGCGTCGTGGTGTCCGATATCAATGCCGATATGCTCGAGCAGGGTCGCAACCGCCTTCTGAACGACGGCCTGGTCGGTAATCTCGATTATGTGATTGCCGATGCCGAGCAACTACCGTTTGCGCCGCGCCGCTTTGATCGCATCAGCATTGGCTTTGGCCTGCGCAACGTCACCCGCATCCCGCGCGCACTCGCCGCCATGCGCGAGGCCCTGCGTCCGGGCGGCCGGCTGGTCATCCTGGAGTTCTCGCAGCTGTACCTGGCGCCGCTCCAGCCCGTGTACGACCTCTACTCCTTTCGCCTGCTGCCGCTTATGGGCCGGCTGGTTGCGAGCGACGCCGACAGCTATCGCTATCTGGCCGAGTCCATTCGGCGGCACCCCGACCAGGAGACGCTGCAGGGCATGATGGAAGAAGCGGGCTTTGAAGACTGTGGCTATATCAACCTGAGTGGGGGCATCGTCGCGCTCCACACCGGCCATGTCTACTGACTGGCTGCCGCTTGGCCCGCTCGAGCAGGGCATCAACCGCATCCTGGCGCTTGACCCGGAGAGCGCCGCGCGGCTCGCCCCGCTGGATGGCCGCGAGCTGGGGCTGCGTCTCGCTGACAGCACCATCGCGCTGCGCAGCATTTTTGCCCCGGACGGGCTGACGCTCATTCACGATGAGACCGACATGAGCGATTGCGACGTCGTCCTCGAGGCCAGTCTGGCGGGACTGACCGGGCTGGTGCTCTCGCGTGGCCGGCGCAGCCGCGATGTGGCCTTTCGGGGCGACATTGGCACCATTCAGGAGGTACGCACGCTGTTTGCCGACCTCAATGTAGATCTTGAGCACCAGCTGGGGCGGCTGGTGGGCGAGACCCTGGCCCGGCGCATGACCGGCGGGGCGCAGGCCGGTTGGGAGTGGGGCCAGCGCAGCGTTGATACCCTGGCGCGCAACGCGGGCGAGCTGGCCACCGAGGAGAGACGCTGGCTGCCCACCCGCCTCGAGATGCAGCATTTTCTGGCCGACGTGGATGCAGCCCGCGAGGAGGTTGACCGTCTGGAGGCCCGTCTCCAGCAGCTCGAGCGCAAGGGGTCGAGGCAATGACGGCGCGTCCCTCACTGCTCCTGCGCCTGGCCCAGATCAACCTCGTGCTCCTGCGCTACGGGCTCGATGAGGTGCTTTTCGCCACCCGCTGGTTCCGGCCGTTTCGCTTCCTGCGGGTGTTCATGCCCTGGACCTGGCTGCGCCGGCAGCGCCTCAGCCGCGCCGAGCGCATCCGCCTGGCCCTTGAGGATCTGGGCCCCATTTTTGTCAAGTTCGGGCAGATCATCTCGACGCGGCGCGACCTGCTGCCACCCGATATCGCCGCCGAGCTCTCACGACTGCAGGACCGCGTGCCCCCGTTCCCGGGTGCCCAGGCCCGCGCCATCGTCGAGTCCGAATACCAGGAGCCGATTGACGCCTGGTTTGCGCATTTCGAGCCCGAGCCACTGGCCTCGGCCTCCATTGCACAGGTACATGGCGCGCGGCTGCATGATGGCAGTGATGTCATCGTCAAGGTGGTCCGGCCCGGCATCGAGCGCGCCATTGCCCGCGATCTGCAGGTGCTCTACACCTTTGCCCGCCTGGCCCAGCGCTATTGGAGCGAGGGCCATCGCCTGCGCCCCGTGGAGGTCATTCAGGAGTTCGACACCACGCTCCATGACGAGCTGGATCTGATGCGCGAGGCCGCCAATGCCACCCAGCTGCGGCGTAACTTCCAGGACTCCGAGCTGCTCTATGTGCCCGACGTCTACTGGCCCGGCACGCGCCAGCGGGTGATGGTGATGGAGCGGATCGAGGGCCTGCAGATCAGCGATATCGACGGGCTGAAGGCGGCCGGCGTCGACATGAAGGCGCTCGCCGAGCGTGGCACCGAGATCTTCTTCACCCAGGTCTTTCGTGACAGCTTTTTCCATGCGGACATGCACCCGGGCAACATCTTTGTGGATGTCTCCAACCCGGCCGACCCCCGCTATGTGGCGGTCGACTTTGGCATCATGGGCTCGCTGAGTCCGGTGGATCACCGCTATCTGGCCGACAACTTCATGGCCTTCTTCAACCGCGACTATCGGCGCGTTGCCGAGTTGCATGTCGAGTCGGGCTGGGTCCCGGCCGACACGCGGGTGGATGAGTTTGAAGCCGCCATGCGCACGGTCTGCGAGCCCATTTTCGAGCGGCCGCTTGGCGAGATCTCGCTGGGTGCCCTGCTCATGCGGTTATTCCAGACCGGTCGGCGCTTCAACATGGAAATCCAGCCGCAGCTGGTGCTGTTGCAGAAAACCCTGCTGGCCATTGAGGGACTGGGGCGGCAGCTCTATCCCGAGCTCGATCTGTGGGATACCGGCAAGCCCTACCTCGAGCGCTGGATGCGCGAGCAGGTGGGCGCCCAGGCGATTGCCCGCAACCTGCGCCGCGAGCTGCCGCGGTTGGGCGAGATTCTGCCGACCTTGCCCCGGCGGGTGGACGAGGCACTGATCGAGATCGGCCACACCCGCCAACGCCTCGAGCGCCAGGATGCGACGCTGCAGGCACTGCGCACCGAGCTGCGGCACAGCGGCCGGCGCAACTTTGCCGGCTCGGTGGGGGGCGCGCTGATCATTTCGGCGTTTGTGATTGCGGGGCTGGATGGCCGCGCCCCGGCCATGCTGGGACAGGCGCCCCTGGTCAGCTGGATCGTGGGCGGCCTGGGCGGGGCCATCTGGCTCGCCGCCTGGCCGCGGCGCTGATCCCTTTCTAGCGCCCTAGCGCCCCAGAATCCGCAGTCCCTTGAGCAGATTGAGCGCCTCTGCGAGGGCGTAGTCGCGCGCGGCAAGGCTCGAGGCGGGGATGTCACCGTCTACTGCCTCGGGCGCCTCCCGGGCATCCGACTCGGCATTGCGCAAATGCCGCGGCAGATCGGACTCGCGCATCGCCGCCGGCGCGTTGTCACGATCGCGAACGGTTACATTGGCGATCTCCACGTCGGGGGCGATCCCCTCGGCCTGAATGGAGCGGCCATCGGGCGTGTAGTAGCGCGCCGTGGTGAGTTTGACCGCATTGCCGTTGCGCAGTGGCAGAATCGTCTGCACCGAGCCCTTGCCAAAGGTCTGTTCGCCCATGATGACGGCGCGGCGGTGATCCTGCAGGGCACCCGCCACGATCTCGGCCGCCGAGGCCGAGCCCGCGTTGACCAGCACCACCAGTGGCGCGCCGTTCAGCACGTCGTTGGGTGTGGCGGTATAGCGGCTGCGGGCGCGCTCGATACGGCCCCGGGTCGAGACAATCTGGCCACTCGATAAAAACGCATCCGCCACCTCGATGGCGGCGTCGAGCACTCCACCGGGGTTGTTGCGCAGATCCAGCACCAGCCCATCCAGGGCATCGGTGTCGTGGACCAGCTCATCAACGGCCGCGAGGAGATCCTCACCCGTTCGCGACTGGAACTGACTGATGCGCAGATAGCCGAACCCCGGCTCCAGCAATCGCGCCCGCACGCTCTCCACCTGAATGACCGCGCGCTCCAGGGTGATCTCCATGGGCTGATCCTGCCCCTCGCGCAGCACACCAAGCGTAATGGCGGTACCCGGCTCGCCGCGCATCAGCCCGACGGCCTCCTGCAGATCAAGCCCCTTCACCGACTGGCCATCAATGCGAATGATGAGATCGCCGGGCTGCATGCCGGCTGCGTCCGCGGGCGTGCCGTCGATTGGTGCAATCACCTCGACAAAGCCGTCCTCCATGCCCACCTCGATGCCCAGGCCACCGAACCGACCCTGAGTGCCCTCCTGCAGCTGCTGGTAGGCCTCGGTATCGAGATAGGCCGAGTGCGGGTCGAGGTTTTCCAGCATCCCGCGAATGGCGTTGCGCACCAGGGCCTCGTCGTCGACCGCTTCCACGTAATCGCTCTGAATGCGCTCGTAGACCTCGGAGAAGCTGCGCAGCGCCTCGACCGGCAGCTCGTCAACCGGTTCCTGCTGCGCAATCACCCACTGTGCGTTGGCCAGCACCAGGCCCACCAGCGTGAGCGCGGTCAGCGCACGGAGCAGTCGGGGATATCGCATGGTTCCGGTCCTCAACTCTGGGTATCGGCCGCCTGCAACCAGGCAAGCGGGTCAATCGGTTTGCCATCGGCCCGCAGCTCAAAGTAGAGGGCCGCCTCGCGGCGCCCGCCCGTGCGGCCGACCGTGGCAATCGTGTCGCGCGGCGTTACCCGCTCTCCGACAGCAAAATAGAGGGCCTGGTTGCGTCCGTAGAGGCTCAGGTACCCATTGCCGTGATCAATGATGAGGAGGAGGCCAAGGCCGCGCAACCAGTCGGCAAAAACCACCTGGCCAGGTGCAATGGGGTGAACGGGCGTCCCTGACTCCGCCCCGATCAGCAAACCGGTCCAGGTGAGATCCCCCGCGCGCTGGGTGCCGTAGCGCGCCAGCAGGGGCCCCTCGAGGGGCCAGGCGAGTTGCCCGCGGGCGTCGGTGAGCGGGATCGACGGCGGCGCTGCCGTCTCGCGGCGGGCGAGGCGCGCCTCGAGCTCGTCGATCAGCGCGGTCAGCCCGGCCGCCTCTTCGCGCCGCGAGGCAAGCGCACGGTCGCCCTCATTAATGCTGGCCTCGAGCCGGTCGAGCACCGCCTCGCGCTCGCCCAGGCTGGCTTGCAGGGCGGCAAGGCGTTTGGCGCGCTCGGCCCGATCCGCGGCCTGGCGCTCGAGCGCTGTCTGCAGCCGGGTCCGTTGCGTTTGCAGGGACTGGAGCGCCGCCCGCGCGGCCTGGAGCTGCTCGGCTCGTGCCTGGCCGATATGGCGCTGATATACCAGCAGGCGCTGAAGCCGGGCCGGATCAGTCTCCCCCAGCAGCAACTGCAGGCTGCCCGTGTGGCCTCGCCGATAGGCGGAGCGAAGCGTGGCCGCCAGAAACCGGCGATGGTGCATGGCCTGCTCATCCTGGCGGGCGACCTGCGCGGTCAACTCGGCCACGGCAGCGGCGTTGGCGCGTATTTGTGCATCCAGATCGGCAAGCGCCGTTCGCTCACCACCGATGCGCCGCTCGAGGCGTGCAAGTTCCGCCTCCAGGCCACCGGCACGCTCGCGCTCGGCCTCGAGCGTTTCACCCAGGCGGGCAATATCGGCGCGCAGCGCCTCGAGCCGCGCCTCGCGCTCGGCAAGCGCGGCGCTGTCATCGGCCAGTACCCACGGGCTTAACGGCACCAGCATCAGGGCCAGCGCCAGCGACACGGCCGCCATAAGCCATCGGCTCATCGGTTATTCATCTCGACTGGTATACTCCCGCGTCATCCTTCAATGCTAACAGCGCCGGGTCATGGAAAGAGTCATAGAATTCAGCATCAACCATCCGCTGCTCATCGCCGCACTGCTCATCGTGCTGGCGGCGTTCGTTGCCAACGAGGTCATGGCCTGGCGGCGTGGCCGGGCCGCCCTTACCACCAGCGAGGCCACCCAGCTCTACAACCGCGACAAGGCCGTGTTTGTGGACGTGCGCGGCGAGAACGCCTACCAGACAAGTCATCTGCCTGGCGCCATCAATATCCCGATGGAACATCTCGACAAGCGCCAGGACCGCCTCAAGCGCTTCAGCGATCGTACGATTATTGTCTATTGCGACAGCGGTCAGCGCACCCTCAAGGCCGTGAACGCCCTCACCGCCCAGGGCTGGAGCGATGTCCATCAGCTCAAGGGCGGGCTCAATGCCTGGCGCGAGGCCAGCCTGCCCACCGAGGGTCGCGGCTGAGTGCCCATTCATTCATTCACAGTATGTCAACAGGGGAGCCACGATGGCTGATACGCCCAACGGGAACGCCACCCAGCCCGCCGCCGGCGCCGGCGAGGCAGGCCAGCAGCAATTCGCAATCCAGAAGGTCTATCTCAAGGACTGCTCGCTCGAGACCCCCGCGACACCGCAGGTGTTCCGCGAGGCCTGGAAGCCCGAGGCGCGGGTCGAGCTGAACACCCGCCAGGAAAGCCTGGATGAGGATCTCTACGAGGTGGTGGTCACGGTGACCGTGACGGCGCAAAAAGACGATAAGACCATCTATCTCTGCGAGGTCCATCAGGCCGGCGTTTTCACGGTGGCCGGCTTCGAAGGCGCTACGCTGGAGCAGCTGCTCGGCGCCTACTGCCCCGGGGTCCTCTTCCCCTATGCACGCGAGGCGGTCTCTGACCTCACTACCAAGGCCGGTTTTCCACCGATGACACTCTCGCCGGTCAACTTCGATGCCCTCTATGCCCGTCGCCGTCAGCAGGAGGCCGCAGCGGCCGATGCCCCCGCCGGCGACGCCGAGACGGGCACGGGCGACGGCGACTGACCCCATGCGGGTGTTTGCGGTACTGGGCGCGGGGTCATGGGGCACGGCCCTCGCCCTGGTGCTGGCACGCAACGGGCACACGGTGCGGCTCTGGGGGCATGATCCCGAGCGGCTCCGGCGTCTGGCAAAGACCCGCGTCAACCAACGCTATCTGCCCAACTTCCCGCTGCCCGACGCCATCCAGCCCGAGCCCGACCTTGAGCGGGCCATTAGCAATGCCGACGCCGTCCTGCTCGCAATACCGAGCGCGGCCTTTGCCGGGCTCACCGCGCAGCTTGGCAGCCTGTTGCCGGCCTCGATGCCGGTGGTTTGGGCCACCAAGGGGCTGGAGGCCGCCGGCGGGGGGTTGCTTCACGCGCGTGCCGAGCGCGAGCTGCCCGGCCACCCCCTGGCGGTGTTATCAGGGCCCAGTTTTGCCGGCGAGGTGGCGGCGGGCCTGCCCACCGCCGTTGCCCTTGCCAGCACCCGGCGCGACTGCGCCGATCAGTTGGCCGATGCCTTTCACGACGCACGCTTTCGCGTCTACACCAGCGACGATATCGTTGGCGTGGAACTGGGCGGCGCCGTTAAAAACGTGCTGGCCATTGCCACCGGCATCGCCGATGGCCTGGGTTTTGGGGCCAATGCCCGCGCCGGTCTCATTACCCGTGGCCTGGCCGAAGTGCGCCGCCTGGGCGAGCGCCTCGGCGCCCGCGATGCCACCCTCACCGGGCTTGCCGGGATGGGCGATCTCATTCTGACCTGCACCGACGACCAGTCGCGGAATCGTCGCATGGGCCTTGCCCTTGGTCGCGGCGAGTCAATCGACGCTGCCGCTGTTTCAATCGGACAGGTGGTGGAGGGCGTGCGCACCGCCGGCGAACTGAGCCTGCTGGCCGCGCGCCTCGAGGTGGAAATGCCCATCTGCAGTGCCGTCCAGGAAGTGGTGGAAGGCCGCTGGACGCCGCTCGCCGCCGCCGAAGCCCTGATGCAGCGGGCCCCACGAACGGAATTTGCCGCCCCGCGCTAGCCGCGCCCGGACCTCGCCTACACCGACCCCGCGTAATCCAGCTGGCGCCAGGCCTCGTAGACGGCCACCGCCACGCTGTTCGACAGATTAAGGCTGCGATTACCGGGCCGCATGGGCAGGCGCAACCGCTGGGCGGGCGGGATTTGTTCCAGAACCGGACCGGGCAGGCCCGCCGTCTCGCTGCCAAAGAGCAGGACATCGTCGGGCTGATAGCAAGGCGCATCAAACCGCCGCGTTGCGCGGGTGGTGAATGCCCACAGGCACCGCGGGCCGATGCGCTCGGTCAGCGCCGCCAGATCGTCATGCACCTCAACGGTGGCCAGCTCGTGGTAGTCGAGCCCCGCGCGGCGCATGCGGCGGTCATCCAGGGCAAACCCCAGCGGCCGGATCAAATGCAGCTGCGCGCCGCTGTTGGCGCACAGACGAATGACGTTGCCGGTATTGGGCGGTATCTCGGGGCTGTGGAGTACGACATGAAGCGGCATGAGTCCATCATACCTGCATCTCCAGATCCCGGATCTTGCGCGTCAGCGTGTTGCGCCCCCAGCCCAGGAGGCGTGCCGCATCCTGGCGCCGGCCGCCAGTGCGCCGCAACGCCGCCTCGATCAGGATGCGCTCCAGGCGTGTCTGCGCCTCGGCGAGGGACCCCGCTCCCTGTTCCACCTTGCGATCGGCCCAGCGCGAGAGTGCGGTCTCCCAATCGACCGCCCCCGGCTCCGCCCGCATCTCGGTATCGGCCGCCAGCTCGGGCGGCAGATCATCCATTTGCACCTCGCGCCCGCTTGCCATCACCGTGAGCCAGCGGCAGGTGTTCTCGAGCTCGCGCACATTGCCCGGCCAGGGCAACTGGCGAAAAGACGCCTCGACCTCCGGGGTCAGCTGCTTGGGCTCGACGTTGAGCTCGCGCGCCGCGCGGAGCAGGAAATGCTCGGCAAGCGCCGGGATGTCCTGGGCGCGCTCCCGCAGCGCCGGGCAGTGGATACGGATCACGTTGAGGCGATGAAAGAGATCCTCGCGAAAACGCCCGTCCTCCACGAGCTGCTCGAGGTTTTGATGCGTGGCGGCAATGATGCGCACATCCACGCGCATCGGCGTGTGTGCCCCCACCCGATAGAACTCGCCGTCGGCGAGCACGCGCAGCAGCCGCGTCTGCAGCTCGGCTGGCATATCACCGATTTCGTCAAGGAAAAGCGTCCCGCCGTCCGCCTGCTCAAAGCGGCCGCGGCGTACCTGATGCGCGCCGGTAAACGCCCCCTTCTCGTGGCCAAAGAGCTCTGATTCCATCAGGTCACGCGGAATCGCCGCCATATTGAGGGCAATAAACGGCTTGGCCGCCCGCGGACTGTGCCGATGGAGCGACCCCGCCACCAGCTCCTTGCCGGTGCCCGACTCGCCGTTGATAAGTACCGTGATATTGGAGCGCGACAGCCGGCCAATGGCGCGGAACACCTCCTGCATGGCCGGTGCCTCGCCAATGATCTCGGGCAGATTCTCGCGCCTTGCATCGGGCGGTGCCGCCGACCGCGCGGCCGCGGCAGCACGCCGCACCAAATCCACGGCCTCCTCCACATCAAAGGGCTTTGGCAGATACTCGAACGCGCCGCCCTCGTAGGCCGATACCGCGGCATCGAGGTCGGAGTGGGCGGTAATAACGATTACCGGCAGCGATTCATCGTGCTCGTGAAAGCGCTGCATCAGGGTAAGACCGTCCAGATGCGGCATACGGATATCCGTAATCACCACATCGGGA